>JAJBUK010000063.1 GCA_020860385.1 Clostridiales bacterium
TGGGATAGGGGGAGGGTTCTTAGGGAGGGGCGAGGCCCCGAAGTCCCTCCCTAAGCCGCCCTCTTTTGCTGCTTTTCTCGGCGGAGCGAGAAAAGCAGGCCCCCGCTTCCCTGGCAAGGGTAGGGAGCGTAGCGGAAATGCCGCTTGACGGCGAAGGCCGGACAAATTCTCTATAAAGAACCATATCTAAGGAGGTTATGCCCTGGCAAGGGCAAAAACGTTGTTCCTTTATCCATCCTTACCTAAGGAAAAACAGTCCCTGGTCAGGAAACCACCTATTTCTTTTATCCATCCTTATCTAAGGAGAAAAAGTGGCCGGGCGCACACTGTGCGCCCCTACTGGAACAGGGGAAGGCAGGACAAATCCTCTATAACGAACGTTATCTAAGGAGGCCCCCGCCGAATACGAAACCCTTACAGGCGCATTTTATGCACCCGTAAGGGAATGGCAGCCAGCGGCAATCACCCGAAGGTCTCCCCCACGGTGAGCAGGAGGACGGCGTCCCCGCTGTCGGGGTCGCAGAGGGTCAGGCTGTCCTCGTCAAAGACGGGGAGGTAGCAATCCGCCGCCTCTGCGCCGGTGAAGAACAGGTACAGCAGCGCCTCTCCGCCCTGCTCCTCCAGCACGCTCCAGGTGAAGTCCTCCGGCGTCTCTTCGTCCGCCGGGTAAAGGCTGCCGGAACCGTCGGCGTTGATATAGTAGCTGTCGCCGCTGTCTGCTTCCACCCACAGACCAGTCAGCAGCGTGGCGTACTCCTCCGTCAGGTTTTCGGGAATCAGCGCGCTGCTGACCGGGGCGTCCTCCGCCGGGGCCTCCGACGCCGCCCCGCCCTCCGGGGAGACGCTGTCGGAGATGGCGGAATCCGTCCCGGAACCGCTGGCGGAGGCTTCGCCGCCGCGTTCCGCCGCTTCCCCGCTGCCGCAGCCCCACAGGGCCGCCGCCAGCACCAGGGCGGGCAGCAGGGCCCGCATCCATTTGCTTCTCATAGGCTCCTCCAATGTGCCGGAACGCCGACCCTGTCAGTTATAGACCACCACCGCCGTGCCGATCTCCACCGCGTTGTAAATCAGCTTGGCCGCGCTGTAGGGCAGGTTCACGCAGCCGTGGCTGCCGTTGGTCAGATAGATCTCATCGCCGTACTTCGTCCGCCAGCCGTCGGCGTCGTGGAGGCCAACGTTGCCGGTGAAGGGCATCCAATAGCTCACCGGACTGGCGTAACCCATGGTGTCCAGTGTGCCCAGGACGGCGGGGCTCTTTTTGGCGTCGATAGCCCAGACGCTGCCGGAAGGGGTGCCGTTGCCCTTGTTGGGGTTGCCGGTGACGCAGTCCGTCTCCACCACCAGCGCCCCATCCTTATAGCACCAGACCTTCTGCTGACTGATGGAGATCTCCACATAGGTGTCTCCAATGTCGTTGACGCCCCGGAACTTGGCGGAATACTGGTACTCCGGGTCCATATCGGTGACCTCGCCGTTTTCCACCGCCGCGATGAGCTTGTCCGTGGTGTCCTGCCGGGCGATGCACCAGCCGTAGTCCCCGCCGGTGAGGGTGATGGTGTCGCCGCCGGTGGTGGTGAAGGTGTGGGTCAGGCCGAAGGTGTCATACTGGTAGGCCAGCTGGGTCTTGACCCAGTCATAGACCAGGTCGCCGTCCAGGCTGTAGTTGCCCTCCTCGTCCTGCACCAGCCAGGTCGCGATGACCTCCGCGTTCACCACCTCAACGCGGTCGTCCTCAAAGTCAAAGGTGACCTCCGCCCCCAGCAGCACGTCCAGCTGGGCCATCTGGGCTTGCAGCGTCTCGTCGCCGCTGGTGACTGTGGGGTCGATATAGCAGCCCTCGGTGTCCAGGTTCACGGAGGTCTGGCCGGAGGCCAGGACCTTCAGCAGCAGGGCTACCGTCCTGTCCTCATCCAGTTGGTTGCCGTAGACCTCATCCTTGATGTAGTAGTCCCCGCCGTCCACCACCAGGCAGGCGTTCTCCGGGCTGGTCACCAGCGCCGGATTGAAGCAGTTCAGCAGGGCGATGGAATCCCTGGCGGTGTCCTCATCGATTTGAACGGGGAAGGATACGGTGTAGCTGTCCTCCGAAAGGCAGTCAAACAGCCAGGTATAGGGATTATAGTCGTTCAGCAGCGCGTCCACCTCGCCGTTGTCCTGATAGGTCATGCCTGCGTCGGAGGCAGTCATGGTTTCCGTGATCCCGTCCCGCTCCTGAATGGTCAGGACGTAGGTCTGGACGCTGTTATTCAGGGCCAGCTTCACGTTGTCCGCCGTCTTATTGCTGACGTCCATGCCGTTGATGGTGGTGTTTCTGGGGAAGTGGGTGGCGTAGTACCGCGCCCCCATCAGGTAGCCGAAGGCCCCGATCACCAGCAAGATGGCGATAATCAGCACAACGATCAGCCCGGTGTGGCTTTTGGCAGCTTCCTCTCTTACCTCTTTTACTTCTGTCTGCATATGAAACCCTCCAACCGCCCTGGCGGACGGTTTTTCAGAAAAATTTACCTAGGGTGATACCTATACTCTAGCACAAGCATTCCTCCAAAGCAAGAAACAAATCCTTACAATCTGGGGGCGCACGGTGTGCGCCTGGCGAACGTATCATTCCTTATCTAAGGAATGCCCCGTTGGCAAACCCTTCCTCCAGCTCCAAAGCTGACCGCAAAAAAGGCGGCGTCCCGCAGGACGCCGCCTTTCCGTTTTTTTGGGAAGGGAGGGAACCGGTCAGGCGTTACGCCTTGGCCGCTTTTCTCTGTTTGCTCAGGGTCTGGACGCCCTCGATGGCCAGAACCACCGCCAGGACGATCAGCAGGATGCCGATGATGGCCTGGGCCCAGGGGCCCCAGTCGGTGCCGCCAGCGGCGATGAGGTTGAACTGGTTCATGGTGTTGATGGCCAGGGAGCAGATGGTGACCACCAGCATGAAGGCCATGGGAATCAGGAACATCTTGTTGTTCTTGCCCACGTTGCCCAGCCAGGTGGCGACGGCCAGCAGAGCCAGGGCAGCCAGCAGCTGGTTGGCGGAGCCGAACAGGGCCCAAATCTTCTCGTAGCCGTTCAGGCCCAGCAGGACGCCCAGCACCACGGTGATGATGGTAGCCACATAGGGGTTGGCCAGCACCTTCTTGTAGCCGGTGACGTTCTCCGGGGTCTCACCGGCGGAGGAGTCCAGCCAGAACTCCTGGAACATGAACCGGCCCATACGGGCGGCGGTGTCCAGGCTGGTCAGGCAGAAGGCGGAGTAGGTCAGCACCAGCAGGGTGTAAATCACGCTGTAGGTGCCGGGGATGGCGTCGTCAATCATGTGGGCGATGCCGCCGCCGAAGATGGCGGTGGCGCCGGTCAGAGCGGAATCGGGGTTGGCCGCATTCCAGCTGTAGGCATAGGCAATGGCGCACAGGGTCAGGATAGCCAGCACGCACTCCAGCAGCATACCGCCGTAGGCGATGGGTTTGGCATCGGTCTCCTTATCCAGCTGCTTGGAAGTGGTGCCGGAGGAAATCAGAGAGTGGAAGCCGGAGATGGCGCCGCAGGCGATGGTGGTGAACAGCACCGGGAACAGGTAGGTGGTGCCGGAGGAGCTCTCCACAGCCCACTCAGCGGTGGCCATGCTGTCCATGGAAGGACGGGCCAGCACTACGCCCAGGACGGCCAGGGCAATCATGGCGTACAGCAGGAAGGAGGACAGATAGTCACGGGGCTGGAGCAGAATCTACACCGGGGTGACAGAGGCGATGGCGATGTACAGGCCCACGATCCACATCCAGGTGCTGGTGGACAGATAGATGGGGTGGAAGTTCATGCCAATGACGATGATGAGGACGATGGCGATTACGCCGAACACGGTGGACACGCCCATGGGCATATTCCGGCGATAGACCAGGAAGCCAAAGACGATGGCGATGAGGATGAACAGCAGGGACACCATAGCCACCCGGGAAGCGCTGAGGGACGCAGCCTTGTCCAGCGCGCCGGTCTCGTCATAGGTGGCGCCGAAGGTGCCGGCCACGATAGCGGCGAAGGCGGCCACCACCAGAATCAGGGTCAGGTAAGCGAAGATGATGAACAGGCGCTTGGCCCGCTTGGACATATTGGCGGAGATGATCTCACCGATGGACTTGCCGCCGTGACGGACAGAGGCGATCAGGGAGCCAAAGTCATGGACGCCGCCGAAGAAGATGCCGCCGACCAGAATCCACAGGGTACAGGGCAGCCAGCCAAAGGCCGCCGCGTTGATGGGGCCGGTGATGGGGCCCGCACCTGCGATAGAGGAGAAGTGGTGGCCCATCAACACAGGGGCCTTGGCGGGAACGTAGTCCACGCCGTCCTCCATCGTGTGGGCGGGGGTGGGCTCATCGCTCTCACCAACGCCCCACTGCTTGCACAGCCAGCCGCCATAGAAGATATAGCCGCAGACCAGCACAGCAACCGCAATGATTAACAGTACTAAACCATTCATGTTGTTTCCTACACTCCTTGCTTTTTCGACAATTTACGCACCGAACCCCGCTTCTTGGGCTTGGGATACAGTGCGCTTTTCAAAAATTTCGCTGTCAGCCGTCCGTCCGGATTGGCGACAATCGAGTCCTTCCCCAGCTCGACCAGGGCAGTATGGGTTTCCGTCCAGCCCTGAAGCGAAAATTGAAAACTTTTTCGGCGGTGATAGCGCCGGACAGCCTGCACCGCAGCCTCGTCCGCCGTATCACAGAGAATCTCCGCCACAATGTAGGAGCACATATGCTCCTTGCCGGGGACGATCATCTCGTCCCCCAGCGCCTGGGCCTGGGCGATGCAGCGCCGGGCCGCATCCTCCGTCAGATGGGGGACGGAGAAGAGGAACACATACTCGTTCCGGTCAGCCCCCCACATCTTGGCCTTCTTGGACAGGAGGTAGCCTGTCCCCTGTTCGTGAAAGGCGGCCTGGGCCACCATGGGCGCGTCCGCTTCGTTACAGCGGGTGATGTCATACCAGACGCTGTAGGACCTCAGCAGAGCCTCCAGCGCTTCCTGACGGGTTTTTGCCATAGTATCTCGCTGCCCCTTTCGACAAACTGCAACAGAAATTCCATCCTTCTATTTTAACAGATTGTTCATCTTTTGCAAGAGCGAAGTGTGAGATTTTCTATGAAATTGTTCCCGGTAAAATGGCACTGTTTTTTGTGCAAAATGTAGAAAACGTGCAAAAGAGGGTGGAAAAGGCTGGAAATCCTGCACCGAATCGCCCCGCCGCTTCAACACGTCACCCTGTTCAAGCAAAAAAATATGCGGGACCGGTGGAAAGCCAGGCCGACCTGTGTTAAAATAACCTTATCCTGATAAAGTACGGAGGAATTAGTATGATTCGTCACATCGTCCTGTTCAAGCTGAAGGAGCCCACTCCGGAGCTGTGCGCCAAAACGAAGGAAATTGCCCTCTCCATGGAGGGGAAGGTGCCCATGATAAAGGGCATCGAGGTGGGGGTGGACTTCCTGCACTCCCCCCGCTCCTATGACATCGCCCTCCAGGTGCTGCTGGAGGACCGGGCGGCCCTGGACGCTTACCAGGCCGACCCCTACCACTGCGGCGTGGTGAAGCCCCATATGCACGCCGTGCAGGAGTCCAGCGTCGCCATCGACTATGAACTGTGAGGGAAGCCATGCGTCTTGACAAGTATTTAAAGGTGTCCCGCCTCATCAAGCGGCGCACCGTGGCCAATGAGGCCTGCGACGCGGGCCGGGTCACCGCCAACGGCCGCCCGGTGAAGGCCAGCTACGACGTGAAGGTGGGGGACGTGCTGGAGATTCAGTTCGGCCAGCGCACCGTGAAGCTGGAGGTGCTGGTGGTGGCGGACAATGTGGGGAAGAATGACGCCGCCGCCATGTACAAGGAGTTGGTTTAGGGAGCGTTCATGATTCAGACGACCTACCCACCTCCTCAGTCAGCTGCGCTGACGGCGGAGCCAGTGATGTAGCAGCTTTCACCACCCGCCCGCCTCCCCTAAAAGGGGAGACGGGCAGGTTATAATACGAAGTGCAACACCCTAAAATCTCTGAAATAAAGCGTAACCGTATCAAAGCAAGCCAAAGAACGCAGCCATGCGCCACACGGGACATCCATTTCTTTTCTTCTGTGCTTATGCTTTTGCGGAATAGTAATGCTCCCTTCATGATTGACAGTGTTTTTGTTTTTTCACTGTCTCTCATAAAGGGAGCATATCCGTATCCAGGTGTCCTCACCTTTTGCTAAATTGCCGAGGTAATCACAGATTTAACCGTTCCCCATAAAATGGCTATCCCGGAATCCGGAAGTCACTGACCTCGGGACTCAGCGCTGCACAACCCGTCGATCCACTGGAACAGCTCCGGCAGGTCAAAGTCGCCGCCGTGGTTTTCATGCCAGATCAGGGCATAGTCCACGTCCACCCCCTGGTTTTGCAGCGCCAGGGCGATGATTGCAACCGTAGCAAATCCCACGTCCCGGTCATTAGTCCCCTGGCGGAACCGCCAGTGGGGCACCAGATTGCTGCCTTCTCTGATGTAGGAGAGGGGATTCATCAGCTTCAGGACGGCGCTGCTGGCCATGGTGGGCTGCGGGCAGGTGCTGCGCTGATAGCTAAACGCCGTGAAGTGGGCATACTCCTCGTTGGGCTCCCCGAACAGGTTGTTCTCAAAGCTGTGCATCGTCACATCGTCAAAGGGGGGAGCCTCCTTCATGCGGGTGATGAACCGCATAAAGGCGGAAAAATCGACTGCCGTGACCCTGCCGTCCCGCACCGTAAAGGCGGGGCAGTCCACAGTTCTCCCGGCGTCCAGCGCCTGCTGCGCCGCGTCCGCGATTTTGCGGGAGAGGAAGTCCCGGAAGGAGCCGGAGCCGTCGCTGTCGAGGGCGAGGGGGCTCCCGTCCGGCGCGTTCAGCCCCAGACTGTTGAGGTAGGTAGGGAAGGCTGCCGCCAGCTCATCGGACAGCTGAATCTGCCGCTGGGTCATGACCCCGTCCTCTGCGGAAAACTGGGGTCTGCCGCCCTCGTCCATCTCCATATGCATCCGGTGATAGTCCGGAATGCCCTGGAACTGCCACTCATAGGCGGCGTCCGCGTGCTCCAGGTCGGTCACGGGGCAGTAGCAGCACACGGCGAACAGCTCCTCCTTGCCCGAGGCCGTCCCCAGCTCCGCCAGGAACGGCTCACAGTCCGCCTGATTGTCATAGGTGCCGGTCAGGGCGGCGAAGCAGCCCCCCGCGCTGGTGCCGATGGAGAACATATGGTGCATATCCCCCGGAATGGCGTCCTCGTTGGCCCACAGGTAGCGCAGCGCCGCCTTCAGGTCGATGAGGGCCGCGGGGGCCTTGCCGTAGAAGCGGCCGTCCGCCGCCTGATTCGTGCGCCCCCGCGCGCCGGGGGTGGCGATGACGTAGCCGTGGAGCAGGGCGTAAAAGAAGGTGCTGGTGTGGCCGAACATCTCATGCTCCGGGTTCCTCGGCTCGCTGGGGAAGAATCCGCCGATGTTGTTCTCAAAGAGGATGGGGGCGGTGTGGAGGTCATAGCCGCAAACGGTCTCCCCGTGATAGAACGCCTCCGGCACGTAGATGCTGACGGCCTGATAGCGCGGGTCCACCGGATGCTCCACGGTGACGATATTTTCAAAGGCGCGGAAGGTGACGGCCTGGCCGTCTACCTCCATGGTGCGCACGCAGTAGCGGCTGCTGTCAAACTGAAGCATACGTCTCCTCCTTTACAGGAAGTGTACCTTTTCCGGCTCCCAGCGGCCCCGGATGTCGGGGGCCTCTGCGGCATAGCCCAGGACGACGGTGCCCACAGGGATGCCCTCTGTGCCCAGCATCTCCTGCAAATCGGCCATCTTCCCCTCATCGGGGTAGGCTCCCAGCCAGCTGGCGCCGTAGCCCATGTCGCAGGCGGTCAGGAGCATGGTGGTGATGGCCGCCGCGCAGTCCAGGGGGATAAACGGCTCCGGCATGGGCTGGTTCCAGTCCTTCCGGCCGCAGACCACGATGAGGGCGCTGCACTTTTTCAGCAGGCTGCCGTTGGGGTGGGCCATGACCACCCGCTCCAGCTTCTCCCGGTCCTCAATGACGAAGAATTCCCAGGGCCGACGGGCTGCGGCGTTGGGGGCCAGCATACCGTACTCCACGATTTTGGTCAAGTCCTCCTTGGGGATGGTGCGCCCTTCCTGATAGCGGCGAATGCTGCGCCGGGCTTTTACGACTTCGGAAAATTCCATTTTTAACCGTTCCTTTCTGTTACATGATATGTTGCGCGTTACGAGGTGTGATGCCTGTCATAGGATGCCCGCAGGCTCTGCAAAATGTCCTCGCGGAATCGCTCCGCGCTCCCCTTTGCATAGCGGCTCTTTCTGGACTGGAAGCTCATCCGGTCGTAGAAAATCTCCTCCGGCATATAGCCGCCGCCCTCGGTGGCGAACTCCATGAACAGCGTGTGGGCAAAGGGAGAACCCGCCTGGATGGCGGCAGCCGTCTCCGAGCAAAGCTCCACGCCGCAGGCCAGAATCGCCGTGTCTCCGATTTGGAGGATTTTCAGCTCCGCGTCCTGTGTTCCGTTGGGGAGGTAAGTGCAGTCCCTGGTGGGGCCGCTCTCCGAGGAGGCGGTGACCCGCTGGCCCGGATAGGTGAAGCGGTAGCAGTCCAGGGCGATGGGGTCGGTCAGGGGCGCTGTGGCGATGGCCTCGGCGGTGTGTACCACCTGCTCCCCCAGCCGGGTGGCCAGCACCTGCACCAGCTGGAAGCCGCCCTCCCCGAGGTCGGTGACGATTTGATTGCCGTCCCGGTCAATGTAGTCCAGCCTGGCCCGGAGGGCCTGCCACTGGTCTCCGGTGTAGCCGGTGGTGTAAATGGACACCGGTTCCCCGCCGTAGGCTTCGTCCACGAACCGCTGGGAGGCCCCGGCCAGGTCGCCCGACACCATGCGCCCGCCGTTTACGGTGGAGAACTCCATGCAGCCGGGAGCCACGTTGCAGTTATACAGGATGGCGATGGGCTTCCCCGCAGCATCGTCAAAGCGAAGCACCGGAACGCTGTGGTCGGAGGTGCCGTTCGGGTTGACCCCCTGCCACCAGCCGTCCTTCGTCTCCACCACACGGTTCACGTTGATGGGGGCGTTGGCTACGCCCACCCCGAAGGCGGCGGGCTGCAACGTATTCTTTGCCTGTCGGCAGGCCGCGCGCAGCGCGTCCAGGTGGGCCTGCACCATCCGGTTGTCCCTATCCATGTACGCCCTGGCTTCCTCCTCCGGCACCGGGCTCTGGCTGTGCATGAAGTCCTGCTGCCACTCCTCCAGGGAGGCCCACTCCCGGAAGTGGGGGGTGGCCAGCACATGGGTGGCGTGAATCAGGATGTGCTCCTCCGGCAGCCCCAGCTCCTTCGCCGCCTCCTTCCGCATCTGCTCCTTGATTTCCAGCATGACGATGTCCACTGAAATGATGGCGTAGCCCTCCCCGCAGCGGAGCAGCAGCACCTGGAGCATGGGCAGGTCGTGGATGGCGTTGTACCCTTCCCCATAGGTGGGCAGCATTTCCTCCGTGTAGCGGATTTCCGCCCTGCCCGCGCCTGCGTATAACTGATTGGTCATTTTGGTTCCTCCTCCTTCTTGACGCGCCGGGTGCGAAAATCCATCTCCGGCTTTGGGTACTCCAAAGCCCCGGTCTCCGTATTCCGGCTGAATTTGCTGAGGAAGGCCCAGGCCACCCCCAGGAACATGGGGAATACCCCATGGGGCAGTCCCGCCACGCTGCAAAACCGGGCCAGGGCCACGCCGTCCTCCGCCATATAGTCTCCCACATAGCAGTAGGTGTCCTCGATTTCGTCGATGTATCCCCGGTCAAACCCCAGGCCGAACACCCGCTCCACCTGGGATTTGGACTGGACCATCCGCTGTTTGGCCTCCGCCAGATTGGTGGGCTGGTACCCCGGGACGCGGCTGACGGACTCCATCCAGTGGTTCAGGTTTTGGAAGGAGGTGTCGTCCACCAGCGGCCAGTTGTCCCCGCCGTCACAGGTGCCGCCCATGCAGAGGACGGGCACCCGCAGCGCCGGATTGTTCAGGAACGGCTGAGGCACCGTCTGCAAATCCATCTGATTGAAGGCGTTGGGGCCGGGGAACAGCGCCACACCGGCCACCCGCTCCGGGTAGGCCAGGGCGATTTCCGCCGCCGAACCGGAGCCGCCGGAAAAGCCCATGACGTAGATGCGGCGCTGGTCGATGGGGTAGCCGTTCTCTGACATCTCCCCTAGAATGCGGTCAAATTCCTCCGGGCCGTAGCGGTTGGGGCAGACGTAGAGGAAGCCGTCCTGGGGGATGCGCTCGGCCATGCCGTAGGTCTCCGCGTCAAAGGCGTCCTGCCCGCCGCCGTGGCAGAAGTAGACCACGGGATACGCTTCCTCCCGGTACTGGGCGGGGCACAGCACGCTGTAGTGGTGGGCGTCCCTGCGGGAGGGGGCGGTCTCCAGGTCGCAGGGGTAGAAGTCCTTCGTGACCCCCAGCGCCTGCCAGTAGTTCACCACATAGGACGCCATGGGGTCGTCCTTATACTTCGGATACTCCTGCCCCAGCAGCTTCATCTGCTGTACGCTGGCGCAGCTGCGGAACCAGTCCACATCAAAGCGGTCGTTGGCGTAGCACATCTGCCAGCTGAAATCCATATAGTGTCCCGGCTGATACTGTTCCATCTTGCTTACCTCCTCAGTATTGCAAATAGTCCTTGCCGCAGAAGGGGTCCACCGGCGAGCTGCCCCGGAAGGGGCTGCGGCCCATCAGCTTCTCCACCAGGGCGTCCAGCACGATATTGTCGTTGGCATAGCAGTTGATATAGGTCTGAATCATGGGCACGTCCACCAGATGATAGGGGTTGGCCAGGCTGACGAACAGCACCGGAACCTCCTTGGCGAACCAGGGGCAGTTGTTGCCGTTCCCGAAGAAGGTGTGCCAGCGCAGGCGGTTGGTCACCTGGTTGCTGGTGTTCTCCACATTGCCCAGATAGAGCACCAGGTCATAGCGGCTGCGGAAGGTGCCTACGGAGAAGTCGTGCCGTCCCGGCCCCTCCTTCTCGTACACCTCCACGTCAAAGCCCTCTGCCCGCAGTTTTTCCGCCATAAAGCTTGCCACCCGCTCATTGGAGGGGAAGTCCCCCATCACCTCCAGCAGCACCCGTTTGGTGCGCTGAGGATTCAGGGGCAGCAGGTTTTGCGTATCCTTGACCAAGGTGACGCTCTGGTCCGCGCAGGCCTTCGCCGCCTGGCGGTGTCCCTCATCCTGCAAAACTGCCAGGGTCTCCTGCTGGGGCACGATGGCCTCCTTGGGTCCTTTGTGCAGCCCCAGGGCCGCCTTCGTCGCCAAGATGCGGGTCACGGCCTCATCCAGCCGGGCGGCGGGCAGCAGCCCCTGACGGCAGCCGTCCAGCATGAAGTGATAGTCCTCGTCCAGGTCCTTGTTGAACAGAATCATGTCGCAGCCGGAGGCGATGCAGTGGGGCAATGCCTGGGCTCGAGGCATGGCGCAGGAGAAGCCCACCATGCAGGTGGAGTCCGTGGCAATCAGCCCGTTGAAGCCCAGCCTGCCCCGGAGCAGACCCTGGAGCAGCTCCGGGCTCAGGGAGGCCGGAATCAGCTGCCGGGGGAAGTCCGGATTGAACCGCTTCTGGTAGGCGGGCATGGCGATATGGCCCACCATGACCGTCAGCGCCCCCGCGTCGATGAGGGCCTGATAGATTTTGCCGTAAGTGGCGTCCCACTCCTCACAGGAGAGGTCGTTCACCGAGGTCAGGATGTGCTGATCCACCTCGTCGCAGCCGTCGCCGGGGAAGTGCTTGGCTGCGATGGCCATGCCCTCCTCCTGGACGCCCCGCTGATAGGCGAGGCCGCATTCCAGCACCGTCTTCGGGTCGCTGCCGTAGGTGCGCACATTGGTGATGGGGTTGCGCCAGTTCCGGTCAATGTCCACCACCGGGGCGAAGGCCCAGTTGCAGCCACAGGCCTTCCCCTCCTGGGCGGAAATTTTGCCCAGGAGATAGGCGTTGTTGGGGTCGCCTGTGGCGGCCACCTCCATCTGGGTGCCGAAGAAGGTGCCGTCCACCGCCGTCCCGTTGCCGCCATACTCCAGGTTCGCGCCGATCAGCAGCGGCACCTTGCTGTGGGTTTGCAGCCAGCGGTGGTTCTCCTGCCGCTCCGCGCCCGGGCCGGGGCGGTACATGATGCCGCCGATGTGGTGCCCCAGCATGACGGACTCCAAAAAGGCCGGGTCGGAGGAGTAGCAGATGGGGATAAACAGCTGCCCCACCTTTTCCTCCAAAGTCAGCCCTGCCAGCGTCTCCTCCACCCATGCGACGGCGTCGTCGTCCAGGCAGAAGGGTTTTGCCCGCAAATCAACCATGGTATTTCCTCCTTACAGCGCCGTATCCCAGAAGCCGCAGTAGGGGTCCACCGGGGTCTTGCCCAGGAAGGGGCTTTTGCCCAGCAGCTTATCCAGCACGGCGTCAATGACGCTTTCCTTAAATTTATAGGCGTTGATGTAGGTTTTCACCCGGGGCACGTCCACCAGATGGTAGGGGTTGCCGAAGGAGATGAAAATGGTGGGAATCTCCTCCAGAAAATCCGGCGCGTCCTTCCCCATGGAGTTGGACCAGTCCAGCCGGCAGACCGCCTTGTTGCTGATGGAGTTCAGGTTTGTGGCGTAGAGAATCAGGTCATACTGCTCCGCCATCGCCCGGTGTCCGCCCCGGATGGGGGCGTCTTCCCCCGCGTCGCAGTGGCAGGTCACCTGGAAGCCACGCTGCTCCAGCTTCCCCTTCATTGCCACGGCCACGGCCTCCGCCGAGCTGCCGAAGCCCCGCCCCTCGGCGTAGGTTACCAGGTAGACCCGCTTCCGGCGCTCCGGCGAGAGGGGCAGCAGCCCCTCCTGGGCCTTCACCAGCGTCACCGACAGGTCGGCGCAGCTGCGCTCCACCGCGCGGTACTCCGCCTTGCCGAAGCGCGAGCGGGCCTCCTCCAGCGGCAGCTGGAACTGCCGCTGACAGTCCGCCAGCCCTAGGGCGGCCTTTACCGCCAGCACCCGCATGACGGCTTCGTTCAGCCGCCCCGCCGTCACAACGCCCTGCTCCAGGCCGCTCCGGAGGGCGGCGATATCCTCGTCCATATCCTTGGTAAAGAGAATCATATCGCACCCGGCGGCGATGGCCGCGGGGATGGCTCTGCTTCTGGGGAGCAGCTGGTCGAACCCGGTCATGGTGGTGGAGTCGGTGGAAATCATGCCGTTGAAGCCCAGCCGCTTCCGGAGCAGCCCCTGAAGCAGCTCTGGAGAGGTGCTGCCCGGCAGAACGTCCGCCTTCCGCAGCGACGGGTTGAGCCGCATGGACCATGCCGGCTGCATGATGTGCCCCACCATGACGGTGAGGGCTCCGGCCTCGATGGAGCGGCGGTAGGCCTCGCCGTAAGTGGAATCCCACTCCTCGCAGCTCAGGCTGTTGACGGTGGGGGAGAAGTGCTGGTCCCGCTCATCCACCCCGTCGCCGGGGAAGTGCTTGATGGCCGCCGCCATGCCGCCTGCCTGAAGCCCCTGGGTAAAGGCCGCCCCGGCCTCCGCCACAAAGGCGGGGTCAGAGCCAAAGACCCGGGTGGCAATGACGGGGTTGCGCCAGTTCATGCCGATGTCGATGACCGGGGCGAACGCCCAGTTCATACCCACAGCGGTGGCCTCGGCGGCGGTGATGGCCCCCATCTGGCGGGCGAAGGCGCTGTTGCCGGTGGCTCCGATTTCCAGATTGTTGGCGATGTTGGTGCCCCCGCGGATGGCGTCGGCCCCTTCCTCCAGGTTGCCCGCAATCAGCATGGGGACGGCGCTCTCCTTTTGCAGCCGGCCGATGAGGCCGTGCATTTCCTCCAGGGACGCGGGGAGGCACATGACCGCCCCCAGTTTGTACTCCTGGGTGATTTTCCGGAAGGCCGCTTCGTCCCCGGCCCGAATCTCCGCGCAAAACACCTGACCCAGCTTTTCCTCTGTGGTCATGGCGGCCAGGGTATCCCTGACCCACTGAATCTGCTCTTCCTTTAAGAAGAACGGCCGCTCTCTCAGCGCTTCATAGTTTAACATGACGCAGTTCTTTCCCTTCCTAAGTTTATTGCAGGGCCATTGCTTCCTGCAATTCCTCAAATTTTTTCTCCGTCTTTTTGGTGGTGGACAGGCTGTAGACGTAATATGTCTCCTCCGTCTGCACCACGATATAGGCGTCGCTTCCGGTGTAGGCGTACATCTGGAAGTCGCCATAGACTTCGCTGTGGCAGAGGCCGCAGGTCACGGTCTCATCCTCGCTGCCGTCCACCAGCGTCCAGCCCTCCAGCTCCGTCACCAGCGCCACCTGCTGGATGTCCGCAAAGGACAGGAACTGCGCGTCGCCGCCGTCTGCAACGACGGCCATCTGCGTGTCGTCTACCTCGATTTCCAGGCTGTGGCCGCCGCCCTGGATGACCTGCACCAGGGTGACGCAGACGATAATCAGAATCGGCCAAAACAGGCGTCTGAACGTTTCCCGCCGCTCTGTGCTGTCTGTGTTCCGACTCATCGTATCTCAAACCCTCCTTCCGGTACAGCGGTGGTGTTTTCTACCTCCTGGTACGGGACGCGCTGCTCCAGCCTGGAAATGGCCAGAGCGCAGGCCGCGCCGCAGAGCAGGAGCAGCCCATTCCGCAGGTTTTCGGGCGCGTCCAGGTGCAGGAACCCGTAAATCAGCACTGTAATTGCCGTCAGGGTCAGCCCGCATCCGGTCAGGAAGCTCCACCACCGCACCCCCTTTGAGAGGTGCTTATAGTCATATTTTGTCAGCTTCTCTTTTCCGGCGGTGTAGGCAATCAGCCGGAACAGCAGGAGCAGAAGGGGCACCACGGTCACCAAACCGGGGGCCGCCACATAGGGGCAGGTGTTGCTGCCCACCCGCTGGCACATACTCCAGCCGTACAGGAGCAGCGCCCCCAGGTACAGGCACCAGTAGAGCAGGCGAAGCTCCACCCGCTCCCGCTGGGACAGCTGCGGCGTCATCCAGGGGGCGGTGTAGTACCGCTCGATGCGGTAGCCGCCATTGGGCTTCGCCACCCGCACCTCGGTGTAGCCGTCGAAAAAGTCATGATAACGGCTGCTGTGGCGGAAGCCGGTGTCCATGCTCCCGGCGGATTCCTCGCCGTACTGGTCCCAGCTGGGGCCGCGCCGCTTTTTGCCGTGCAGATGGTAAATGTCGGAAGTATCTCGCTGTTTCCCTCGGATGCTCATCAGAATCAAATCCTTTTTGTTTTCCCTTGGCCATGCCTGGCGGCTGCGCCGCCAGGCATGGCGCTGTGTTGGTTGCGGTCAGGCCGGATAAATCACCAGCACACCAAACAGGTCGGCGTGGTTCAGCCGCCGCGGTGTTTGGTCGATTTTCATATCACAGGGCCGGGCGCGGAAGCGGTCGTACACGATGGGGCCGCCCTGGGAAGGGGGCTGGGGCCGCCGGGGCAGAAAGCCCATGCCGGGCGCACCCTTGCCGCCGCGCAGCAGGTATTCCAGGGTCTCCGCGTACTGGTCAATCACTTCCGGCCCGCAGGGGCCTCCCGGGCCGGGGCAGATGCGGTCAAACGCCCCTTTGCGGGACTGGAGCTTCCGCATTTGATCCAGCACGTTCTCCACGCTGGTGTTGATAAGCTTAAAGGAGGCCGTAATCTCATCCCCGGAAAACAGGATGCCCTCCCGGCTGTCCAGCAGCGCGATGGAGCCCACCGCATGGTCCGGAATCTCCAGCACCTCAAGGGTGCGGCCCCCCAGGTCGATTTTGTCCCCGTCCCGGACGAGCTCCACCGGGTAATCCCTGGGGAAGTCGATGCCCGCAAAGCTGGGGAAGGGAATGGTGGCCAGCGGGCGGGTAGCCTCGGTCATGTATGCCTTTTCAAAATAGGCGTTGTTCGCGGTATGGTCAAAGTGGTCATGAGTGTTGACAATGCAGCGCACCGGCTTTTGCGTCAGGGTCTGGCAGTACATCCTCAGATTGCCTGCCCCATAGCCGGAGTCGATAACGATTGCCTCCCGCTCTCCTTCCACGAGATAGATGGCGTCTCCATCCGTCCGAATGCGCCAGGTTCCGGGTGCGATGTATTCCGACTCGAAATACGGCACATCCATAGGCAAACAAACGCCGTCCTCATCCTGAATCAGGACGTTATGCTTGCAGGAAAAGTCGATCTCTCTCACGCTCATTGGCTCACTCCCAGTCAGTTCACTTCGTTCACCCGGCAGCAGGAAACAAAGTGTCCAGGGGTGACCTCGGTCAGCGTCTGGGGCTGGCTGCACGCCTCGGTGGCGTAGGGGCAGCGGGCGGCGAACCGGCAGCCCGGCTTGGGGTTGATGGCCGACGTGATTTCGCCCTTGAGCTTGACCCGCTGCATGGGGTGCAGGATGTCCGTGCTGGGGATGGCGCTGAGCAGCGCCTTGGTGTAGGGGTGCAGGGGCTGCTCAAACAGGGTCTGGGACGGGCAGGTCTCCACCAGCTGGCCCAGGTACATGACGCAGATGTCGTCAGAGATATGCCGCACCACGGACAGGTCGTGGGTGACGAACATATAGGTCAGCTCATACTGCTCCTGCAAGTCCATCAGCAGGTTCAGCACCTGGGCCTGAATGGACACATCCAGGGCAGACACCGGTTCGTCGCACATGATGAACTGGGGGTTCAGGGCGATGGCCCGGGCGATGCCCACACGCTGGCGGCGGCCGCCGTCCATCTCGTGGGGATAGGCCAGGCGCAGACGCTTCTCAATGCCCGCCAGGTCCATCAGCTCCTCCGCCCGCTCCTGAATCTCCTGCTTGGAAAAGCGGTGGGACTCCTGCAGCGGCTCCATGATGGTGGATTCCACCGTCATACGGGGGTTCAGGGAGGAGTAGGGGTCCTGGAACACGATGGACATCTTCTCCCGCAGCTCCCGCAGCTTCTTCCCTCTGGCGAAGGTGATGTCCTCGCCGTCCAGCATGACCTTGCCGCTGGTGGCGTCGTGGAGGCGGATGATGGTGCGGCCCAGGGTGGACTTGCCGCAGCCGGACTCGCCCACCACGCCCATGGTGTGGCCCTTCTCAATTTTAAACGTGATGTCATCCACGGCGTGGTTGACACCGGCGGCCACCGTGAAATGCTTCTTCAGATGCTCTACTTCAATGAGTGCCATCTCAGTCGACCTCCTTTTGGACAAGTTCGCCGCAGCGGACAAAGTGACCGGGCGTCACCTCGACGTTGGGCGTGACACCCTGCCGGCAGGCGGCCGTGGCCTTGGGGCAACGGGGCGCGAAGGGGCAGCCCTCCGGCAGATTGGTCGGGTCGGGCGGCAGGCCGGGAATGGGGCTGAGCCGCTTGGACTTGTCGTCCAGCTTGGGGATGGAGCCGAACAGACCGTGGGTATAGGGGTGCATGGGGGAGAGGAAGATGTCCTCCTTGGTGCCGCTTTCCATAATGTGGCCCGCGTAGACGATGGCCACCTTGTTGCAGGTCTCCGCCACCACGCCCAGGTCGTGGGTAATCAGAATCATGGTGGTTTGCAGCTTCTCCCGCAGGTCGTTCATCATCTCCAGCACCTGAGCCTGAATGGTCACGTCCAGGGCGGTGGTGGGCTCGTCGGCCAGCAGCAGCTCCGGCTCGCAGGCCAGCGCCATGGCGATGACCACCCGCTGCTTCATGCCGCCGGAAAACTGGTGGGGGTACTCCACATACCGGGTGCGGGGGATGCCCACCATCTCCAGCATACCGCAGGCCCGCTCCATCGCTTCCTTCTCGGAGATTTTGTTGTGGAGCAGAATAACCTCGGTGATTTGGCTGCCCACCGACATGATGGGGTTCAGGGCGGTCATGGGGTCCTGGAAAATCATGGAGATTTTGCTGCCCCGGATGGTCAGCAGCTCCTTCTCCGGCATTTTCAGAACATCCTTGCCCTCCAGCAGGATCTCACCGCCCAGCACCTTCGCAGGGGGGTCGGGCAGGATTTGCAGGATGGCCTTGGCGATGGTGGTCTTGCCTGCGCCGGTCTCGCCCACCAGGCCCAGGGTCTCGCCCTTGCCCAGGGTGAAGCTGACGCCGTTGACCGCCTGGACGTGCTGGCCGCCGGAGGAGTACTCCACCACCAGGTCTTTCACAGTTAGAAATTCACTCATGTTGCATCCTCCTCTCAGTCCTTCAGACGCGGGTCAAGGGCGTCCCGGAGGCCGTCGCCAAACAGGTTGAAGGCCAGCACCGTCAACGCGATGGCAATGCCCGGATACACCAGCAGGTGGGGATAAGACAAGATGTAGCTCTTGCCGTCGGCCAGAATGGCGCCCCACTCCGGGGTGGGCGGCTGAACGCCCAGGCCGATATAGGACAGGCTGGCCGCCTCCATGATGGTGCTGCCGATGTGCATCGTCGTGCCCACGATGGTGGGGGACAGGACGTTGGGAACCATATGCTTGAAAATGATTTTGAAGTCGCTGCAGTTCATGGCTCTGGCCGCCTCCAGGTAGTCCATCTCCCGCTCCTTCAGCACCATGGCGCGGGTGCCCCGGATGCTGCCGGGGATGCCGCCCACAGTCAGGGCGATGACGGTCTGGATGAAGCCGGAACCCAGGGCGGTGGAAATCAGGATGGCCAGCAGCGTGCTGGGGATGGCCTGCCAGATATCCATGACACGCATGGAGATGTTATCCACCTTGCCGCCGTAGTAGCCGAAGATGGCGCCGAAGAAGATACCCAGCACCATGCCGATGAGGGACACCAGCAGGCCCAGCCCCAGGCTGAACCGGCCGCCGTAGAGCATACGGGACAGCATATCCCGGCCAAGCCGGTCGCAGCCCAGGGGATGCGCAAAGGATGGCGTGGCAAACACGGCGGTGGAGTCCATTTTTGTGGGCTCATAGGGGGTGAGCAGCGGCGCGCAGATGCAGGCCAAAATCAACACGATCAGCAGAATCAGGCCGAACATGGCCGCCTTGTCTTTGGCCAGCCGCTTGAGGATGCCGGTCATTGCGCTTTCTTTTTTGACCGCCTGCTCTGCCGGAGCCTTTGCCTTTGTCTTACTCATTTGGACTCGCCCTCCTTTTTCTTCAGTTTCTTGGAGGATGCGTTGACGTACTGCGCCTTGATACGGGGGTCCAGATAGGCGTAGACCAGGTCAACTAGCAGCATCGCCACGGTGGAAAAGATAGCCAGAATCAGGATGCAGCTGCGCACCACGGGATAGTCCCGCTGATTGATGCCGGTCAGCATATAGGTGCCGATGCCCGGGAATTGGAACACGGACTCAATGACAACGGTGCCGCCGATGGCCATGGCGAAAGTGCCGCCCAGCAGGTTGATGATGGGAATCATGGCGTTGGGGAGCATATGCTTGTAAATGACCTTGTTCTCCGACAGGCCCTTGGCCCTGGCGGTGGTAACGAAGTCTGCACGGATGGTCTCCAGCACTGCGCTGCGGGTCTGCCGGGCGTTCATGGCGATGCCGCCCACCGAGCCGGCGATGACCGGCATGATCCAGTACTCAATGCCGCCGAAGCCGTAGGGGGGCAGCCAGCCCAGATTGACGGAGAACAGAATGACCATCAGCAGCGCCAGCCAGAACTGGGGGACGGAGACGCCGGCCATGGCGAGGATCATTGCGCCGTGGTCCACCAGGGAGTTGCGCTTCAGCGCGCAGACCACGCCCAGCGGGATGCCGATGGCGGCGCTGATGACCATGCAGAGCAGACCCAGAATCAGGGTGCGGGGCAAGCGCTCTGCAAACTCCTGCATGACGGGAACCTTGAACACATAGGAGGTGCCGAGGTCAAACTCCAGGAAGGTCTCCTTTAAGTATCTTCCCAGCTGAATGAGGAACGGGTCGTTCAGCCCCAACGCTTCATCGTAGGCCAAAATTTCCTCTTCCGTAGCGGTGTTGCCCAGAATCAGCCGCCCCGGGTCGCCGGGAACGAAGTACATGATGGTAAAGATGATGATGGCGACGACTATCGTCGTCAGAATCAACCACCCCAACCGTTTGAGTACGTATCTACTCATGAAGTGCTCCTTTCTAAAATCGCTGCACCACCGTTCGCGATGGTGCAGCGTAAAGTAGTTTCGCAGGGATTATTCCGTGAAGCAGCAGGCGCCAGGGACGATATAGCCCTTGTCCGTCTTGAACACGGTGGAGACATAGTCGGGGTACAGCAGGATGTCGCTGCCGGTGACCAGAGCCTTCACATAGGCGTTGTCGTCCACATACTGGAGGAAGGCGTCCATGTTCTCAGCGGTGTGGGTCTCGCTGGCCATGCAGGTGTGCAGCAGGTCCTGGAGGGTGTCGTCCACGATGAAGTTCTCGGTGGCGCCGTTGGAACGGCCATCTGCGTCGATCAGGTGGGACCAGAGGTTCACCACATAGTCGTCAGCGGCCATGTACTGATAGAAGATGTCCCACTCGGTGGGGTCGGCCTTCATAGTGTTGCAGGTGCCGCCGTCCATCACATACAGCTCCACGTTGATGCCATAGGCCTCCAGCTGGCCCTCGATGATTTCCGCATAGTCGCCGCAGTAGGTGGCGGTCAGCAGCTTCAGGGTCTCGCCGTTGTAACCGGCCTCGTCCAGCAGGGACTGGATGGTGGCCTCGTCAGCGGACTGGTACAGGCTGTAAGCGCCCTCCCAGGAGGTGTCATAGTCGGCAAAGAAGCTGTTGCCCAGGGTGGTGCAGGCCACCATGCCGTTGCCCTCGAAGGCGGCCAGCGCCTCATTGTCGATGGCCATCAGGATGGCCTTGCGCAGGGCGACGTTGGAGCAGAGGCTGGCCTCGTCCACGTTGCAGTAGGCGTAGACGATCATGTTGCTCTGGCTGGAATAGGTGTTGAAGGAGTCGCCGTAGCCGTCGGCGACCAGCTGGTCAACGTTGTCGGCGGAGATTTTTTCCGCCAGGTCGATGGTGCCGGTCTCCAGGCCGATGACCTCCTGGGTGGACTCAGTCAGCAGGGTCAGGGTGATGGTGCCGACGTTGGCCTGCTGAATCTGCTGCTTCAGCTCCTCGTTGGTCTGCCAATAGTCGTCCCGCTTGGTCACGATCAGCTCCGTGCTGGCGGTGAAGCTCTCCACCGTGTAGGGGCCGGTGCCGCAGGCGTCAGCGGACAGGCCGCTGGGGCTCTCGTTGTAGGCTTCCTCGGAGAAGATGTAGGTGCGGCAGATGATGTTCTGCAGCTCGCCCATCTTGGTCAGCTCCTCGGTGCAGTGGAGGACGATGGTGGTCTCGTCAATCACTTCCTCGCTCTCGAAGGAGCCCCAGCCGGACTCGAAGCCGCCGTCACGGGCCATGTCGAAGCTGAACTTCACGTCGTCCGCGGTGATGTGGTGGCCTGCGGAGTCATAGATGTAGTCGTAGATGTAGATGGTGTAGTCAGAGGAGCCTTCCTCGTGGTCCATGCCCGGCATATAGTCGCCGCGGGTGGCGTCGGCCAGGACGGGGTAATACTCGCCGTTGGAATCCACGCCGAACAGCATCTCGTACACCTCGTAGGCAATGCCGGGGGTCAGGGTTCTCACGTCCCAGGGCACCAGGCTGGTGATGTCGGTATCCTGGATGTAAGTCAGGCTGTCGATTTGCACGCTGTTGTCATAGTCGGTGGAGACGATGCTGGCGTCGTTGTCCGCGCCCTCCTCGTCGCCGGAGGCGTCTGCGTCCCCGCCTTCCGTGGCGGAGCTGTCCGCGCTGGAGGAGGCGGAGGAGCCGGAGCCGGAGTCGGAGGTGCCGTCAGAGCTGGAGCCGCCGCACCCGGTCAGCAGGCCCAGCATCATGGCCAGAGCCAACAGCAGAGGCAGTACGGATTTCGTAGCTTTTCTTGTTTTCATTTTGTACTCCTTTCTTGTGCCCCAATGTTTCTGCGGGGTCACTTCATGCAACTATTATACAAAAACAAGGTCTTAAAACAATCCGCTTTTTGCATGGTCGATTCAGTTTGTGAATCGCCGATTCCGGACGAAATGACGCCGCATCGGTACGATTGAACCCGTACCGCGCCTCTTTTTTTGCGGTCATTCCATTCACTTTGATAAAAAACGGTACTTTTTACACAAGAAAAGACAGCCCGGCGAAGGTACGCCAGGCTGTCAACAGGAATCACCGGTTTTCAAAGACGAATCGGTCGTCGTATTTCACTTCGCAATCCGCATAGCGGGAGACGCGCATATGAAGCTTCGCCTCCGGGTCCTTCGGCCCGGCATCGCCGGGGTGGGGCGCGTCCCGCATCCAGATGGTATTCCCCTCCTCATCCTGCTGGGGGGCGGGCATATGGAAGGGGGGCTTTCTGTCCGGCTCCCCCTCGTGTCCGGCGAGGATGTAGTCGATATTCTCGGCCACCCGCTCCACCAGGGCGGCGTCCAGCTTGCCCATGTGGCCGTGGCAAACCCAGTCATAGTCCCCGCGGAAGGCCGCCAGGCGGTGGAACTGCGCGCCCACCGTTTCCACACAGTGCTGGATGTCCTTGCCGAAGGGGCCAATCTCATCCCCGATGAACAGGATTCTGGAGGCGCTGTCCAGCAGCGCGATGGAGCCCGCCGCATGGTCAGGGACTTCAAATACCAGCAGGCTGCGGCCACCCAGGTCGATGACGTCTCCGTCCTTCACGATTTCCTTCCGATAGTCCTGGGGGAAGGTGACGCCGTCAAAGCTGGGGAAGGGGACAGTGGCCAGCGGCGCGGTGGCGGCGGACATGATGGCGCTTTCAAACAGGCCGTTCAGCGCCGTGTGGTCAAAGTGGTCATGGGTGTTCACCACCCGGTTCACCGGGCGGCTGGTCAGCATCTGGCAGAATGCGCGAATATCCCCGCAGCCGTAGCCGGTGTCGATGACGATGGCCTCCCGGCTCCCTTCCACCAGGTAGCTCAGGCAGCCCTCGCTGGCGATTTGCCAGACGCCGTCTCCGATGAGCTTCGATTCGTAATAGGGCTCGTCCATTCTGCGCAGCAGCTTGCTGTCGCGGTCCTGGAGCAGGATGTGATGCTTTGCTGAATAATCAAGTTTCATGAGGTTCCCTCCGCTTTCTGGTCAATGCGCCGATGTGGGCTTGTCCTTATTGTATCGCACTTTTTGTAAAGAACAATTCACATTTTGAATCGGCGATTCAAAAATCGACGAGTTTTCCGTTGCACCGAAGTTTGAGGGCCGCTTGACAAGCATTTGCCCTTCGTGTAAACTATTCCATATAGCAGTTTTTCAATAGACAGGAGGGGTTCCCATTGAAGTTAGAATACTTGAACGAATTCATCACGCTGTCTGAGACGAAGAATTATTCTGTTTGCGCGGACGCGCTCTATATTTCCCAACCGTCCCTGACCAGGCACATTCAGGAACTGGAGAAGGAGCTGGGGGTCCCTCTGTTTGAGCGTGCCGCCCGCGGCGTGGTGCTGACGGAGGAGGGCAACCTTTTCATCCCCTACGCAAGGGAACTGCTCAATATCAAGGCGGATTATACGGACGCGCTGCAAAAGCACAAGGAGAAGAAAAACGGCACCATCACAATAGGCACGGTACACGCCATGCCCCAGTATGGCATCAGCCGCATCATCGGGGCCTGGAGTGCGGAGAATCCGCAATTCAAGCTCAGAATCCTGGAAAACGACTCCCGTGAGTTGTTTACCATGCTGCGGCAGGGAACCATCAGCTGCGCCTTTGCGCGGGAGGACTACTCTGACATCAATGGCGATTTTGAGCGCATCAAAATCACCTCTGACCATTTGGTTTGCCTGGTGCCGGAAGGCCACCCCAGAGCGAAGGACAAGACGATCTCCATCCGGGAGCTGAAGGACGAAAAAATCCTCTATTATGAGCAAAGCACCATGATGCGCAGCCTGTTCCTCGGCGCAGGGTTCACCATTCCGGACGCCTCCATCGGAGCGAAGGGCCGCAACGCCCTCCTGCTGGTGAAGCAGGGGCTGGGCATCATGCTGGAGTTCCGGAAGCCCATCGACGATTCCGAGTTGGGCGGCTTTGCCATTTTGGATATTGAGCCGGAGGTGCGCAGCGACATCAACTTTGTCTACCTTCCCCATGCGCTGTCGGATACCGGTCGGCGCTTTGTCAGCTTCATCAAGAATTATACGAAGGCAAATCGCGTATCTTAACGCCGGAACTGCCGCAGGGCCGCGGAAGATTTCCTTTTATCTTTTTACAAAATTTCCATTTTTATTGAGGATACTGTGCTATAATGGAGGGTAAGAAACCGGCCTGCCCGCCGGAGCTGTACAAATTTGAAAGGAGACTTCCCTTATGTCCAAACTTACCGCCGGCGTCTATGAAAAGTACGGCGTCCGCTATCCCACCCTGACCCTGACCGACGGGGACTATGCCCTAACCGTCACCCCGGAAAAGGGGGGCATGGCCACCTCCTTCACCAAAGACGGAGAGGAGTACCTCTGGCTGCGGGACGGGAACTTTGAGTCCACCGACCGGCCCCGTTGCGGCATCCCCATCCTGTTCCCCAACTGCGGCAAGCCCGACGGCGGCGTGCACCAGTTCGGCGGGGCGGCCTACCCCATGGAAATTCACGGCTTTGCCGACCTGGTGCCCTGGCAGGTGGAGAAGGCGGAGGATGGGGCCGTCGAGCTGACCCTGGCCCCCAACGGCTTGACCAAGTTCGTCTATCCCTTTGAGTTCCTGCTGACCATGCGCTACACCCTGGACGGGGCCACCGCCGGCCTGTCCCTGACGGTGGAGAACACCGGGGACAAGCCCCTGCCCTTCAGCGTGGGCTTCCACCCCTACTTCGCCGCCAGTGCGCTGGAGAACGTCCGCTTTGACGTCACCGCTGCCACCTGCTCCGAGGACGCCAAGGGGGAGCAGCCCGCCGCCCCGGCGGAAATCACCCTGACGAAGAAGCCGGGCAGCGCCGATTCCATCCGCCTGATGACCGGCGTGAAAAGCCCCATGCGCTTTACCGACTCCGGCAACGGCCACACGGTAGAGGTGGCCTTTGACGAGAGCGTGTTCACCAACGGCGTGCTGTGGCAGCAGGACGCGGAGCGCTTCGTCTGCATGGAGCCGTGGAACGGCTGGGCCAACAGCGTCAACGAGGAGGGCAGGCATATCGAGCTGGCCCCCGGTGGCAGCAAGACCTTCGCCTGGACAATTACCATCGGGTGAGGGGGCGGCCCTTTGCCGCCCCTGAAAGGCCAGGGAACGCGGCAGAACTGCCGCTTGACGGCGGAGGGGTTTCCAACGAGGTTCTCCTTAGATAAGGATAGATAAAGGAAAAACGTTTGTTCCCTCCGGGGGCCTAACTACCGCCTGCTGACCCTTTACGATATCCTCCTCGGACAGTGACCCTCGCCAGCATAGCTGGCATCGGTTTCCGGCTAAAAATGTGCCGCTGGCATATTTTCTTGATGTATTGTATGAAGGGTACTTTTTAACAGTCCCGAAAATACATCATGACTGAGGCTCGTTTGTGACGGAATGGACAGCAGTTATGAAGATTGGGGGTGATAATCCCGGAACTATCGTAGCTGCAAACCAATTCGACACGAGAGGAGCCTTATATGGACATCACTTACACGAAATATGGGGATTACTATATCCCTAATATCGCACTCTCTGACACCACACACTACCACATCGGCAAATATGGCCAGATGCGCCGAACCTTTCTCCAGGAACACCGGCCTATTCAGTACAGCGACCTGGTACTGACGGAGAAGCTATTCCCTCACCTGGCGGAGATCGATAAAGCCTGCCATCAGCGGCTGGAAGTCATGATTTCAGCTATGGCTGAACAGGAGGGCGTGACCGCCGCCCTGAAAAGAGCCGATCAGATGGAATGGGTACGTCGTATGAACAGCATCAAAGCCAGAGCCGAGGAGGTCATTCTGGCAGAGTTGGTCTATTCTGACTGAGCAAGCATTCATTGACGCAACGTAGTAAATCCTCAAAACAGGG
>JAJBUK010000134.1 GCA_020860385.1 Clostridiales bacterium
ATGTCGCGCTTGACGGAAGCGTCTTCATGTAATCCCCGTTCTCCGGTTCATACTTCACATGGATATAACTCCCGCTGCCTTGGTAGCGCAAAGAGACTACCGTCTCGACATGCCCCGTTCTCGGAAACATATCCACCGCCGCAACATCCTCCAGCCGATACCCCTTCTCCCCCAGCAGCTTCAAATCTCTGGCCAGGGTGGCCGGGTCGCAGGAGACGTAGACGATGCGCCCGGGGGCCATTGCCGCCATGGCGTCAATCACCTGACCCTCCAGTCCCTTCCTGGGAGGGTCTACGCAGATGACGTCGGGATGTATTCCCCGCTTCACCAGCTGCCGTGCCGCCTCGCCCGCGTCGGCGCAGAGAAACTCAACGTTGTCAAAGCCGTTGCGGGCGGCGTTTTCCTTCGCGTCCCGGATGGCGGGAGCCACTATTTCCACGCCGATGGCCCGCTTCGCCTGCCGCGCCATGGCCAGCGTGATGGTGCCGGTGCCGCAGTACAGGTCTACCACCGTCTCCGCTCCGGTCAGCCCGGCGAAGGCCACCGCCTTCTGGTACAGCACCTCCGCCTGGTCCCGGTTGACCTGGAAGAAAGAGGGGACGCTGAGTCGGAAGGTCAGGCCGCAGAGCCGGTCCTCCAGATGATCTGTTCCCCAGAGGGTACGGTAGGAGGAGCCCAAAATCACGTTGGTGTCTGCCGTGTTGGTATTCAGCACGATGCCTACCGTCTTGGGGCAGCCCACGGTCAGGTCATGCACCAGCTCCGCCTCGAAGGGCAGGTGCGTTGCGTTGGCTACAACGCAAATCAGCAGTTCCCGCCGCCGGTTGGTGCGCACCAGCAGGTGCCGCATCAGCCCCTGTAAGGTCCCCTCGTCGTAGGCGGAGACGTTGTACTTGTGCATCCACTTGCGGACAATGCGCCCGGCCTTGTCCGCCTGGTCGGACTGGATGCGGCAGGCGGGGACGTCGATGACGTCATGGCTCCGCTCCCGGTAAAAACCAACGTGAACGCCGTTCTTCGGGTCTCGGGAAATGGGGAAGGCCACCTTGTTCCGGTAGCGCTCCGGCTGGGCTGCGCCCAGCATCTCGCTGACGGTGACGTCAAAGCCGCCGATACGCCGCAGGGCGTCCTCCACCCGCTGACGCTTATAGACCAGCTCCTCCTCATAGGTCATATGCCGCAGACGGCAGCCGCCGCATTTGCCGAAGTAGGGGCAGTCCGGCTCCACACGGGCGGGAGAGGGAATCAGCACCCGTTCCGTTTTCGCCCAGGCGGCGGCCTTGCCCACCTTCAAAATCCTGGCCTCCACCGTCTCGCCCCGCAGCGCGCCTTTTACAAAGACGGCGCGCCCATCGATGCGGCCCACGCCGTCCCCATCGCTGGCGTAGCCGTCGATAGTCAGGGTGCAAATTTGGTTTTTCATCAGCTCTGCCATGATGGATTCCCTCTTTCGTGGAGTTTATGAGAACGAAACCGTATATCGCCGTTTTGCGCGGTTCCAATTTTGCTTGTTTCTGCTTTTAGTAAAGGAGGGCCAAATCCAGCGTGACAGGCACGCTGTTTTGCGGTATACTGCTGTCAGAGGTTCCCGCTGTGCTGACGCGCACAAGTTTGGAAGGAGGCCCATATGTCCAAAGAGTACGCCTATTTTTCCCACCGCAGCTGTGAATATTTCCCCTGCCACCTGGGGGCAGACCCGGAGAACTTCAACTGTCTGTTCTGCTATTGTCCCCTCTATCTGCTGGGGGACCGGTGCGGCGGCGCGTTCACCTACCTGGCAAGCGGCGTGAAGGATTGCAGCGCCTGCCTGTATCCCCACCAGCGGGAACACTACGACGCCATTGTCGCCCGGTATGGGGAAATCGTTGCCGCCATGCCCCGCCCGGACGGGGAGGAGAAGCCGTAACCGGATTGCCCCTCTGTTTGCGGCCCATACTCCTAAAAAGCGGCGAGGAATCCTCCCCGCCGCTTTGCAGCTTATGCAGTTCTGTTTGTGTGGGACGGCGGAGCCGTTTACCAGCGCACCAGGCAGGCCGCGCTGGACAGGCCGCCGCCGAAGGCGGCCATGGCAATCAGGTCGCCGGGCTGGAACCGGCCCGCCCGGTTCCACTCGTCCAGCACCAGCGGGATGCTGGCGGCGGAGGTGTTGCCGTACTTCTGGATGTTGACACAGAAGTGGTCGGCGGGGATGTCCTTCATCCGGCGGGCCGCGCCGTCAATGATGCGCTTGTTGGCCTGATGGGGGATGACCCAGTCCACATCGCTCTGCTTCAGCCCGGCCTTCTCCACCACCTCGGCGATGCGCTTGGGGAAGTTGCTGACGGCGAACTTGTAGGTCTCCTGCCCGTTCATATGCACCAGCGGCTCCTTCTCCTGGCGGTCATACCAGGGGGAGATGCCCTTCTTGGTGGGGATGGCGATGACATCGTCCCCGCCCTGTACCTGAAAGACAGAGGTAATATAGTTATCACCCGGCTCCAGCACAACGGCGGCAGCCCCGTCGCCAAACAGGACGCAGGTGGAGCGCTCGTGCCAGTTCAGAATGCGGCTCATACTCTCCGCGCCAATGACCAGCATTTTCCGGATGCCGCCCTTGCAGAAGAAGGCGGCGGCGGTGTCCATCAGATAAATCCAGGCGGTGCAGGCGGCGTTCAGGTCGAGGCAGGGGCACTGTGCCCCCAGGTTGTGTTGCACCATGCAGGCCACGGAGGGGCTGACATACTCGCCGCTGACGGTGGCGCAGAGGATCATGTCGATTTCGCTGACATCCGCTCCGGCGTTCTCCAGGGCGGCCTGGGCGGCCTTGGTGGCCAGCTCAGAGGTGGTCTCATTCGTCACAACATGGCGCTGCTCAATGCCGCTGCGGCTGCGGATCCACTCGTCAGAGGTGTCCAGAAACAGGGTCAGGTCGTCATTTGTCACAATATGCTCCGGCACATAGCTCCCAGTGCCAACGATTTTAAAGCTCATGGTGAAACTCCTTTATGATTCCAATGCTGCAAGAAGCAGGGTTCAGTCACTCATACACAGCTATTTTACCAGACATTCACGCCGCTGTCAATTTATCTTTTCGTGAAATCATCGGTTTCTGGCATCTGGCCGCCTAAAGCGGTGCAGACCTGGGCCAGCAGCCCTTCCATGGCCTCCATCACCTGGGAAATGCCGGACTTGGAGAGGCCGTCATAGTGGATGCCACAGGACACCGCCACAGTCCGCCCAGTCAGGGCGGCCAGGGCTGTGGCGTACCGGTCGCCGACGTAATCATCCTTGTGGGTGGGGAGGACGAGTTTCTCCAAACATACCCCGCCCCCCGAATCCGGGCGGGCCACGCTGACGCTGCCCACATGGGGGGCGTCTCCGCCGGAAATCAGCACGTTCCAGTCCTGCCCCGCCGGAAGCAGTTCCACCGTGATGGTTTTTGACAGGACAACGGTTTCAAAGTGCAGCGTTTTCATGGCTGGAGCCCCTCCCAGTGGTAGGCGTCCTCCGGCTCCACCCCGAACTGGGCCAGGATCTTCCGCACAATATGGTCGTTCATATCGTCCAGGCTGCGGGGGTGCTGGTAGTAGCTGAGGACAGGGGGGAGGATCACCGCCCCCATCTGGGACAGCTCGTAGAGGTTCCGCAGGTGCAGCGTGGAGAGGGGGCACTCCCTGGGCACCAGCACCAGTTTCCGCCGCTCTTTCAGCGTCACGTCGGCGGCCCGGAGGAGCAGCGTATCGCTGTAGCCGGAGTGGATGCCCGCCACGGTTTTCATGCTGCACGGCACCACCACCATCCCCTCGGAGGCGAAGGTGCCGCTGGCGGGGCCGTCCCCAATGTTGTGGTTGTCATACACCCGGTCGGCCAGCGCCCTCAGTTCCCCGGCGGTGATGCCGCACTCCTGGGCCAGGGTCAGCTCTGCGCCGTGGGTAATGATGAGATGGCTTTCCAGCGGGGTGCTTTTCAGCGCCCGGAGGAGGGCGACGGCCAGCGGCGCGCCGGAGGCACCGCTGACCCCTACCACAAGGCGTTTGGGCTGTTGCATGGGAGCCACTTCCTTTCTCTTTCCATCGTAAACGACACGAACCCCGGCAGCTTGCCGAGGCTCGTATGCGATTCTTTGATTGGCTGCGCTTCAGACGCTTTCCACAGGGGTGGTGCCGTAGACCTGCTCCACCAGCCGCAAGGCGTCGGTGGCGTAGTGGGCGGCCACCAGCAGGGAGATGTCCACCTCCGAGGTGGTGATCAGCTCCATCTGAATCCCCGCTCCGCTGAGGGTGGAGAACACGTCCGCCGCCACGCCGGGGCAGTGGAACATACCGGCGTCAAAGAAGCCCAGCTTGCAGTTGCCGGGCAGCACCTCCGGCTTGATGGAGGGGTGCTCCTTCCGCAGGCCGCCCAGAATGGTCAGGGCGTCCCCCAGGGACTCGTCGGAGATGGTGAAGCTCAGGCGCATCTCGCCCCCCTGGGGCGCGGTCTGGGAAATCATGTCCACATCCACCTGGGCCTGGGCGAAGGCGGACAGCACGCTGGCCACCACCGCGCTGTCGCAGGGCAGGTCGGCCAGGGTGATGAGGGTGATGTTGTTGGCGTAAGTGATTTTGGAAATTGCTGCGCTCATCTGTTATTCATCCTTTCCGGAGGCTGCCACCAGCTGGCTCATGTTGTACAGGCCGGGCGCGGAAACCGCCGCCATGTACTTGGCGGCCTTCACAGCGCCGTTGGCGAAAATCTCCCGGCTCATGGCAGTGTGCTTGATTTCAATGACCTCGTCCCGTCCGGCGAAAATCACCTCATGGACGCCCACGATGGTGCCGCCCCGGACGGAGCTGATGCCGATTTCGTTCTTGGGGCGGGCCTCCCGCCGGTCGTGACGGCCATAGTTGTAGGCGGCGTCATAGTTGAGGGCCTCCTGGGCGGCGTCGGCAATCATCAGGGCGGTGCCGGAGGGGGCGTCCACCTTGCGGTTGTGGTGCTGCTCCACGATTTCAATGTCATAGCTGTCCCCCAGCACGGCGGCGGCCTGCTTCACCAGCTCCAGCAGCACGTTGATGCCCAGAGACATATTGGCGCTGCGGAACACGGGGATTTGCTTGGCGGCCTCGTCGATTTGGGCCAGCTGCTCGTCAGAGTAGCCGGTGGTGGCCAGCACCAC
>JAJBUK010000142.1 GCA_020860385.1 Clostridiales bacterium
CCCTTTTCGGTCAGGGTGATCACTTCGGCCTGGACAAGGTCGCTCAAAATCGTCTCCCCCTGAATGTAGGTCAAAATCGGCTGTAATTGAGGGTGGCTATAAGGCGAGGCAGCCCAATCTGCCAACTGTTCCACATACAGGGCATGCTTATTTTCCTCATAGGGGGCCAAATAAACCAGCTGGTCACACAGAGGATGGGCACAGGCAGCCCTGGTACGCCCCGCAGAATCCTCTGTGACCGGGATAACAATTTTGGGCTCCGTCTTCTCCACTGCTCTGGCAGACAGGAAGCAGCCGTCCTGATCCAGAGTAATCTCAATGTCTGCCCGGGCGGAAATGTAGCCAGGCGGGGCCAAAGTGGCTTTATCCTGAATCTCTACGCCAGCCAAATGCTGGAAAGTGTCATAGGTTTCACAGGCTTTTTGCAGCAGGCCCATTCATTGCACCTCCTCAAATTCCGCCAGGCCGGAGAAGTTGCCCCGCTCTACACCGAAGGGCTTGATTTCCATGGAACGCAGCGGTTTCGTCAAAGGACAGTCCTCCGGCCTCGCAAAGGAGATGACCCCGTTCTTCATGGTAGGATACCAGAAACGGGCGGTCATTTGGTTTGCCGTCTCGGGAGAGTATGCCTCATCAGCATAAGTGATGCCATGATACATCAGGCCAAAGCTCAACTCCGGCAGTTCGTCGTAGGCGCCAGGCCCTTCCCCGAACACGCAGGGTTCCACATAGCCCTGACACTCCCGCGCGCCCAAGAAAATATCTCTCCGGCCACCCTTTTGAATCATCCGCTTGGCAATGTTATGATGCTTCTCCTCATTGCGGTCTCCGGCAAGCTCCGGGCGGTTTTCGTTCCATTCAAAATGGGCGCGTACCTGATAGCGGCAGTTTTTCAGATAGGTGTAGTAGGACAGATCGTTATCACCGATTTTGTCCTTGATAGGACGGACGCCCTTAACCTCTGTCTGGATTTGATTCATCACACGGACTGCGTCAATGATCCAGGTTAGTGTAGGCTTCCAGTACACAGATGAGAGAATGCCCTTCAACCCCTCATAGGTAGGTACCTGATAGGTACATTTCTCGCCCCCTACCCGCATAATCGGGTCGGAGAACAGAGCGTAGTCGCCAGAGACTTCAAACTCCACAACATTTGGATGCTTCATTGCATGGATACACCTCCAGTTTTGTTTTTTTAGATTCGTTTGATGGGTTCTGTAACGATTGCAAAGCAAGAAAATGAGAATGCAAGAAAATATTTTGCCTTTTTACTCGCTTCAACTGCCATCACGTTTCGATGCACATCCCCCGTTGATACCACTGCCTTTTCTCTTTTTTACTTGTGCATGCTGTGGATTGAAAAGTTTGTTGGGCAATGTACGTTCCCAGCGCCCGGTGAAGCAAAGCTTCACCGGGTTTTCCTTTCCTATATCTCCATTATAGCAGCATTGCTGTCCAATAAACTGGACTGAGTGCGCCGTTTCAAACAATTTATATACGCTGCGACCTCATTCCACTCCCAAATAAGGCATCGCGCCAGGCTTTTCCTCCAGGGTAACGCCGGTTTGGGCATCGTAGTGTCCAATCAGCGCGATGGCACCGCTGCAAAGCTCCAGCAGGCCCCCTTCCTTTTTTAACCGTTCCACTTGGTAGCGATAGAGCGATACGGAATAGGGCTTCGCCTGTTGCAGCAGCTGCTTCGCATAGGCCAAATCGTACTTCGCCTGGCTGCTATTCAGTTTGCTAATCAACTCTTTTCCTTCGCCATAGGGTACGATAACATCGATGGAATCCTCGTCAAATACCTCAAACAGCGACCCAGCCAGTCGAAATGCCTGATTGAAGCAGTAAGGAAGCTGCTCGTCTGGGGTCAGCGTCTCGTTTAAAGAGAGCAGAGAAAAAAGCGTAAAAGATTTCTTTTCCACTTTATAATCCTGCGCGCCCAGTGGCATCCGTGCGTAAAACTGCTGATAGTAATACCGAATAGCTTGGTCAGAGGCCAGGTCTTTTCCAAAACGCTCCGGCTTCTGCCGAAAGGCGTGAAACAGGTTCAGTGTGGCATCTTTCCCCCGCTGAGTGTCGGGCAGCTTCCCCAGCTTTTCGCCTTTGCACTGAACCACGATTACCGGTGCGACTGCACCAGGCCCCGCTTCACCGTTCCGGTTACACCGCCCCGCCGTCTGGACGGCGCTGTCCATGCCAGCGGCAAACCGCAGGCACCGCGCAAAAGAGATGTCCACCCCCGCCTCTACCACCTGGGTGGCAACGCACAGGGTTTTGCCCTTTGCCTCAGGCGCCAGGGATGCGTCAAGGGCTTGCAGCACGTCTCGCCGATGAGCAGGACACATGGCGGCGGACAGGTGGAAGCACGCCCCGTCAAGTCCCTTGAGGCTGTGGAACAGAGTCTGCGCCTCGTCCTTCTTGTTGCACACCACCAGCAGGCTGTCCGCCTCCTCCAGCAGCTCCCGGGATAAGTCGGTAATTTCGTCCAACGAGGCGCCGCCACCGTCCCGCAGCTCTGTCCGGCGAAAAACTGCCCACAGCGCCGGGTCATAGGGCAGCAGCTCCCGGACGGGGCCGTGAAGCGGGTGGGCGGTCTGCTCCATAGCCGGCTGAGTGGCGGAACACAGCACCACCGTGGCCTGACAAAATTCAGCTAAAAAGTTTACCGCCAGCGAGAACAGAGACAGCATCTTCGCCGGCACGGTCTGTACCTCATCAATGACGATGACGCTGCCGCACAGAGCCTGGAATCGGCGCACTGCACTCATTTTTCCGGAAAAGAGGGTGTTCAACAGCTGAACCAGGGTGGTGATGATGATAGGGGCATCCCAGTTTTCCATCAGCAGCTCCCGCTCATCCATCTCGTCCGGGATGCTCTCCTCCCGCACCAAATTGGAGTGATGCTCCAAAATCAAGCTGTCATCCTGGACATAGTCCCGAATCACTCTGGCATTCTGGTCTAAAATCGTCAGCAGGGGCGAGACAAAAATGATACGACGTTTCCCAGCAGCCTCTGCGTGGGCCAGGGCGTAGCGGAGAGAGGTCAGGGTCTTGCCGCCACCAGTGGGGGCATTCAAGCGAAGGACGCCGCCGGGCAGAGTAGCGGCAGCCTTGCAGCGGTCTGAAATCTCCCGCCTTGCCCGGTCAATTTCCGAGTCATGGGAGAGGCCGTCCAACTTTTGCTCCACCCGGGCCAGACAACCGGCCCAAAGGCTACGCAATTCCTCGTCTGTCCGGCGAGAGGCAAAGTGAACCCCCTGCATAAATTCCGCCGTATCCCTGCGGTCGCCTTCCACCACAGCGGAAAGCATCAGACGGGCCAGCAGCCCGGCATAAAAGGCCGTTTCGGCATCATATTGTGTGTCCTCTACGTCCTCGCCTGTCATGTTGCAGATACGCTCCAGCGCAGGGCACAACTCCGCCGACGCCGCCTCAAAGAGAGAATCAAGCTCTGCCGGACTTATGCCTAGACGGAAAAGGTTCCCTATCGCCTCCTCATAGCCGATGTCCGCCTTGGTCAGGCGGTGCTGGAAACCGGATTTCCCGTGTTCGTCCACGCAGTCGAACCAGCCGTGGTGACTGCCCACCGCCAGGGCCAGCACCTCGCACGCAATGTCCGGCAACTCTAGCTTATCATGGTGGTAGCGCTCCAGCAGGAGCCGCACTCCGGCAAAGGTGTGATTGACAGAGCCGCGAAGAACAGATTCCCCATCAGCGGAGCGTCTGAGATAGGTCTGATACGCCTGGGTCAGCTTGCCGCAGTCATGGAGCAGTCCGGCCAGGCGAGCGCTCTGGGACAAACCAACACAGTCCAACGCATCGGCTGCGTAATCTGCCGTCTGCCGACAGTGTGCTTCTACCGTTTGGGTGATTTCCACCTCGCGTCCGTCGGCACAGGTTTCTTTTCTGATGTGCGCAAGGAATTGACTTTGTTCCATAATTACCTCCTAACGGGATATGTTCCATATGAGCGCACAACGTCAACCTCCGTTCTCCGTAAAGTGAGACGTGTTACGCGCTCAATTATACAATGTAAATTATTTATTTCACCTAAAGCCATCATACGCTGCCTGTCATGGTTTGTCAAATGTGAATATTTAAAAAAGAGGTTTTATCAACTTTATACGGGTATCACCCGCAATTTTCCAAGCCATAGCCTGCCGCGCACACGTCAGCCTCCTCCAACCGGACGCAAAAAAGAGCGGCTGCAACAGCCGCTCATCGTTCGATTTGGGAATTGGAACCGCTACGCCAGCATAATCTCCCTGACGATTTGCTCCACGGTTTTCCCCGATGTGTCGATTTTCTTCGTGTTCAGCCCCTGATAGAGGGGCAGCCGCTGAACGCTTCGCTCTATCACATCTGCCTGGCGGAGCCCTTTCCGCACATCGCCAAGCAGTCTGTCCCGAAGCGCCTGCTCGCTACACAGGAGCGATATGGTTTTCACCTCGCAATCTGCCCTGTCCAGCTTTTCGAGAATCGCATCGATAATTTCCTGCTCGTGCATGACCCAACAAAAGAGGATCGTTTGATAGGCAGAGCAATGGATAAACTGGTTGAGCAGGAAGCAGATGTTCTCCAAAACCATCGTCTTTGTCTCTTCATTGACCTGAAACGGGTTTGCGTCCCAGCACCAGTCCCCGTCCAGGAAAACGCAGCCGGGCAATTCCTGTTTTAACCGCTGACATACCGTCGTCTTTCCTACGCCCATCGTTCCGCCGATGAAGTAAATCGTTTTCAACTGACACGCCTCTTTTCCACTGTGGTTCCATGCAGAGGAGGCCGGGCAAAAAAAAACACCTGCTCTGATACAGAACCGTATCGAAGCAGGTGTCCGTCCTGGTACGGGCGAAGGGATTCGAACCCCCGACCTTTTGGTTCGTAGCCAAACACTCTATCCAACTGAGCTACGCCCGCACATCCAAGCCACTCTTGTGACCGCTAAATATAATACCACGTTCCTCCGGAAAATGCAAGCGTTTTTTTAGGTTTTTTTGTCCCGTTTTCCGGAGCCATCCAGCGGCGCGCTCCCGGCAGCACGCCCCGTCGGCGGGGAAGCGCCAGGCGGAAAAATTGCGGGAAGGCTTTACTTTCACGCTTTAAGATGGTAAAATGTGAAGCTGTAGAGTGGCGGTTTTCGCCGCAGCCATCGGGAAAAGGAGGATGCCCCATGTCCAAGGTAAGCGGAAAGCAGGAGAGCCTGGGCCTGTACAAGGCCATTTTGGAGTTAAAAGATTTGGATGAATGCCATCGTTTCTTTCAGGATCTATGTACCGTGTCGGAGCTGCGGGCCATGGAGCAGCGGTATGACGTGGCCGTGCTGTTGCAGCAGGGCATGATTTACAATCACATTCTGGAGAAAACCGGAGCCAGCAGCGCCACCATCAGCCGGGTGAACCGGGCGCTGAACTATGGGGCCGGAGGCTATCAGGATGTCCTTTCCCGCATCCTGGAGCAGGAAGAGCAGGAGGAGCCATGAGCGCCTACGAAGGGCTGGCCCGGTACTATGACGCCCTGACCGGCGATGTGGACTATGGGGCCTGGCTGGACTGGTACCTCCGCTGGTTTGGGAGAAGCCAGGTGCCGGTGGAGCTGGTGCTGGACCTCTGCTGCGGCACCGGCACGCTGACCTGCCTGCTGGCTCAGAAGGGCTACTCCACCATCGGGACGGATTTATCCTCCGATATGCTGACGGAGGCCATGGAGAAATCCTTCGACCTGGAACTGGAGGAGCCGCCCCTGTTGCTGAACCAGTCCGCCAGCCAGCTGGACTTATACGGCGCTGTGGACGCCTGCGTGTGCAGCCTGGACAGTCTGAACTATGTTACCGACGAGGGGGAACTGCGGGAGGCCCTCCGGCGGGTCCACACCTTCCTGGCCCCGGGGGGCTATTTCCTGTTCGACGTGCTGGTCCCTCAATGGATGCAGGGGCTGGACGGCCAGATTTTTGTGGACGAAACGGAGGATGTCCTCTGCCTGTGGCGGGCATCCTTTGAGGAGGAAACGCTGACCTACGGCATGGACCTGTTTGAGCGGGACGGGAACGTCTGGCGCAGAGAGCAGGAGGAGCATCGGGAGCGGGCCTGGCAGCCCGCCGCTCTGGAGGCCATGCTGCGGGAGGCGGGCTTCGCCCAGGTGCAGGTGTTCGGTGGCATGGAGGAACGGCCGCCGGAGGCGTCGGACGGGCGGCTCTTCTTCGTCTGCACCAACGGCGACGGCGGGCAGACACCTTCAGCATCGACTTCATTATAATATATAGGAGAACAATACTATGCCAAGCTATCGCATTGACCGGATCAATGAGGACATCCGCAAGGAGCTTTCCCAGCTGATCCGCAATTTAAAAGACCCACGGGTGCAGGGAATGATTTCCATCACCCGGACGGAGACTACCAACGACCTGCGCTACTGCACCGTTTACGTCTCCCCGCTGGATAAGCGGGACGTGAAGGAGGTCATCAAGGGGCTGAAATCCGCCTCCGGCTTCCTGCGCCGGGAACTGGGCCGGAACATGAGCCTGCGGTATACGCCGGAGCTGACCTTCGTGGCGGACGACTCCATCGAACGGGGCAGCCGCATCATTCAGATGATCAACCACATCTCCGCCCAGGACGCGGAAAAGGCCGCCCAGGCGGAGGACGCCGGGGAGACGCCGGAGGAATAACCGCGCCGGAGAAAGGAGCCGCCGACCATGACCGAACAGGAGACCGCCCGCTGGCTGCTGGAGCGGGACAACTTTCTGGTGCTAACCCACGTTCGCCCGGACGGGGACACCCTGGGCAGCGCCGCCGCCCTGTGCCTGGCCTTGCAGGCGCTGGGCAAAACGGCGTGGATGATGCCCAACCCCGGGGTCACGCCGGACTATCCGGACTATCTGGATTTCCAGTGGGCGCCGGAGGGGTACGCGCCGGAGCATATCGTCAGCGTGGACATTGCGGACGAGGGGCTCTTTCCGGCGGGCTACGAACAATTTGTGGGCAAAAGCGAGCTTTGCATCGACCATCACGGCTCCAACCGCCGCTATGCCCCCAACCTGTGCCTGGACGCCTCCGCCTCCGCCTGCGGGGAAATCATCTACCGCATTTGCAGGCTGCTGGGGGTGATGAGCGAGCCCATCGCCCGGGCGCTGTATGTGGCCATTACCACGGACAACGGCTGCTTCGTTTACTCCAATACCACCCCGGAGAGCCACCGCATCGCGGCGGAGCTGATGGAGCAGGGGGACTTTGCCCGCCGGGTGAACAAACACTTCTTCCAGACCAGAGGCCGGAAAGAGTTGGCCCTCCAGAGTATGCTGATGGCCTCCATGGCCTTCCACTGGGAGGGACAGGTGGCCGTCTGCGGCCTGACCCTGGCGGACAAGGCCAGCGTGGGGGCTACGGACGCGGACTGCTCGGAGCTGGCCTCCTTCTGCGCCACCATCGAGGGGGTGCGGTGCGCCGTCTTTGTCCGGGAACTGACGCCGGGGGACTTCAAACTCAGCGTCCGCGCCGACGACACATGGATCAACGCCAGCAGCGTCTGCGCCCAGTTCGGCGGCGGCGGACACGCGGCGGCGGCAGGGGCCTCCATCCGGGCTGTAACGCTGGGGGAGGCCATGGACGCGGCTTATGCCGCCGTGGAGCAGACACTTCAGGGATAGAGCAAATCGGAAACAGAGAAGCGAGGAACCCCGTTATGCCAAGCGGAATCATCGTCATAGACAAACCGGCGGACTGGACCAGCATGGACGTGTGCGCCAAACTCCGGCGGCTGCTGGGGGAGCGGCGCATCGGCCACGCCGGGACGCTGGACCCCATGGCCACCGGGGTGCTGCCCGTCTTTGTGGGGCGGGCCACCCGGGCGGTGGAGTTTGCCGAGTCCGGGAAGAAGGAGTACCTGGCCACCCTGCGGCTGGGGCTGACCACCGACACTCAGGACACCACGGGGGCGGTGCTGTCCACCGCCCCCGCAGTCTGCACCGGGGCGGATTTAGAGGCTGTGCTGCCCCAATTCCGGGGGGAGATTCAGCAGGTGCCCCCCATGTACTCCGCCCTGAAGGTGAACGGCCAGAAGCTCTGCAACCTGGCCCGGAAGGGGCGGACGGTGGAGCGCCAACCCCGGGCCATCACTATTTTCGCCCTGGAGGTAGTGGAGCAGGTCGGCGGCGCGGAGTACACCCTCCGCGTCCGCTGCTCCAAGGGCACCTACATCCGGACGCTGTGCCACGACATCGGCCAGGCCCTGGGCTGCGGCGGCGTCATGGCCTCCCTCCGGCGCACCGAGGCGGCGGGCTACACCCTGGCTCAGGCGGTGACGCTGGAGGACGTAGCCCAAGCGGCGGAGGAAGGCCGGGCCGAAGCGCTGCTCCGCCCGGTGGACAGCCTGTTCCAGAGGTATCCCTCCGTTCAGGTGGATGGGCGGCGGGAGGCGCTCTGCCGCAACGGGAACCCCTTCCCCTTCGACGGGGCGGAGGGGCGCTGCCGGGTCTATGGCTCGGACGGCACGTTCCTGATGCTGGGTCAGTGCCAAAACGGGGAGATGCGCACCGTTAAGAGCTTCTTCCCGGTGGAAACCGGTGCAAATTAGATGAGGTGAACTATTTGAGTAAGAAACAACGGGTGATTGCCCTGGGGTTTTTCGACGGCGTACACCTGGGCCACGGGGCGCTGCTGCGGGCAGTGAAGCGGAAGGCGGAGGAATTGGGATTGCCTGCCGCCGTCATGAGCTTCGACGCCCATCCCGGCACCCTAGTCAGCGGGAAAGCGGTGCCTATGATCAACACCACGGAGGACCGGGTGTGGCTGATGCAGCACTACTACCAAATCGACGAGGTACTCCTGGCCCACTTTGACGAGGCCATGATGCATATGCCCTGGCGCAGCTTTGTGACGGACTACCTGATCGGCACCCTGGGGGCAGCCTATGTGGTCTGCGGCAAGGACTTCCGCTTTGGAGATCGGGGGGCCGGGGATGCCCAGCGGCTCCAGGACACCTGCGCGGAATTGGGCGTAGGCTGTGAAATCGTGGACATGGTTTCGGTGGACGGGGTGCAGGTACACTCCACGGTGATTCGCCAGCTGCTGGCGGAGGGCCGCATGGAGGAGGCCAACCGCTGCCTGGGCCACCCTCACACCCTGATTCAGACGGTGAACCCCGGCAAGCACCTGGGCTCCCGGCTGGGCTTCCCCACGGTGAATCTGACCATCCCGCCGGAGGTGGCAGTGCCCGCCTATGGGGTGTACACCACAAAGGTCTATCTGGACGCGGATGACGACGCCTCCGCCCAAATCGCCGTGACCAATGTGGGCGTCCGCCCCACGGTGGACAACTCCGGCACCGTCACGGTGGAGGGCTATATTCTGGACTTCCACGGCAATTTGTACGGGAAGCAGGTGCGGATGGAGTTTTACAGCCACCTGAGAGGGGAGCGGCGCTTTGACAGCGTGGAGGAACTGACCGCCGAGGTGCTGCGCAACGCGGAGCAGACCCGGCAGTATTTCGCGGCAGACCGCCGCGGCTAAGGAGAATCAACCATGGCAGATGAAATCGTAAGGGTAATTACCTCCGACGGGGCCGTGATGGCCTCCGCCATCACCGGGCGGGAGATGGTGGAGCAGGCCCGGCAAATCCACAGCACCACGCCGGTGGCCACGGCAGCCCTGGGCCGGGCGCTGATGGGTGCGTCCATGATGGGCAACCAGCTCAAGGGGGAGGACAACTCTGTCACCCTCCAGTTCAAAGGGGGCGGCCCTCTGGGGACCATCACCTGCGTAGCGGAGGCCAGCGGCGATGTGCGGGGCTATGTCCAGAATTCCAAAGTGATGCTGCCCCTGAACGACCTGCAAAAGCTGGACGTGGGCGGCGCAGTGGGCCGGGACGGCACCCTGACCGTTATCAAGGACCTGGGGATGCGGGAGCCCTATGTGGGCCAGGTGCCCTTGGTCAGTGGGGAAATCGCCGAGGACCTGACGGCCTACTTCGCCACCAGCGAGCAGTTCCCCACAGCCTGCGCCCTGGGGGTGCTGGTGGACACCGACCTGACCGTGAAGGCGGCGGGGGGCTATCTGATTCAGCTCCTCCCCGGCGCGGACGACGCCGTTATCGACAAGGTGGAGCGGGGTGTCCGCAAAAGCGGCTATGTGACGGAGCATTTTGCAAAGGGCGTCACCCCGCTGGCACTGGTGCAGGAGATTCTTTCCGAATTTGAGGTGGAGGTGCTGGAGACAGTCCCGGTAGCTTACCGCTGCGATTGCAGCCGGGAGCGGGTGTCCCGCGCCCTCATCAGCCTGGGGAAACAGGAGCTGGAGGACATCGTACGTGAGCAGAACGGCTGCACCCTGAGCTGCCAGTTCTGCGGAAAGGAGTACGCCTTCTCCGGGGAGGAGCTGCGGCAGCTGGCCAGCCAGCTCTAAAGTTTCAAAAAAAGCAGTTGACAAACGGCGGGAGAATGGGTATAATAATCCATGCTGAGTGCAGGGCGCAAACGCGAACCTGACAAAAACTGGCACGGGAGCATAGCTCAGCTGGTTAGAGCACCTGCCTTACAAGCAGGGGGTCATAGGTTCGAGTCCTATTGTTCCCACCATTTGTCTCAGCGCTTTTTTGAATGGCCCGGTAGTTCAGTTGGTTAGAACGCCAGCCTGTCACGCTGGAGGTCGACAGTTCGAGCCTGTTCCGGGTCGCCATTTTTCCATGCCGCCGGCATGGATATGCCTCTGTAGCTCAGTTGGTAGAGCAGGGGACTGAAAATCCCCGTGTCATTGGTTCGATTCCGATCGGAGGCACCATTTGCGGGAGTAGCTCATCTGGTAGAGCGCCACCTTGCCAAGGTGGAGGTAGCGAGTTCGAGCCTCGTCTTCCGCTCCAAAAGGAATTATACCTTGTTGCAAACAGCGCGGCAGTGAAGTAGCAATCGCTACCTCCACCAAAATCCGCGTGTCGCGCGGATTTTTGCAATCCGAGGTACCCGGTACCCGGAAAAGCCCGCTTTTCCGGGGCAGGGAAGCGAGTTCGAGCCTCGTCTTCCGCTCCATCGTCGGAGTGGACTCCATATCCCTCGCTTCCGGCCAAGGCCGAAAGCTCACTCATTCCGTCACTCCTCCTCTCCGAAGCAAACCCGCTTCACTGGGCTTTGCTTCGGTTGAGTATCGAGTGTTCGCTGAGTTTGCGGTTTTCGGAAAAGCAGGTTTTCACTCCAAAAACTACAGCGCAAGCTGTTTTGATACCGCAGGGCTTGTCCCTGTTCTGTGGCACCATAGCCAAGAGGTAAGGCAGAGGTCTGCAAAACCTTTATCCCCAGTTCGATTCTGGGTGGTGCCTCCAACAGGAAATATTCACACCAGACCTGGTGTGAATATTTCTTTTCCCCCATGATCGTACCTCCTATCCTGCGGGCCTGCCGCTATTTTGCACAAATCGGCAGCATTCCGGTTTCTGAGAAAAAGGAAAAAAAGTGCTTGACAACGCGGGGCGAGGTGTGTATAATAGCCATAGTTTGTGGGGCGCGCCCCATGCTGATAGCGGGATTGTGTAAGGGTAGCACAGCAGACTCTGACTCTGTATGTGAGGGTTCGAATCCTTCTCCCGCTGCCAAAGTAATCCGGCTTGCATCGTTCTGGTGCAAGCCGGATTTTGCTTTGCTCGGGAGGTGAGCCCCCATCTGCAACGGGCTATGGCAGCAGCCATAGCCCGTTCTTTTGTGCGGCGGTTCCTTCAGCGTTACTCAGCGGACAGGAGTGCCTCCACCTGCGCCTTCCGTTCAAATAGAACGCAGCCGCCGGCATGATCCTCCATCAATACGTCTCCATCTTGCAGGGCAGTAAACAGCCTGGAGTGCAGCGCTTCTCTAACAGAGGTATCCCGAACGTTGATATCAGAGTACGGAGAGAAAGGGCAGGGTTCCGCTCCGCCATGGGAATTGATGTGGAAGAAGCCCCTCCCTGCTGCCAGGCAGCCGCCGGAGCTTTTCTCATCCCCGGGGAAGGAGATAAACAGCATCTCAGGATACCGCTCCCGCAGCTCGGTGAGGGTCCGGCCCAAAAATGCCCGCTCCCCATCCTGAGGCGCCAGTTCGGCGCTGTCCTCTGTGACCGGCACGAACTCCACATAAATCACAACCTTGCAGCCCCGCTCCCGCAGCATGGAAAGGAATCCATCTGAAACGACTTCGTTCAGGTTGGACGTGGTGACTGTGACAGATGCGCCGAACATCAGATGGTTCTCCTTCATCCTGTCCATCCCGCGGAGCAGGCCCTGGTAGACGCCAGCGCCCCGGCGCTCATCGGTTTTCCGCTCGTCGCCCTCTATGCTGAAAATCGGAATCAGATTCCTGGCCCTGTCAAACAGCTGAAGGTATCTGTCGGTCATCAAGGTTCCGTTCGTGAAAACGGGGAATAAAATCTCCGGTATCTCCGCCGCTTTTTGCAAAATATCCCAGCGCATCATGGGTTCTCCCCCCGCCAGAAGGATAAAGCCGACCCCCAACTCCTTCGCTTCCCGGAAGATGGCCTCCCACTCCTCTGCGGTAAGCTGGGCATAGGCCGTTTCATCCGAACAACTGTGGTTCTCCCTTGCGTAGCAGCCTGCACAGTGCAGATTGCAGCTGCTGGTGATGCTGGCAATCAGGAACGGCGGGATATGTTCTCCTTGCGCTTCCAGCGCGGCGCGCCGCCTGGAGGATTCCCGGCTTGCCAGTGCGTAACGGGCCATAAAGGCGCTTTCCCTGGGGTCTTTCAGGGTTGCCCTGACCGCGCCTTTGACGATGTTCTCCACGCCGTTTGTCAGATACTCCGCTAGGTCAAATTCTTGCTCCGTCATCAATAGTTCCTTCCTTTCCATCTGCTTTGCTGCAAGTGCTCCGCAGGAATGGCAATGTTTGTTTCGCTCCAAAAAAACACTTTACTCTTAATTTAATACCTGCTATACTAAGATTATAAATGCAGTACACGCTCAAGTCAACTACGCAGTTTTTTTGGAGCAGGTAAGCAAAACCGTATCTATTAGGAGGAATGGAAAAGATGAACGAACATGTTTGCCCGTGTACGGCAGCTTGCCCATTGCAGAGAGCTATGAATGCCATCGGCGGAAGGTGGAAAATGTCTATCTTGTGTTCTCTCTCCAACGATGGTGCGACCCGTTACAATGACCTCAAGCGAAAAATGAACGGCATCTCCAACACGATGCTTGCCAAATCCCTGAAGGAACTGGAAGCGGATGGACTTGTAAAACGGACAGAGTATGTGGAGGTTCCCATTCGGGTGGAATATGAGATCACCGACACGTTTCATGCTCTGATGCCGATTTTGACGGAGCTGGCCGCGTGGGGGAACGGATTGAATCGGAACCGACCGGCGGAAGATGCCGCTGAATAACGGGGCGGGAATAAATTGCGAAATAATGTGGGAGCAGAATGGTTGTACGGCTTGTCACGACCATTCTGCTCCCTCTTTCTGGTTTATCGGTTTTTCCCGTTTTCGTCCTTCGCGCTATCCCCTGATAAATTCCTCCACATAGCCCAACGCGAGGCGGTCATGCGCTTTGGAGAAGCCATGCTGCCCCTGAGGGATCAGCTGCAACACGGCATTTGGGTACGCCTCCTGCGCCTGCTCAGAATAATGGTAGTTTACGACCTTATCGTCGGTGCCGTGGACGATCAGGACCTTCCCTGCATATCTGCTGAGCTCCGCAATCAAGTCCGTCTTCAGCACGGAGGCCGCATAATCCCGCCCCAGCTTCATCGGGCCGCAGTGGAAGGTTTCCGGAATGTTGGCCGGGTCGAATTCGGCGAACATCATCTTCCCGGCTCTGGCGTCGTCCGGAATGCAAAGCGCCGGATAAAAGAGGACCAGCCGTTCAACCTGCTCCTGCAGGTCCGCCGCAGCCAGGCCGGAAACCACCCCGCCCTGGCTGCATCCCATCAGCGTCACCGAGGACTCATCCGTCTCCGGCAGGGACTTTGCATATGCAATAACGGCCTTCAAGTCCTTTTCCTCTGTAAAAATGGTCATTTGCGTGGTATCCCCATCGCTTTTGCTCATCAGCCCGCCGCCGTTAAAGTCGAAGCAGAAGGCTGCATAGCCGTGGGCTGCAAACCACCTTGCGTATCCCTCTGTCGTCCGATAATTCGCCATAAAGCCGTGGCTGACGATTGCGATGGGGAGCTTTTGCCCCTGCGGGCGAAAGCAGAGGCCGCGGATGGTCATGTTATCCCGCGTACAGGTAAACGGTTCCTTCACGATGGCATTCATGTAGCGCATTCCCCTTTCTCCGTCAGTTTTCCGTTGCACGGAAGCTCCTGTCCAGCAGGGCGAGGACGGTATCGTCCGGCACCGAGCCGTCCAGCAGGATGCTGACCCAGTATTTTTTGTTCATGTGATAGGCAGGCAGGAAGCCGGGGGACTGCCGCAGCAGGTCAATTGCCAGCGCCTCGCCCTTCACATCCAGGATGTCCGCCGACCCCGCCCCTGGCAGGCCCAGCTTCTCCCTGGGAACGTCCATCACGATGCCGTACCATTTCCGGTTCTCCGGATGGCGCAGAACGGCGTAGGACGGATACCGCAGCCATAAATACTCCGGCTCTGTGCCGTACTGCCGCTTTGCGTAGTCAAAAATGCCCTGTCTGTCCATCGCTGCCTCCCCGGGTGCGGTGTTCCGCGCCATACTGACTCTGTCCCATTATTATAGCAGTTCGGCGCTGCTCTGGCAAGGGTCAGCTGCTGTCCATATGGACAAGTCACGCCACGATTGGATGATACACCCGGGCGGTGACGCCGGTCAGAGGCGTCCGGCCCCTCATTCACACTTGTTGGCGCAGTACAACCTGCAATAGCCCTCATCAAAGCGGAAAGTGAACAGGATGCCGTCCGTCTCGCTGTACTCCACCATGGAGTACTCCGGTATCGCCCCGGTATAGCTTCCGCCCACGGACCAGAGATAGATGCCCGCATCGCTGTCCAACTCCCGGATGGCCCCCATATAGTTGGAGTAGAAGCCCGTTTCGTACTTCTCATACTCCGTGACCGTCCTGGTGTCCTCATCCACCCGGAAGCGGACAACGGAGGAGGAGTCGGCGGAACCGGCCGCCACCTGATCGTTGGCGTTGTTGAAAATCATGTAGCTTCCGTCTTCCGTCACGATGATGGAGTGCTGCTTGGAAAAGAGCTGATCTTCGGTAAGCCCGAATTCATCTTCCGTGCCGCCGAGAATCCAGATGAGTTCCCCGGTCTCCCGGCTCAGTTTGAGGATGGAGTTGATGTTCCGGCAGGAGAGGAGCAGATTGTCATCGTTATCGATGTACATGGAGTTAAAGTGCATATAGTCATAGCAGGCGTCGTTGGACTCCGCCCAGGTCACCTCAGTGGTGGCATACAAGAACTGCTCATAGTCCTGGCTGCAAAACTCCCACAGCACCTCGCCGTCCTGAACCTCCTGCACATACAGTACGGCGAGATAGGCGCTGTTGCCGTCCGCCGCCAGGTCCTCCGGGATGTCCTCCACCACCACGTCCTCATAGGAGGTCAGGATATAGTGGCCGTCGTCAAGGTAAATGAAGCCGTGGGGGTCTATCATGCGCTCCTCCCCGTCGGAGGTCTGGTAGTACAGCTCGTCAATGACGTTATACGCCTCGTCTATCACCACGACGCAGCCCGGATTGATGCCGGAAATCCCGCAGAAGGAGTTTTCCAGGTATTGCAGATAGGTATAGCGCACCTCGCCGTCGCTGTTATACACCTTGCGGAAGTCCAGGGCATTGTCGCCGGTCTCCTTGTAGAAAATCAGGTTGCCGGAATTGTCCAGCTTGAAGATATAGTTGACGTCCTCATCGTAGGTAGAGAGGTAGAAGTCGCCGTCGGTCTGGGACTCCCCCGTTGTCGTATAATCCCCAAAGGTGGAGGGCATCAGGTTGACGGTGTAGGTGCCTGCGCTGTCGCCATCGCTGATGGTCAGCTCAATGGTCTCATCCCGGGTGATGGCGGTGATATCCAGGTACAGTTCATCCTCCAACTCTGTGCCGTTCACAGTGATGGTCTCGTTCCCTGCCCTGGAGGCGGTGACCGTAATACCGTTCTCCACGCTGAGCAGGTCAAGGTCGATGGCCTCCCCCTCCGTCAGCGTGAGGGGCTGCCCGTTCAGATAGAGCGTCGTCTCGCCGGAAGTTTGGCTGCCGGAGGCGCAGCCGGAAAGCGCTGCAACAAGTATCGTTATGAGAATAAATAGGGACAGAAAAGGGTATTTTTGCTTCATTTTGTGTCTGCTCCTTTTGAGACGCGGCACGGCCCGCGCCGTGCCCTGGGGTTTCGCTCCAAACCTGGGGCTTTGTATGCAGCCATTATACAGCGTCAAATTTGGAAATGAAAGGGGCGTTGCGAATGCTTTACAATTCGTTCAAAACTTAAGGTGCCTCTGCATAGATACGCTGCGGCAGCGGCTGCCGGAGGACTTTCAGCGAGAACTCCGCAGTATGGCCTGGCGGTACGGGCGCATGAACCGGGCCTGCGCCGGAGCAAAGACAGAAACGGTTCCCAACGAAGAGCGTATCCTGCGTTGGGAACCGTTTTTCTTTGCCAGGGTGGGGTAAATCCTCTCACCCCAGCGCCAGCACCTCCAGAATATGATGAATCTCCCGGCAATTCGGGGGCAGGGGCCGCTGCCGCACCGGGGACTGCTCGGTGCGGATATAGCAGCTGTCCATCCCCACCGCCGCCGCGCCGTGGCAGTCGGCCAGGTCGTCATTCCCCGTCATCAGGCAGTCCTCCGCCCGGAGGCGGTATTGGCGCAGCAGCATTTGATAGAACCGGGGGTCTGGCTTCTTTACCCCGGCGTCGGAGGACAGGAGGATACCGTCGAAATATCCGCTCAGCCCCAGGCTGGACAGCTCCGGCCTGGTGAAGAGCCGCTGCGCGTTGGACAGCAGGTAAACCCCCTTCCCCCGCCCCTTCAGCTGGCGGAGCAACTCCTCCGCGCCGTCGAAGAGGCGGAGCTTTTCCGTGGACAGGGTGCGGAAGGTGCGGGCCAAGGCAGCGATTTCCTGCCCGTCCAGGCAGACCCCCTTCGCCGAAACCATCCTCCGGAATACGTCCCCGATTTCAACTTCCGGCTCCCCGGTGCGGCCCGTGTCCCTGAGGGTCTTCCGCAGAAGCGCCTCCTGGCGGCGCACCTCTGCATGGTAAGCATCTCGCGGTTCCTCCGGCCGGTAACGAACGCCCCGCTCCTCCAGGATGAAGCACAGCTTCTGCCAAACCTCGTCCTTATATTCGTCGGTGTGGATGTCTACCAGCGTTCCGTACAGGTCAAAAATGTAATTCCGGTACATCAGTGGCCGCTCCTTCTATATAGTGCTTTCATTCCGCCGATAGCGCCCGGACAGCACAAGGTCGCTGGCGTACTCCACCAGCTTCTGCTTGCCCTGGGCATTCAGCTGGGCCGCGCTGTCCATCAGCGCGGTCAGCTGCGGGTCGGCGTCTGAAATCGTCAGCGTTTCCTCCACCTGCCGCAGCAGCTCGTCCACGCTCCTGACCTCCTGCGTCCCCAGGAGGTAGGCCACATCCACCTGAAAATAGCCCGCCATGGCGTGCAGCGTTTCCAGGTTCGGCTCCCGCTGCCCGATTTCATACATTCCGATGGCGCTCTTGGACAGCCCCAGCGCCGCGGCAAACTGCCCCTGGGTCAGGGAACGCTCCTCCCGGAGCGATTTGATGCGTTGTCCAACCGTCACAGTGCATTCCCCCTTTCCGATAGGATAACACATTTCGTGAGCGAGTTCAAGCGTTTTTTCACAAAACGAGATTTTTGAGTTGACAAATGGAGCTGCGTGTATTATACTAAGCATAGGCCACGATTCGTGATTTATTGGAACGAAAAACAACGTCCAAAAGTTTAAATCTGCCTGTCTCTCACAAACCGTGGCCTCCCCTTGCCGCCGTTGGCGGCAGGATACCAACAAACCGAAGCGCCCAGGCCATCCCGCCGACCTGGGCGCAGAGATACCGCCAGTGCGGCGGACACCATGGAAAGGAACAAAAACGAATGAAAATAAACCGAACCAACCTGACCCCGGCGCAGCAGCCCGTCCGGCGCAGTTGAAAGGGGGAACCAAATGTCTTACACGAAAACGACCTGGGCCAGCGGCAACACCATCACCGCCGCCGCCCTGAACAATATGGAGGAGGGCATTGCCGCCCTGGACAGCTCCGTCAGCGACCTCCAGACCCGCGTGGAGACGCTGACCGAAGCCCTGGACGGCTCTGTGGCCGACCTGGCCGCCCTGGTGGGAGGTGACGCCTAGTGAGCAGCCTGAGCACCATCCAGGCCCAGCTTCAGGCCGACCTGACCTCGGCCAACGCCACCACCGGCGGGAGCGACGCCACCATCCACGATGCCGTCGCTGCTCTAATAGACGGCTACGGCAGCGGGACGGACGACAGCGTTATCGCTTTCTCCCAACTCAACAACACACTGGCCGCCTATCTGGAGGCGGCGGAGGCGGCGTACACAGAGGACAACTACACCACCGTTTCCGTGATGGGGGACTACGCCACTGAAGACGCAAACTATGACGACCCCGCCGGGTATGACCTCACCCTCCCCGCGGCGGGTACCCTTTACCTCTGCGATGAGGACGCCCCCGACCTGTCCTGGAGCGACGCCGTTTCCGCCGGAACCTATACCGTCCGCGGCCTGATTCCGGGGCACACCTACCGCTGGTATACCGTCGATGAGAGCGGCGGCACCACCGCCAACGGCAAGCTCCTTGCCACCGGCAGCCTGCGGCAGATTTATGACACGGAGGACGATAACGCCAGAGACCTGGGCGGTTCCGCCTGCGATGGCGGAACGGTGCGGTACGGCCTGCTGTATCGCGGCGTCTATCCGAGCGCGTCCTCCGCCTTCGCCGCCACGATGAAAAACGTCTGCCACCTGAAATATGAAATCGACCTGGAGAACAGCGGCGCCAGCCAGTACAACTTTGGTGACGGCGTGGGGTACAGCTCCTTTCCGCTGGAAACGCCGGACTCCTACGAGAACCTGTTCTCCCTCGAAAGCACCAACGAATACAGGGATACCCTGGTTGCCTGCTTCAACCGGTGTATGGAGAACGCTGCCATGGGCGTTCCCACCTACATCCACTGCTCCCGGGGTATCGACCGCGCCGGACTGGTCTGCTTCTTCCTCCAGGCGCTTTTGGGGATGTCCGGCGTGGATTTGGACATTCACTATGAGGTCAGCGCCCTGATGGGAACCCTGTGGGGAGGCAGTGTGCTGAATATCAAGCGGACGTTCTCTCCTTGGGCGAACCTGCGGGACTACTTTTCCAGCCTGGTGGAGGGCGGCAGTATTCTGGACAATGTGCTGTACTGGTGCGGCAGAGTGGGCATTCAGTCCGACCTTGTGAACCGTTACCGGGCCGCCATGATAGACGGTACCCCGAACACCGTCACCATCGAGAACACCGTCACGAACACCCTTACCGGGCTTACCACCAGCAACAGTGCCGCTACGGTTTCCAATGGAAAAAGTTACACGGCAACCCTCACCCTGGCCTTCGGCGCGGCGCTGACCGGCATGACCGTTACCATGGGCGGCGCGGATGTCACCGCCGACGTGTGGGACGCGGACGCCATGACGATTTCCATCAGCGCCGTCACCGGCGATATTGTCATTACCGCCACGGCCAGCGTGAACACCCACAGCGTCTCCTACACGCTGGACGGCGTTACTTCGTCTGATGTCAGCACCTATGTTATCGATGGAGAGACCTACTCCACCGTCCTGACCGTCACCACCAGTGGCTACACATTGAGCAACGTCACCGTCACCATGGGAGGGGAGGACATTACGGCGGATGCTTATGATGCGACAGATGGCTCCATCACCATTTCGGCGGTGACGGGCAACCTGGTCATCTCCGCCGAGGAGGCCGCACCCAGCTATGACGTGACGAACCTGATTCCCACCTCCATCGACAGCGACGGCTCCGTTTACAACGATGTGGGCTACATGGACGGCAAATATATGTCCTACGGCAACGTTGGCACGGACGCCGATTACTTTGTGACCGGCTTCATTGAAAATCAGTTCCTGGGGCAGGACAGCGACGGCTTCCCGAAAACGCTCTATATCCGAGGCACGTCCGTCACCACGGCCTCCCATTGCAGGATAGACTTCTTTAACGACGCCTTCGAGTGCCACCAGGAGCTTTCCGGCACCACGCCGTTCTCCACCTGGTTTGATGTAACAGAGCTGGGCGAAAACTACTATCAGCTCACCCAGACCTATGACAATGGGGCCAACTGGAACGGATATGGCTCCCAGTGCGTGTATCTCCGCTTCTCCCTGCCGGGCAGCGGGAAGAATGTCGTTATCACCTTTGACGAGCCCATCGAATAACCCGACCCAATAGAAAAGGGTCAGCCGCTCTCAAGCGCAGGCAAGAGAGGGGCTGGCCCCTGTTTTTGTGTTGACAGAAATCCCGGCGGAAGGCGGAAAAGAAACAACTCCCGAACGCAGCTGCGTTCGGGAGTTTTGGTGCTCCAGCGGGGATTCGAACCCCGGACACCCTGCTTAAAAGGCAGGTGCTCTGCCGACTGAGCTACTGGGGCGCGGAAACACACGCTATGACAACGGGGGAATTGCCCGTAATGTTCTGGCTGGGATGGCGGGATTCGAACCCACGGATAAAGGAGTCAAAGTCCTTTGCCTTACCACTTGGCGACATCCCATTGTCCTTTTCTCACAGAAGAAAGCCAGATCGGAAGAACATAAGCAACCGCTCTGGCCTTGAACACTTCCAAGAGGTAATAAATGGGGTGGATAGACAGATTCGAACTGTCGGCCTCCAGAGCCACAATCTGGCGCTCTAACCAACTGAGCTATACCCACCATAAAAAGAAAATGCTGCTTGCAATCTACGCTGACCTAAGGAGTGGCAGGGGGCTGCCAGGAGCAAGGAAGCCGGAGGGCTTAATTGCTCGCTGCACATCCCAAAGGCCAGGCTTGGTACGGCTGAAGGGACTCGAACCCCCGGCCCACTGCTTAGAAGGCAGTTGCTCTATCCAGCTGAGCTACAGCCGCATATGGAGCGGGTGATGGGAATCGAACCCACGTGACCAGCTTGGAAGGCTGGGATTCTACCATTGAACTACACCCGCAGTTCGATTGCCAGCCCGTAAATAATACCACGCAAGCGGCCGTTTGTCAACTGTTTTTTTGGGAAAATGGGCTTATCAGTCCACTTCCTTGTCGCAGTAGGCGCAGCAGCACCGGCCGCCGGTCTCCTTCACCAGCGGGGGGAGGTAATGCTCATACTGGGTGATGCAGTTGGGGTTCTTGCACACAGGCTTCGTGCCGATCTCCACCGGGTCTGGGACGCGGTGCTCCTGCATGGCGAGGTCCATCAGCAGGCTCATCCGGGCGTACATCCCGCACCGGGCCTGCTCGAAGTATTTGGCTCTGGGGTCGTCGTCCACATCCACGGAGATCTCGTCCACCCGGGGCAGGGGGTGCAGCACCAGCATATTGTCCCTGGCCCGCTCCAGCTTCCGGCGGGTCAGCACATAAACCCCCTTCACCTGCTCATACTCGATGGGGCTTTGGAACCGCTCCTGCTGGATGCGGGTCATATACAGCACGTCCAGGTTGGGCATCACCGCCTCCAGGCTGGTGACCTCCACGAAGCCCATGTTCTGGGCGCGCATAAAGGCCCGCATATACTCCGGGATGCGCAGTTCCTGGGGGGCGATGAGGTAGAATTTCACGTTGTCAAACTTCGCCAGGGCCTTGATGAGGCTGTGTACCGTCCGGCCGTTTTTCAGGTCGCCGCACAGGCCGATGGAAATGCCGTCCACCTTGCCCAGGTAGTGCTGAATGGTGGTCAGGTCGGCCATGGTCTGGGTGGGGTGCATATGGCCGCCGTCCCCGGCGTTGATGATGGGGGACTCGGAGTAGAGGGAGGCCGCCTTGGCCGCGCCCTCCCTGGGGTTGCGCATGACCACCACGTCGGCATAGGCGGATACCATTTTAATGGTATCCTTCAGCGTCTCCCCCTTGGCCACAGAGGAGCTTTTGGGGTCGGCAAAGCCGAAAATGCTGCCGCCCAGCCGCATCATGGCGGTCTGGAAGGAGAAGTTGGTGCGAGTGGAGGGCTCGAAGAACAGGTTGGCCTGAATCTTCCCCTTGCAGGCGTCGCTGTAGGCTGCCGGGTCCGCCATGATCTGCTCCGCCCGGTCGTAGATGGTCTGCCACTCTGCACGGGTCAAATCACCAAAGTCGATCAAATGCCGCATCGTAAAACCACGTCCTCTCCTGGTATCGGTACCAGTATAGCATACTTTCCCCAAGGCGGCAAGGCTGGGCAGCGGGACTTTGCGGCAGATTTTTCTCCGGAAAATCCGCCTCGGTTTCGTATGGTTTGCCCCGTGGCCGACCATACTGACCAGGGGTGAAGAGAATGGAGCTTTTTTGGTACGGCATCCTCTATTCCTTTTTGGGATTCTTATTAGAGGTGGCCTTTGCCCATATCACAAACGCCAGGAAGCAGGACAGAAAGTGCTTCCTGCTGCTGCCGCTGTGCCCGGTATACGGGCTGGGGGCGGTAGGGATTCTGCTGCTGCCTCCGGCGGTGGGGCGCAGCGTCCCGCTGCTGTTCCTGGGGTCGGCGGCGGTGGCCAGCCTGGCGGAATATGGCATGGGGCTGTTTTACGAGCGGTGCTGGGGGGTGGCCTTTTGGAACTACAGCGGCCTGCCGGGCAACGTGAAGGGGCGGGTCTGCCTGCCCTTCTCCCTGTGCTGGGGAGTGCTGGGAGTCGCCCTGGTGCGCTGGGTGCAACCGTTGATGGCCCGTCTCGTGGCCATGGTGCCCGGCTTCCTGCTGCCCCCTGTGCTGGCGCTGCTGGCGGCGGACTTCGTGTGCAGCGGCCTGCTGCTGCGGCAGACCCGCTCCACTGACAGCCTGCGGTGGTACCGGATGAGACAATAAGGCGCAAATAGTCGAACCCCGCCCTTGCCTCCGCCCTCGTTTCCGGGTATAATGACAGCAGCACAGCGGAAAGGGGGCGCACATCATGCAGCAGCTTGTGATAGACGGCCTGGTCGTCACGGTAGAGCGCAAGGCCATTCAGAATATGTATCTCCGGCTGAAGAAGCCCGACGGCCATGTAGCCGTCACCTGCCCCAGCCGCACCACAGACCGGGAAATCAGGGCCTTCGTCCGGGAAAAACGCCGGTGGATCGACACCCATCAGGCCCGGATGCAGGCCAGACCCGATTTACAGGCCCACGCCTACGTCACCGGGGAACAGCTGCCCGTCTGGGGGGAGCTGTGGACGCTGGAGGTGTGGCCCATTCAGGAGAACTGCGGTTACATCACCGGGCAGGATGGCAGGCTGCTGCTGGAGGTGGGCCCCAGCACGGCGGAGCAGCGGGAGGGCGTGGTGGACGAATGGTACCGCCGCCAGATGAAGCGGGCCATCCCTCCCCTGCTGGAGCGGTGCCAGAAGCGCACCGGGCTGTCCGTCAACCGGTGGCAGGTGCGGAAGATGTCCTCCCGGTGGGGGAGCTGCAACCCGGCCGCCAGGAGCATCACCCTGAACCTGGCCTTGGCAAAGTACCCGCCGGAGTGTCTGGAGATGGTGCTGTATCATGAGCTGACCCACCTGCTGGAGGGGAGCCACAACGCCCGGTTCTACCGCTACCTGGAGTCCTTCTGCCCCAACTGGCGGCAGGCGGACGCGATTTTGAAGGGAAAGACGCCGGGGCCGGGGTAGACGCGGATGGATTTTGCCTGCGCCGCTCCCTCAAACTCGTTCCAACCCAATCCCGCAGCCCCAAGGAGGCATCGCCCATGAACGAATCCCTGCTTGCCCAGCTCCGCCCCATCACGGCGGAGGAACAGGCCATCCTGGATGGCAGCCAGCGCATCCAGCGGGAACTGTACACCTCCCGCCGGGAATTTGTGGTGGACAGCCAGAAGCTGCTGGAGAAGGGGCAGCTCATTGAAATCCGCCCCCACACCCGGTTCATTCACTTCCCCCGGCACCGGCACAACTATGTGGAACTGGTGTATATGTGCTCCGGCACGACCCGCCACATTCTGAACGACACCGAGACGGTCACCCTGGAGGAGGGGGACCTGCTGTTCCTGAACCAGGGGGTGTACCACGAAATTTTACCTGCCGGGCGGGAGGATATCGCGGTGAACTTCATCATCCTGCCGGAGTTCTTTGACCGCTCCATTTCCATGATCGAGCGGGAGAACGTGCTGCGGGACTTCCTCCTCTCCACCCTGTCCGGAACAGGGACGGACGCCCACTATCTGTACATTCCGGCGAAGAACCTCCTGCCGGTGCAGAATCTGATGGAGAACATGGTGTGGACGCTGCTCCACGGCGGCAGCAACACCAACACCCTGAACCAGACCACCATGGGCCTGCTACTGCTGAATCTCTCCCAGTACGCGGAGGCCATCAGCCGGGACGACCCCAATCAGCAGGAGCAGAATCTGGTGTTCCTGACTCTGAAATACATCGACACCCACTATAAATCCGGCACCCTGGCGGAGGTATCCGCCCAGCTGGGCTGCCCCACCTATGTTCTCAGCCGCCTGCTGACGAAGCACGCCGGGGGCAGCTTTAAGGATCTGCTCCAGCAGCGGAAGCTCCAGCAGGCGGCCTACCTGCTGGCCAATACCCCCCTGACGGTGGAGGCCATTCTGGACAGCATCGGCTACCGAAACAGCAGTTACTTTTACCGCCGCTTCCGGGAGAAGTACGGCTGCTCCCCGGTGGACTACCGGAAGCGGGAGACGCAAAATAAATTTTAAAACGCCGCAACCGCTTCGCCCATTTTGCGTCTTTATGAGTAGAACCTGAAAAAGGAGGAATCACCATGAAGAAGCATCTTGCCTGGCTGCCCGCCCTGGCCCTGCTGCTGACCCTGACGGGCTGCGGCAGCATCCGCACTTCGCCGCCTGCCTTAACCGTCACGGCGGACAGCGGTGCCTCGGTGGAGGCCATGCTGGGCACCTACTCCTGGGAGTACGAAGCCGGTGAGGAGTGGAAGGGCATTTCGTCCGACTCGGCCCACCCGCTCTGGTGTCAGGAATGGATGCCCGCCCTGAGCGCCTCCGGCGAAGCCGTCACCGTCAGCGCGGAGGTTGCGCCGGACAGCATCACTGTCCAGTGCTGGAGCGTGGACAACTGGAACGCTGAGGACATCCCCGACGGCGAGGCGGTGGAGACGGACGGCCTGACCTTCTCCCTCAAGGGGGACGGGGACTACGTTTACGAGGTCACCGCCAGATGGAGCAGCGCCGACAAGTGGAACGGCACCGCTTACTACAGCTTCTACACCGAAGGGGCGGGTGAACCGTCTGCACCCTGATGCAAACTGGGGGTAAATCGCAAAAAGAAGAATCCCACCGGAACCATATTGTTTCCGGTGGGATTCTGGCGCGGAAGGAGGGATTTGAATTGTCCTCCCACTTTTCAAATGGTTTTAATT
>JAJBUK010000088.1 GCA_020860385.1 Clostridiales bacterium
ATCTTAGGTTTTGTACTCCTCCTGCCGGGGGCCACATCATTTGACAACACAGATCGGCGGGACGCGGAACTGTACACAGACCCTTGACAAACGACCTGTGAACGTCTATAATAAAAATAGAAAAGGGCACTGCGACAAACGGTTAGCCCAAGGTTTTCAGGTTTTTAAAAAGAAACCGTCACCGGCCAGGGTGGCGGTTTCTGCTTGTTACTTTGATCGTCACAGTCCATTGTAGGATGTGGAAGGTCAATGTAATAGGCATGATCTCACCCCCTTTCGGGGAATGTGACTAACCGCCTGCCGCTATGCAGCGCCCAGCTCCAAGGTAAATTGGAGCCAATGACAGGATAGCACAAAATGAGACGAAATGCAACATATTGCCGCTGGATATTTTATTCAAAGGTTCCTTCAAAGCGTTCGCAGCCTGCGTGCAGGCCCTTGACAACGGGCCCGCAAGCGGCCTATAATAAGGGTAGAAAAAGGGCGCTGCGACAAGCGGTTAGCCCAAGTGGTTATAGGTATTCATTAAGAAACCGTCACTTGGCAGAGTGGCGGTTTCTGCTTTTATGCGTTCCCGCAACTCCTCCCGTCGTGCCGATAGGGGCAGGAGCGGAACAGGTTGCAGTGCTGGCACCCCCGCGCCCGCCGGGGCTTCGGCGTGGGGGACACCCCCATCACCGCCGTCACGCTCTTTCGGGGCACCATGATGCAGCTGCCGCTCAAGGTCAGGCCGATGCGCCGCTGGGTATCCAGCAGGGCGCAGAAGTCCTTCTGCTGCGCCAGGGGCAGGTCGCCGTAGCCGGGGCTGAATCGGTCGGTCAGGTACAGGCCCTCTGCGGCGTACGCCTGCCGGAAGTCGGCCTCCAGATTGTCGCATACCGCCTCGATGGCGGCGCTGGCCGCCGCGTCCAGGGTCAGGGCCTGGGCCATGTCCACCACCTCGGCCCGGCGCAGCAGCTGCTCCACCTCCGGTCCCAAGGTGGCCGCCAGGAACACCGCCTCATGGCAGCCGGAGAGGAGGCCCTTCATGTCCTCCCCCTCCAGGGTCAGCCCGGCGGCGGGGGCTGTCGTCCCCTCCAGCGCCAGGATGCGCCACACCGCCCTGGGCCGGGCGGCCTGCAACACCGCCTCCGAGCAGGCGGCGATCTGCTCCTCCACCTGGGCGGGGACGGCCCCGGACTTGTAGCCCAGATAGAGCAGCACTTCGTTTGGATTGATGGCGTCCAGGCGGGGGGTGGGCATGGGTGAGGCTCCTTTCTGACACTTTGCTGTTGCGGCGGGGGATTTTATCCCGACCTCCCTCAAAGTATAGCGTTTTTACGCATAAAAGTAAAGCCCCCGCTGACCGGGGGCTGCCTGATACGCTGTCATCCCTTCGCCTTTTCCGCTTCCTCCACGCTCCACCGCTTGAAGGTGCCTGGGGAGACGTTCAGCATCTGGGAGGCGGCGCGGATGCTGACCTCCCCTTTCAGATACATATTGTAAACGTTTTGGAATTTGCGGGGCTTCTTGGCAGGCGGACGGCCCAGACGAACGCCGCTGTCCCGGGCGCGTTTCAGGCCCTCGCTCTGTTTGCGAATCAGTTCTGCGTGGCGGGCAGCTTCATCCTCGTGAATCAGATCCAGAATCTGCTGGGCCAGCGCTTCGTCGCAAACCAGGGCGCGCAGCCTGGCTTCATTTTCCTGTAGCATCAGTGCGGTCTCCTTTCGCGGTAAAATATGGTCGCTGTGGAGGAATCCTCGTTTTCTTTCGCTTTTTCAATTATAAGAGACTTTCGAGAAAAAGTCAACTAAAAAAGATGGGAACATGGAAAAAATCACCGCATTTTTTGTGAAAAAAGGGGCAGCCCGGCGGCTGCCCCCTTCGTTTATCCGTTTTTCGACCACTGGACGCCCTGGCGGCTGTCCTTCAGGGCGATGCCCCGGCTGGCCAGTTCGTCCCGGATGCGGTCGGACTCCGCCCAGTTCTTCTGCCGCCGGGCCTCGCCCCGCTGTAAAAGCAGCGCGCCGATTTCCGCCAGCTCCTCCTGGGAGGCGTCCGCCGGGCCGGTGACTACATACTCGCTGCCGCTCTGGGCCCTAGCCCTGGCCGCGTCCTGGGCCCGCAGCTTCGCCGCCCCCTCCAGCAGGTTCAGGGACAGCACCCGGTCAAAGTCCTCCAGCAGGTACAGCTTGGTGGCGTCGTCCAGCTCTTTGGCCTTCAGCACGTTGTACACGCTGGTGACGGCCAGAGCGGTGTTCAGGTCGTTGTCCAGCGCCCAGCGGAACTGCTCCTGATAGGGCTTCGCCGCCTCCGTGTCCGGAGCGGCCCCGGTGTCCGGGTTCAGGGTAGCCACCCGTTTCAGCAGCTTCTGATAGGCAGCCGCCGCGTTGTCCAGATTCTCCCAGGTGAACACCAGCCCCTTCCGGTAGTGGGACTGGAGGCAGAACAGCCGGTACACCAGGGGGTCATACCCCTTCTCCTCCAGCAGGGAGACGGTGAGGAACTCCCCCTTGGACTTGCTCATCTTGCCGGAGGTGGTATTCAGGTGGTGGACATGGAACCAGTAATGGCACCAGTCATGGCCCAGATAGGCCTCGCTCTGGGCGATTTCATTGGTGTGGTGGGGGAAGGCGTTGTCAATGCCGCCGCAGTGGAGGTCCAGATACTCCCCCAGGTGCTTCATGCTGATGCAGGAGCATTCGATGTGCCAGCCGGGGTAGCCCACGCCCCAGGGGGAGTCCCATTTCAGCGCCTGGTCCTCAAACTTGGACTTGGTGAACCACAGGACGAAGTCCGCCTTGTGGCGCTTGTTCACGTCCTCCTCCACGTCCTCCCGGACGCCCACCGCCAGGTCGGCCTCGTCATGGTCGTTAAAGACATAGTATTTGTCCAGCCTGGAGGTGTCGAAGTAGATGTTGCCTCCGGCGGGGTAGGCGTAACCCTTCTCCAGCAGGACGGAGATCATGTGGATATACTCCGGGATGCAGCTGGTGGCGGGGGTCACGATGTCCGGGGTGCGGATATTCAGCTTGGCGCAGTCGGCAAAAAAGGCGTCGGTGTAGAACTTGGCGATTTCCATCACCGTCTTATGCTCCCGCTGAGCGCCCTTCACCATCTTGTCCTCGCCGGTGTCGGCATCGCTGGACAGGTGGCCCACATCGGTGATGTTCATCACCCGGGTCACATCGTAGCCCTCGTAGCGCAGGGCCTTCTCCAGGGCGTCCTCCATGATATAGCTGCGGAGGTTGCCGATGTGGGCGTAGTGGTATACCGTGGGGCCGCAGGTGTACATCCCCACCTTGTTCCCGTTGCGGGGGACGAATTGTTCCTTCCGGTGAGTGAGAGAGTTGTAAAATTCCATGGTGGTTACTCCTTTTTCGTGAGGTTCTTGGATAATTGATAGCGATTCGATAAGGGGAAAATCCCAACAGAGTATTCCTTAGATAAGGAATGTTAAAGGAAAAACGTTCTTTCCCTCCGGGGGCCCCATTTCTCGCTCCGCCGAGAAATGGGGGAAAGAGGGCGGCTTATGGGGGAGCTTCGGGGCCTCGCTCCCCCCTAAGAACCCCTCTCCTATAGTCTTGGGGCTTCGCGCTGTCTGGTCGGCAGGTGGTCTATCCCGTTAAAGACGATGTGACTTCTCACTGGTGAGACTGCCGCCCATGGCGGCTGGGGTGGGATTGCCGCCCACGTCCCTCGCCGTCAAGCGGCATTTCCGCTTCGCTCCCTAGCCGTTGGCGGGACGGGCGGCAATTTTGTTATCCTCTGGTCGTGGAAATCTGGCTGTAAGGCTGCGTTGCGTTCCTCAACTTAGGATGAATTGCATCTTTAAGTTGATGACATTACCCTGCCATAAACAGCTAAGAACTGACAGCTACTAGCTGACAGCCCCGTCACCGCTCCCACTCCCCATCCACTTCGGAGGCCCGGCGCTCCAGGGCGCTGAGCCGTTCCTCCAGCTGCTGGATGGTCTTGTCTCTGGGGTCTACCACGCTGATCTGGTCCACCTCGTCGGCGTAGTTCACCTTCTGCCCGGCGATGCGGGCGATGCGGGCGGGGACGCCCACGGCGGTGGCCTGAGGGGGCACCTCCCGCAGCACCACGGCGTTGGCGGCGATGCGGGCCCCGTCCCCGATTTTGAAGGGGCCCAGCACCTTGGCCCCGGAACCAATCATCACATTGTTGCCCACGGTAGGGTGACGCTTGCCGGTGTCCTTGCCGGTGCCGCCCAGGGTGACGCCCTGGTAGAGCAGCACATCGTCCCCCACCTCCGCCGTTTCGCCGATGACGATGCCCATGCCGTGGTCAATGACGAAGCGGCGGCCAATGGTGGCTCCGGGATGAATTTCAATTCCTGTCCAGAACCTCGCCCACTGGGACACCAGCCGGGCCAGAAAGAACAACCTGTGCCGATAGAGGAAGTGGCTCAGCTTATGATAGAGGGTGGCGTGTACGCCGGGGTAGAGCAGGAAAATCTCCAGCTTGCTTCTGGCCGCCGGGTCTCTGGCCTGATACGCCCCCAGCAATTCCGATAGATACTTGAACATGACAGCTCCTTATTCCTGTCTGGGCGGGGCGGTCTGCCCAGCCCGATTTCTGTGACAAAGACGGGGCGCGCCGCGTCCGGCGGCAGTCTGCCGCAAAAAAACGCCCCCTGCATCTCCTGCAGGAGGCGCGGCGGCGCGGTTCCACTCCGTTTTATCACTTTCCGGACGGGTATCGGCGTCCAACCGGGGACATTGCTCCCGCGCTCACGGGCGCACTTCACCCCGCCGCGTCATGGGGCGGTTTGCAGCCGACGGCCGCCCCTCTCTGTCTGACGCTGGCCGGCGTTACTCTTCCCGGTCATCGCACTTTGCATATTTTCGTTCAGTTCGTCCTATATGGTAACATTTTTTCCCCTTTCTGTCAACGGCTTCCGGGGAATGGTTTGCAAATTTTTGACCTCCGGTTCAGATTATGCGGGGGAGGGGGCAGGGGTGCCGGGGCG
>JAJBUK010000099.1 GCA_020860385.1 Clostridiales bacterium
CCCCGGCTCCCAGCCGCAAATAGCCCGTGTCCGCGTCCGTGGTGACGCACAGGGCGATGGTGTCGGACAAAATCTCCAGCTCCGCCTTGGTCTCCGTGGCGGTGGTTTGGGCCGCTGCCGCCGTCTCGTTGGCGGTGTTGATGGCCCCGGCTAGGGTGGCCGTGGTGGTGCTGGTGGTGCCATCGTCCCAGGTGATGTAACTCCGCGTCCAGATATAGTAACCGTCCTTCCAGTCCGGCATGGTGGTAGACCAGGAGCCGCCGGTGCAGGATGTGGACGATTTGGACAGGTAGTATTGCGGTACCACGCTGCTAATACCCACGCCGTCCGCTCCGTCCGCGCCATCCGCGCCAGCCGCGCCCGTGGCACCGGTGGCTCCGGTGGCGCCTGTGATACAGGTGGCATCGCTTTCCGCTGTTGACCCGTCCACAAAGGTGGTGACGGTCTTTTGCCACATATATTTCCCGTCCACCCAGTCGGGGGCGGTGGCAGACCAGCCGCTGGTGGGGGCGGTGGTGGACGATGTACCCAGCGCATATTGCACCTCCACACCGGCCACCGTTCCCGCCACCGCCTCCTCCGCCGTGTCTATCCGGGTCTCCACGCTGCTGACAGAAGCAGTGATGCTGTCCGCTGTGACCTGCAAGGCCGCGATTTTACTGTGGGAACCCGCGTCCACCATGCACCACTGGGAGCCGTTATAGACAAAGGTCACATACGACTTCGCCACCCAGTTATAGTCCGAATCGGACGCGATAGCCACGCCGTAGGCGTAGATGGACTTCGCGCCGGTGCTGTTGACGTTCAGGGTCGGGCTTGTTGCGGTGTTCGCATAGGTAAAGTACACGCAGATGGTGGCCCCTGCTGCCAGCGTGGTGAAGCTGGAACAGGTGACGACCTTGGCCTTGGTGCTGGCCGCCGTGGAACAGGTGCCATATTTGGTGTCCGCCGCCGACAGCGCGGTGTAGTTGGAGGATACCGTTGCGCTGATGCTGTCCGCCGTCTCGCTGACGGTGGTGATTTTGCTGGACAGTTCGGTGTAGTTTTCGGACACGGTGCTTTGGAGGTCGCTGACCGTGGCGGAGATACCGCTGGCGGTAGTCTCTACGGCGGTGATTTGGTTGGACAGCGTTTCGTAGTTGTCCGTCACCAGTGTGGTCAGGTCGCCGACCTCTGTCTCGATACCATTGATGGTTTGGGTGACGACGGAATACTGGTCTTGGATGGTGGTGATGGTGGTCTCCGTGTCCTCCGGGGCGGGCGTCCAGTCGGTGGCGATGGTGCCAAGCTCCAGTTTGACCTTGCGGACTTGCATAGCATGCACGCTGTGGTTAAAAATCTGTAAGTAACATCTGGTCGTGCTATCAATGTCCCCGCTGCCCTGATCAAAATTGTCATCAGATGCAGTGACCGTATACGATATCCGCTGCCATTCATCAGATAATTCTGTAGTATATAGCTTTTTATCTATGTGTAACGTTCGGCTCGTGCTATCTGCGCTGCACAATGCCAACACAACGAATAAGCCATAATTTGTTTCGGCATTTAAATCCTCGCACTCGTCACTGCGCGCATCGAGCGAGATTGTAACGGTTTGTCCACGGATAAGGCTAAACTGGATGGGGTCACGGCTCGTGACGTTGTCCCACGCCGCCGTAGACACCGCCGCAAACGTTGCCACGGTATACCCCTCATCGTCCTCCGCCAAGGTGACATTACTTGATTTTGTCCACCCGTCCATCGTCCGGGTGTTGGGCAGGTAGTTGCGGGAGCCGATGGAGATGCCACTAATCGCGGTATCAATATCCGTCTGCCATACCTTGGCGGTAATCTGCCCTTGCACCACCGCCAGCTCCGTCTCCAGGGTGGTGGTGCGGGTCTCCAGCTCCGCCGCCGCTGCCGCCGCATCGTCTGCGGTGCTTTGGGCGGCCTCCGCTGCTGCCTGTGCTGTGGCGGCGTTGGCCTTGGCTGTGTCGGCGGTGGACTGGGCAGCTTCTGCGTCCGCCTGGGCCGCATCGGCGGCGGATTGGGCCGCATCTGCATTGGCCTGGGCGGTGTCCGCCGTAGACTGTGCGGTAGCCGCTGCGGTCGCCGCTGCACTGGCCGCGCTGGCGGCGCTGTCCGCGTCTGCCTGGGCCGCGTCTGCGGCGCTCTGGGCGTTTGCAGCTGCTGTTGCCGCACTGTCCGCCGTGGCCTGGGCGGTGTCTACCGCGCTTTGGGCTGCTGCGATAGCGTCCTGGGCCGCTGCCAGTTCCTCATCCGTGGCGTTTGCCTGGGCCGACAGGGCGGCGTAATTGTCCTGGGCGGTCTTGAGATCAGCCTGAGCCTGGGTCAAATCGCTGGCTGCTGCGTCCGCTGTGGCCTGAGCGTTTGCCGCCGCTGTTGCCGCGCTGTCCGCTGTGGACTGCGCCGCCGCTGCGTCACTTGCCGCTGTGCTGGCTGCTGTGGCTGCCGCGTCTGCCGCACTCTGGGCCGCTGTGGCATCCGCCTGGGCGGTATCCGCTGCCGATTGTGCGGTATCTGCTGCACTTTTGGCGGCATCCGCCGTACTTTGGGCCGTGGCCGCGTCTGAGGCCGCTGTGGCTGCCGCGCTGGCCGCATCGTCCGCCGTGGACTGGGCCGCGACTGCCGCCGCTTGCGCCGCCTCTGCCGCCGCTGTTGCCGCTTCGGTGTTGTCCGTGATGGTAGTCAGCTTGTAGTCCAAGGTGGTGTCGTCCACGGTGACATTGGCCGCGTGGACGGTGATGGAGCCGTCCTCGTTCAGCCGCTGGGCCACGCTGGCCATGTCGATTTTGGATTCGTTGATGTTGGCATCGTCCGCAATCGCCACGTCCTTGATGATGCCGTCATGGATTCCGGCGGCGTACAGGCCCCCGGCATCCCACAGCAGGTTCCCCGCCGCGTCCCAGAGGTAGAGGTTATAGTCCCCGCTGGCGTCCTCGCCTATCTGCACCCGGACGGTGGTGCCATCCTGTATCTGGATGGTGTTGTCCGTGATGTACAGGTTGCCAGATTCCGATTGGATGGTGACCTTGTCGGTGTAAATCGTCCCCGCCGTCAGCTTGCTGGCAGACAGGTCGGCAATCATGGCATCTGTGATGATGGCATCGTCAATCACCACGTTGTCCGCTGTCAGATGGACGGTCTGAATCGTACCGGCCCCAAGGTTGCCTGCCAAAACGCTATTGATGTTAGCGACTTCTGCTGTCAGGTCGCTAATGTTGGCGGTGGCGGCGTCAAGATTCTCAATAGTGGCGTACACCGTGGACAGGTTTGTGATGGCGGCATTGGTTGCGTTGAGGGCTTCGATAGTGGCGTAACTGGTGGTCAGCTCGGTAATGGTGGCGTAGGTGCCTTTTATGTCCTCAGCCGTCAGATAGTTGGTGGTGAGATACTCTGCGGTGATGGCTTTGGCAGTCAGTTCGTTGATGCTGGCCGCTACCGCCTCCAGCTTCGTCGCCGTCACCTGCTTGGCCACCAGCAGCTCCGTGGCAGTCTTTTCCACGGCGGCAGACAGGGAGCCGGTAAAGGGCGCCCCCTGCTCCGTCTCGCTCTCGCCCGGCGCGGTGATGGTGGTCATCAGCCCGCCGTCAAAGGTGTGCTCCAGCAGCAGGCAGGCCACGGTGCGGCTGACCCCCTCCGCGTCCACGGCGGAAATCATGTCCCCCGCCTCCAGCCGGATGTCCCCCAGGTCCAGGGGAACGGTGCCGGGGCGGTAGGTGAAGCCGGTGATTTGCACCGCCATGAGGTCAAACAGCGCCTGGGTCATGTAGGGGTTGGACAGGGTCAGGTTGGGCGTCCCATAGGTGTAGGACACGCCTTCCACCTCGTTCCCGTCCTCGTCGGTGCCGCTTTCGGAGACGATGACCTCCACACCGGTGACGGTGTAGTCATAGTCGCTGAACTCGAACAGCTCTGTGGTGCGGTCTGCGTCCATCTCCGCCGCTACGGTGCTGCCGAAGGGCCGAAGAACGATGCCGCCGTCGCTGCTCTCTGTGGCGAAGCCGCCCAGCAGCCCAACGATATACATCAGGGCCTCCCGGTGGAGCAGGCCGTCCATGCTGCTTTCGATGTTCAGGGCCAGGGCGGCGCTGTCGCAGGCGCTGGCGTCGATGCTGACGCCGGTCTGCGCCGCGATTTCGTCCAGGGCGCTCTGCACCGTCTGGGGCCAGCCGTTGTCTGACCAGTAGCCGCTGCCGCATTTGGCGCTGATCCTGCCCAGGCCGGTGAAGGTGGTGGTGCCCACGCTGGTGGCCACGTCGGAGGCGGTGTAGAAGCCCACGGTGCAGTATTCTACTGTGCCGTCGGTCAGCTCCACCCCGATTTGCAGCTCCAGCTCCCGGTTCTCCAGCAGCGTGGGGCAGTCGTCAATGGTGGCGGTGAGGTAGGAGGAATAGACGGTCCCCACGGAAAAGGCGCTGTCGCCGCAGGCCCCCTGGTTGACCTTGACCTCCTTGACCTCGCCCTCCACCACCTCGCCGCCAGTCAGGAATCGGGCGTAGAGCTTCCGGGCGTTGCTGCTCATCTGCTCGCCAAATTCCGCAGATGTGGTTATCATGTTCTCACCTCTCGATCACGCTGACGGAGGCGGATTTGTAATAATACGTTCCGTCCCCGATATAGCCCAGATGCTCCTTCTCCAGCGTTCCCCGGTAGACCGTGATAGTCACAGTACCGCAGTCGTAGAGGGAGAAGGTAAAGAAGCCGGAGACCAGCGCATCCTGAATGGTTTTCATCTCTGCCTCGGTCAGCACGCCCCACTCAATGTCCACCGTCTTTTTCTCGGCGATCACGTCGCCGATCATCTTGCCGCTGGCGCTGCTGCGCCCCGTCCGGCTGGACCAGATGACCTCCTCTGAGGTTTTAATGACCGTGGGGGAAGGCAGCGCCGTCCCGCCGGCTTTTAATTGCTGTGCCATGCGCACCCTCCTTTAAAAGACCAGCTCACACTTGCCGCCATTGGCGACGGTGTTGTTGTTGGTCTTTTTGATGAAATACTTCCGCAGGCTCTCCGGGTCCAGCCGCACCAGGTCGGCGGACTGGAGGAAGGCCAGAATCTCCCGGAGCAGCGCTTCCAGCGCCTCCAAATCCTGAGCGTTCTGAGCCAGGCTGTCCGCCTGCCGCTGCTCCTCCCTGGCCTGGGCGTCTGAGGTGACGGCAGCCAGCCGGGGCGTGCTGCGCTCCACCAGGCCGGAAAGGTCGGTGGCAGCACCGGAAAGTCCGCCCTGCACCGCCGCCTGAATCATGCTCATCAGCGTGCTGGCACCGGAGACCACTTCCTGCCCCGCTTCGCCGCCGCCCAGGAGATTGCCTCCCGCCGCACCGAAGATGGTGGCGCCGTTCAGCAGCATGGGGTTGTCCATGGCCTTCTTGTACCACTCGATAGAGAACTTCGGCACAGAGGGCGGGCTCAGGCTGAAGGAGCCCTTGATGCTGATATGGGGCATTTTCAGCTTGGGCAGCGACCAGGTGAAGTTGAAGAAGCCCTTGATTTTGTCGATGGCGTTCTTCACGATGGTCTTTGCACTGTTCAGGATGGTGCTGAACTTGTCCTTGATGGAGGTCAGGATATTGCTGACCGTGTTCTTCGCCGTGGTCAGCGGGTTGGTGATGGCCGTCTTGATGGTGTCGAACGCCGTGGTCACCTTGGTCTTGATGCTGGTGACGGCGTTGGTGAACGTCGTCTTGATGTTCGTCCAGGTGGTGGACAGCCAGGTCTTGACCGAGGTGAAGATGGAGGTGATTTTATCCTTGACCCTGGTGAAGGTGTCGGTCACCTTGGTTTTGATATTGGTGACGGCGTTGGAGATGGTCGTCTTGATGTTGTTCCAGATGGTTTTCAGCTTCTCCCCCAGCTCCTTCGCCTTGGCCTTGATGGTGTCCCAGTTCTTGTAGAGCAGGACGCCGATGGCGATGGCGGCGGCGATAGCGGCGCAGAGAAGGGTGATCGGGTTCGCCAGCAGACTGGTGCCCAGCAACTGGAGGGTGGTGATGATGCTGCCGATGGCGGTCACGATGGTGGTGATGACCCCGACAATGGACTTCGCCGCCGTGAACGCCGCCACAAAGGTGGTGATGCCCAACACGATGTTGGCAAAAGTATCCGGGTGCTCCTCTATCCAGTTGGAGACGCCCTCCAGCTTGTCCGCCAGGAAGGTCAGGAAGGAGATGATCAGGTCCCCCGTCCAGTTCGCCAGCGGCTCCAGGAAGTTCTCCCAAATCCACAGGGCGTAGGGCTCCAGCGCCTCCAGCGCCGCCGTCAGCACGTCAAAGGCAGCGGCCAGCACGTTCAGCACGGCGGGCACCGCTTCCGAGATGGTCCAGGTACCCAGAGGGATGAGGACATTGTTTAAAATCCACGTCCCCGCCTCCTTCACCTTGTCGGCAAAGCGGGTAAAGGAATTTTTCAGGTTGTTCCACGCCGCGATGGCCGGGGCCAGCAGCGCCTGCATTTTGCTGGATAGCTTGCTGACGCTGCTCTCCGCCTCCTCTGCCGCGTCGGTCACGCTTTCCAGGGCGCTGGTGTCCACGGTGGAGACCCCGGCGGAGCCGGTGCCGGTGCCGCTGCCCGTGTCCCCGGAGCCGCTGCCGGAGGAGCCGGAGGAATCGGAAGAGCTGTCGTCGCTGACCCGTGTAATTTGGTCGAAGCCCTCCAGGGAGCGCTTCAGGGCCGCCGCCGTCTTGCTGGCGGTGCCCAGGCTCTTGGCCGCGCCGCTGGTGCTGTCCCCCAGGCTGGAGATGGCGCTGGTACCGTCGGTCAGGCTGTCGGCCAGGGAGGAGGCGCTGTCCGATGCGCTGGTCAGGTCGTCGCTGACGGCAGAGGTGCCGCTGCTGGCGCTGCCGAACAGGGCCTCGGTCAGGTCGTTGAAGGCGTTGGCCAGCTTCACGATGGAGGCCATCACGGTGTTGATGGCTTTCAGCGCCGGGGTGAGCAGGTTGATGAGGCCCTGACCCACCGCCGCCATGGCGGACTGAGCCTGTAGGGCCAGCAGCCGGGACTGGTTCGCCCAGCTGTCCTGGGTTCGATAGAAGTCGCCGGTGGCGTTGGAGAGCTGGTCCTGAATGAAGGCGTAGCGCAGGCTGACCTTTTCCGCCTCGGTCATGGCGGAGGTGGTCTTGCCGAAGCCGTTGGCCAGGGCGTAGGCGTCCAGGGCGCTCTGTGTCATGACGATGCCCAGGTCTTTCAGCGTCTCCGTCTCGCCGGAGAACACGCTTTTCAGCTTGGTATACGCCTCGTCCTGGGAGATGTTGTAGAAGGAGGCCACGTCCCCCGCCAGACCGGTCAGGGTGGTGGCCATGTCGTAGGCCTCCGATTCCGCAAAGCCGAACGCCTCAGCCATGGAGCCGTACATACCGACGTACTGCTTCGCCATGGTCTCGGAGAGGCCGAAGGAGGCTGCGGCAGACTGTGCAAACTCGTCCACCTTGTCCGACATGGTGGAGAAGGTCACGTCCACCACGTTCTGCACTTCCTGTAAATCGCTGCCCAGCTCGATGCACTGCTTTGTGAAGGAAGTGATGGCCTTGACGGAGAAGACCGCCGCCAGGGTGGAGGCCGCCTTCTTAGCCACGCTGTTTAGTTTGGTGCTGAAGCTGGATGTATCCAGCGTCAGCGCAAGGGCGACGCTGCCCACATTGTCGCTGCTGCTACTCATTTGCCCTCACCTCCTTTGGACAGGCTGGCGAACATGGCCTGAATCTGTGCCAGCCCCTGGGCCACGTCTTTGGGGTTCTTCTTTTGGGCTGTGCGGGTGCGCCACTGGCTGCGCATCCGGCGCTGGGCCGGGGTGAAGTGCTTCAGCATCTCCTTGTCCTCCTCGGAGCGGATGGACACCACCCGCATCAGCGCCGTGTCCGGCCCCAGGCCGGTGAGCAGGTCGCAGAACTCGCTCCACTTCATGCTCCCGGCCTCTTTGGACAGCCGCACCCCGTACTGCGATTGAAACGATGAGACGATCAGCCCGAAGTCGTCTATCAGGTCGTAGTACGGGTCGCCGCTTCCCCCGGCTCGTTCCCGCCGGTGACCAGGGCCACCGCTTCCTCCAGGACGATGCCGTAATCGGAGAAGGGCAGCTTCAGGGCGGCCAGCTTGTCCCGGCTCTCCTCCGGCAGCAGCAGGGAGATCATCCGCATGGTCTTCTGCGCGTCGGCCACGCCGTCGCTGGCCTCCGCCATGATTTTCAGCATGGTCTCCGCATCGCCGTTGACCTCCAGTTCCACGCCCTTGATTTTCAGGGAGGGGTTGCCTGCGAAGCTGAGCTTCTCCGTGATGTCAATGACTTTCGCCATCTGTTACCCCTCCCCTCAGGACGCGGCGGTATAGGTGGGCTTGCCGTTGGACTGCACCTCGAACTCCAGCGGCCCCACGGCGGTGGAATCGCCTGCGCCGATGTTGGTGACGTTGATGACCGCCTCGTCAATGACCAGCGTGGCCCCGTCGGGGAACGTCCACTCGAAGTAGGCCTCCGCGTCCCGGCCGTTCTTGATGAACAGGCCCGCCACGAAGTCATTGCCGGTGTCGCCCACGTTGCGCTTGCCGGTGACGGTGATGGTGAAGCCCTTGGCGGTCAGCAGGCGGCGCACCCAGCCCTCGGTGTCGAAGGGCGTCCACTCCTCCACGCCGTTGTCGAAGGAGACGGAAAAGCTCTCCATGTCCGCGATGGTGGTGGCGCTGGCGCTGGCCGCGCCGATTTTGAACTGGTTCTCATAACAGGGGAATACGCCTGTGGTTGCCATAGTCAATCAATCCTTTCATAGTAAAAATCCACCCAGATGACCCGCTCGTAGATGCCGGTGTCGTCGGTTCCCACGTCCACCGGCCCCGGCGTCATCAGCCGGAGGCAGCGCACCCGGGCGGTGTCCAGGGTAAAGGGTTCCGCCGCCAGCAGCGCATCAAACAGCGTCTGGGCGGTGGTTTCGGTTTCGCTTGCGTTGTCGTTCCAGTGGAGCAGCAGGGAGACCCGCTTCACCTGGGTTTTGGTGCAGTCCAGGCCCCCCAGGGCGACCTCCGCCGGGGTGCCGGTGGCTGCCCGGTCGTAGACCCCCAGGGACTTGTCCTGCTTGCGGTCCAGCTTGCCCACATAATAGTGTTCGGCTCCGGCTACGGTTTTCAGCCAGTCCCGAAGTTCGGCCAGCGTCATACCCCCGCCTCCTTTTTGTAGAGCGTTTGAAAGGCGTTTTTGGCGAAGTCCGCCTTGCTGCCGCCCTTGGTGTACGGCTCCAGCCACTCGCCCCCTGCGTGGGGATTCTCCCCGGTGTAAAAATTGTACTCCGGGTGATAGTAGAGCCGCCGGGCGTAGGGGGTGGAGGTGACCAGGCGCACGGTGCCCTGGCTGCTGTCGCTGGTGTCCACATAGGTGCTCTCATTCTGGAGGTTGCCGGAGCGGAAGGGCATGGTCTGGGCCTGCTGGAGGTCGGTGTGGACGGCCTCCCCGGTCTGCTCCAGGGCGCGGACTGCCGCCCGGTTCAGCTGTGAAATCCTACCCAGGTTCAGGGTGACGGTGGAACTTACGTTTTTCACGTCAAATCAGCTCCAATCGGGTGTAATTCACGGTGCCGTCCGGGTTCCGGGCCTTGCTGCCCCGGAAGATGTCCCGCGTCCCGCCGAACACCTCTACCTTGCCGGAGGAGATGACCGCCAGGGTGGGGCACAGGTCGCCGGGGAACAGGGCCACGCCGGTCAGCTGCACCGTGTGGGTCTCATCCGTCCGCACCACCCTGGCGCTGTCCTGCCAGTTGCAGGTAGTTTCTACCGTCAGAGCGGCGGCGGGCGCGCCGTCCTCGGTGATGCCCTCATCGTAGAGGGTGACGGTGATAGGGGTCTTGCTCAGTGCCCCCGGCACCAGACAGGGCCAGCCCATCACCACACCCCCCTGTGGCAGAGGCCGGTCTGCTCCAGCAGCGCCAGCAAGCGGCTGGGGACGGCTACGCCGTTTTGCACGGTCACGCCGCTGCTCTCCCCGAACTGGGCGGTCACACCGTTGATGGTGTAGCCGCTCATGGGGCTGTCCAGCAGCTGGGCGTTCTCCTGCTCCCACTCCGCCAGCTGGCACACGGCCTCTTTGACCAGCTCCTGCTGGAACTCGGTCAGGTTGTCGAACCCGGCGGCCACGATACGGTTAAAGGTCAGGGTGTCCACGTCCCGGCTGGCCCGGCGCAGCCAGCGCTCCGCCGTGGCCGTGTCCTCCGGGCAGCTGCCGGAGAGGGAAGCCCAATCGGAGGCGCTGGCGTAGGGGGCATAGCTCACGGCTGGGCCTCCGCCTTGTCGGCGGCCTGCTCAGTGGCCTGCTCAGCGGCCTTGCCGGTCTTGGCGGTCTTAGCCGCAGCCTTGACCGCCTTCCTGGGAACCTTCCGTCCGATGGTTTTCATGCTCGCTCACCTCCGTTACGCCTGATAGGACAGGTAGATGCCCGCCACCTTGTTGGCCAGCACGTCCACGATGCCGTACTTGCGGTACTTGACGATGTAGGAATCGCTGTCCGGGTTGTTGTCGGGGGCGATGATGGAGGAGACGGCGTGCTTGTCCCACTTCATCAGGCAGGGCTTGTGGATGATCATAAAGTTGATGTTCGCGCCGGTGTCCGCCTTCTGGTAGTGGCCCGCCTCCTCGCCGGAGGTCTTGCCGTCCAGCAGGTCGATGGCGGTGTAGAACCGGCTCTGGGGCACCTTCTTCACGGCGGCGAAGGTGTTCAGGATTTCGCGGCTCTTGGTGGTGTCCAGCCCCATGACGCCGTTGATGAGGGTGGGGGTGGCATAGAGGATGCGGTTCTCCTCGGGCACCTCGTCCTCGTCCATCTGGTTCTTCGCCGCGATGAGGGCGGCCAGGAACTCGCTGGCGTCAGCATAGGTGCCGGTGGTGGTGGAGATGCCCTCCACGCCCGCCAGGGTGGCGAAGGTGAAGGCGTCCGCCTCAGGGGCCACCTTGGTGCGCATCAGCTCGCTGGCCGCCTGGCCGAAGGCGATGCCGAAGGTCTCCTCGTCGTCCATGCTGTCCACGGAGATTTTGGTGCCCCGGTCATAGTTGAAGGTGGCGGTCCTCCACACCACGGAGACGCTGCCGTCGGTGTAGCCGCTGTTCCGGTCATAGTCGCCCAGGCCGGACACGTCGATTTGGGGGTAGAGGATTTCGTTGGCGTTGGCCCCCGCCCGCACCAGGGAGGCGTCGGAGGTCAGGTCATTGGTGACGCTGGCCGTCTTGTATACCTCGTCCAGCAGGTTGGTGTAGGCTTTCGCCAGTGCAATAGAGTTTGCCATAAAGAATCAGTCCTTTCTCACTGTTTGGGGGACAGGCCGAACCAGGAGCGCATCCGGTTCTCCGCCTGGGTGCTCTGGGGGTCGGTGCCGTCCCCGCCGATGGGCACGAAGCCCTTGCTTTGGTTGGTCTGCCGTTTCAGGGCCGGAACGTCCTCCAGCACCTTGTTCAGGGCGGCCGTGACCGCTTCCCTGTCGATGGCCCCCTTGTCGTCCACCGCGCCGGACAGGTCGGCCAGCCGGAGGAGGTAGGGGGCGGTCTCCGGGGCCACGTTCAGCGTGGCGGCCTGGCTCATGGCCTCCGCCTCCAGCTGGCTGCGGAGCATCTGTTCCCGGAGCTGCTGGTTTTCCCGCTGGAGGTTTGCCAGGGCGTCCGACTGCTGTTTGGCCTGCCCCGCCTTCTGCTGGCGGTAGGCCGCTACGATTTCCGCCGCCTCGCCGTCGTCGATGCCGTTGTCCTTCAGGGCGCTCTTGGCAATGCCGCCGCTGCGCTTGTCCAGAATGGCGTCCAGCCGCTCGAAGAGGGCGGTGTAGTCCTTCCCCTCCCCGGCGCTTTCCGGGGTGCTCTGGCCGTTCTGTGGGCCGCCTGCGGGGGTCTGGGTGGTAGGGGTCTGGTTGTTGGTTTCGTCTGCCATGTTACTGTTCCTTTCCGTGTTCAGGCCGTCGCCGTTTCCGGGGCAGTTTAACGCCCTGACCCGTGTGGGCATGAAAAAAGCACCCCTGAGGTGCTTCAATCAACGTGTAAAATTGCCAGGTGTTTCGGGCATAACAAAACCGCCGTGGTTTCCCTTGGCGGTTTCCGGTTTACTGGTTCTTTTCTTTCTGACTTTCTTCTTGCTCGATGTTCTTCAGCAGATGCTTCCCGTAAAATTCCCAGCTCACTGCCTCCGCATTAAGAGCCGTTTTCCGTTCTTCATCTGTCATAGGCTCGCCTCTCTCGTATTTCCCGAGTGCTTCTAATTGTTTGAATGTAAGCAGCACAATCATTCCCCCATCAGAACAAAGATAGTTTGCTGTGCAAGGACGCTGGGATTGCTAAGGATATTTTGTGCAAGCGATTCAGCTATAAGCTCTCCAACAGAAGAGAGACCATAAAGCCCTATGTTTTCTTTTGCTTTTAAGCCCCATTCTTCTATTTTGGAATTTCCGTTTTTCAGTTCTTGCAGAATATCCGTATCCGCGCTGCCTGTCACCCGCAGCACCTCTGCCCGCCGGAGTGCCTCCAGCACAGTCCGCTTTTCTTCAGTCAGGTATTGCATTTCCAGCGCATGGCCGATTTCGTGGACAATGGCGTGTGTCGGCGCATTAGTTGACCAGCCGCCAAAAGCGTGCTGTTTCTTTGCGTCCTCCGCCATTTGTTCCATGATACCACTGTCGCCCACGTTTTTCAAGACAATCGTTCCGGTGTTGTATTGATAAGCTGCATAAAAATCCCGGCTGCCGGTATACTCACGAACCGCGTTCAGCTCCGTCATGCTGCCGAACATTCCTTGCACGTCCGAAATAGACTGGTTCACCGCGCTGGCAAGCTCCGGGTTGAAGCCGGTGTAATCCGCCTGAACGCCCATCTGAGCCGCCTGCCGCTCCAGAGGGGCGATTTGCTCCTGCTCCCACTGCTCCGCCAGATTCCCATACTTCCGCTGGTTGTCCCCGTCCAGGCTGTACTTCTCCAGCCGGCGGTATTTCTCCGCCTGACGCTGGGCGTACTGCTGGCGCTGTTCGGCCTGCTCCACGCCCTCCAGCTCGGCGATTTCCTCCTTCGTGTAGGGCGTGGCGTCCTGGTGCAGCTCCGGGAACCAGGTGCTATGGCTGTCCTTGCAGCGTGGGTGGTAGAGGCCCTGTGCGATGGCGGCGGACAGCAGGGGGTAATTCCCGTCAGACCGCTTGCCGCCGCTCCACACATCGTCAATGAACACCTTGCCGCAGAATTTGGCGCACTTGGGGCAGGCGTTGCCCCGCTTGTTGACGATGACGGTGGAAATGCCCCACTCCTGCCGCTTGGCCCCCTCGCCCTGGAGGTAGGCCCGCTTGGAAGCGGTCTTGATGGCCATATCCGCATAGTCGGAGAGGGTGTGCCGTGCGCCGTTACTGTACTCCACGCACTGGATGCCCGCCGCCAGGAAGTCTTTGGTGGCCATGTCTACCGCCTTCTCGTAGGTTCCTGCGCCGGTGTTGGCGTAGACCTGAGCGTTGTAGATGATTTTCCGATAGGCATCGTTGGCCCGCCGGAGCACCGCCGTCTCCGCCTGGGCCATGTCGTCAGTGGTGGCCTTCACCAGGGCGTTCAGCTTCCGCTCGTTGGTGCGGAAGAAGCTGCCGCCCAAGGTGTCAGTCTGCTGCCGGGCGGAGGAGCCGCGCTGAACGGCCTGTAAAATCGCCGCCTCCTGGGCTGTCTCCCCGTCGGAATAGGCGCTTTTCAGTGCGTTGTTGATCTTGCTGTTCAGGGCGGAGAAATACCCCTTGCTGAACTTGCTGCTGTTAGCCTTGCTGTAGCCGCTGAGGGCGGCCAGCTGCTCCGTCTGCCACTGGCTCCACTGGAAGCCCTCCGCCGTCTCCTCCGCCCTGTGGCGGGACAGGTTGCGCATCATGGAGGAAATCAGCTCGTCCTCAATGCGCCGGAAGGCGGTGGAGAGGTCATAATCCATTGACATAGGCTTTGAATCCCTGGGCCTTCCACGCCCGGCGCTGCTGCTTTAACTGGGTTCGGCTGGGGCAGGGGTCATTCCGCAGCTCCGCGTAGTCCCCCTTTTCCACGGCGTACACGCCCTGGGGCACCTGCTCACCGGCCAGCGCCAGCAGCTCCCGGTACTCCTTCCGGCCCATCTGATACACCCTGGGGCCAATTTTCACCTGCACTGTGCGCACCTCCCCACGCCGCCCCCACGGACGGCTCCTCTGCCTCCACAAGGCCCTGCTCGGCCTTGATGCGTTTGACCTCCTCAGCCTTCCACGCCTCGTCCTTGGCGTCGCCCCACAGCTCCTCCACCTTGGCCTGAATGGACATGGGGGTGTTGGGGTTGGACAGCGTCTCCACCACCGCCTCAAAGCTGGGGTTGGCGTACTCGCCAAAGGAGATGTCCACCTCGGTGTCCTCCAGCGTGCCGCCGGTCATGACGGCATAGGCCTTGAAGGTCACATCTACCAGCCGCCGCAGGGCGTCCGTCAGGGCGTCGATGAGGTTCTGCCGGGTGTACAGGGTGGTCTTTTCCTTCTCCCGCTGGGCCTCGGCGTTGTCCAGCTTCTTGGTGTCGATGCCCAGGGTGGAGGGTGAAATCAGCCCCTGGAGGGCCAGGTCAAGGGCGGTCATGTAAGTGGCGTTGTACTGCTCCGCGTAGAACTCCGCCTGCTGGATGGTGATTTCGTTCCTGCCGCCCTCCATCGCGTTGTCCCCGGCGGCGATGAACTGGTTGTCGAAGGCGTTGGGCCGCAGCAGCCGCCCGGTGTCCTCGTCCCTGGGAATCAGGGAGGAGGGAATGTAGGTCTTGGGCCGCGCGTCCCGCATGGCGTGAATCCACTGGCTCCAGGCCTCGTCCAGGGCGTCAAAGCTGTCGGTCTTGCCCTCGAAGAAGGACTGTCCCCGGCCCGGCCACTTGCTGGATTCCTTGATGTGGAAGGGGACGGCCAGCAGGAAGCTATTCTCAAAGGCCACGTCCTGGAGCCGGGCGGTGGCCTCCAGAGCGGACAGGGGTACCTCCGTCTCCCCGTGGAACAGGTGATACCGGACGTAGCCGAAGCCGTAATGCTCCCGGAGGACGTAGCCGCCGGGATAGTGGCTGGCAAACACCACTTCCCGCACCCGGCCCCGGCGCTGCTCCAGCTCCACCCGGTCGCCGTCCACCCACTCCAGAATGGGCAGCTGGGAGACCTCCGGGTCAAGGCTGACCTTGAAGGCCCCGTCCCCGATGACCATGCAGCCGTTCAGGGCGCGGGTGACCAGGGTGCGGAGGCTGTTCTCCTTCGCGATGTCCTCCCACAGGTCCCGCTTCTCCGGCTCCGGGAAGTCGAAGCGGTTCATGTCGGCCACCACCAGGCCGGACAGGGTTTCGATAATTTCCTTGGGCAGGCCGGTGTGTATCTTCCGCACCTCCAGCCCCCGCGTGGGGACGCTGCCCCAGAACCGGTGCGTGGAACGGTCGCCTACCTGGTGGTAGAAGTCGTTCAACTCGCTGGCGTCTCCCCGGTACCACAGCCGGTTCTGGATGGCGTTGCCCTGCCAGTCCAGCGTCTCCTGAATGTGAAAGGTCTGCCCGTTCGCCGGTTCGATTTGTAAAAAGCTCCGAATAGCCATGCGGATTCTGTCACCCACTTTCATGTTCCTGGCCTCCTATTTTGCTTTGATAGGGTAAAAAGGCGTACTGTACGCTGTTGATCATGTGGTCGTTGGCGTCCTCCGGGGTGTTGTCCCTGTCCTCCCGCCAGCTGTAGCTTTCCAGCTCGTGGAGGTAGGTCTTGCAGTGCTTCAGCACCAGGAACACGTCCCGGGCGAACCAGCCCAGCTGGAGGTTGATGCGGTCCACGATCTTCATCTTCTTCCAGCTGGGGGCGAAGGTGTACACGCAGCCATGGCTCCGCTTGTACTTCGCCAGCTCGGTCAGCGTGGCCTGGTCTGCGCTGTCCACAAACACGGTGCGGGACAGGCCCCACGTCTGGCGGTTCCGCTCCAGAAAGCCCACCAGGTTTTCCACCGTGTCCGACGGGGCCAGGGGCTGGCCCAGTTCTGCGTTGTTGTAGACCCGCTCGTCCAGCAGGATGCACCGCCCACGGTTGGTGATGCCCAGGAAGGACATGGCGATGGTGTCCGGGGACTGCTGAGAATAGGCAGTGTCCAGCCCCGCGGTGAACTGGACGAACTGCTCCGCCTGCCTCCCGTTTTTCCGGTCTGGGAGCAGCCCGCGGGCGGCCTCCGCCGTGAGGACGTGGCGGCGGTACTCGAAGTTGACGAACACCAGGCCGGTGGCCCGGCCCCGCAGCCCCTGAATCTTGTTCTTGTAGAGCTTGGTTCCCTTTGGCGCGGCCTCCATCTTCCGCCTGATGTCCGCGTCAGTGAGGCTCAAGTTGTCCCGGAAGGTGAAAAACCAATACCGCCAGCCCGGCACCGGCTCCTCCCGCAGCTCCGCCATGATTTCATCTGGCACGTCCGCCGCATATTTCCGATAGGGGCGGGAACGGTTGACGAACTCCCGGTAGACCGGGAGGCTGGGGTCGTCCGGGTTCAGGGTAGCCATGAGGTAGTCGTTCCGGGTGGAAATTTCCCGCACAAAGTCGATGTTGGCGGTGTTGATCTCGTCGATGTACACGCAGCCGAACTGGCTGCCCAGCACCAGCTCCCACTTGTCCCGGTTGTCGTAGCCCAGCACGAAGATGATTTTGTCCTCAAATTTCAGGTGGGGGATTTTATAGTCCTTGTCGCCGTTGCCGTAGTAGCTGGCGCCCCGGTGCAGGTCTAAAATGCCGTTGTCCTGCTGGATGATGTTCTTCTCCGCGGTGCCGGTGGTCTTGCTGGCCAGGATGTGCAGCTTCTTGCCGCTGCGGCTGACCATCCGCATGAACTTGACGCCTGCGCCAACGGTGGTTTTCCCGGATGCGGTGGTACCTTCCAGGAAGTCCGCCCGCACGCCCTCCACACTGTTCACGAAGTCCACATACTTGGGGGAGAGGGGGAAGCTAGTCACCGTCGCTCAGCCCCTTGCCGCCCACCTGGGCGAACACATCCTCCAGCTTGGGGGAGGGGTTCACGGCGGCGTCCACCTTGAGGGTGTACTCGCCGGTCATCTTGTTCAGCTTGTCGATGGCGTTGATGCGGTCTTTCGGCTCCAGGCTGCCGTCCCTGGCAAGGTCGGATAACAATTCCTGCCGCTCAACGGCGGAAAGAATGCGTTCCTGCCGATTTTTCGCACTAATCGCCTGAATATAGCTTGCAATACCTACATTTTCCAACAATTCATAGGCCCTGCCGTTGGCGTACTGCTCCGAATAGCCCGCCTTGATGGCGCTTTGAGCGGCGTTTCCGCTCTCTGCATAGTATTCCGCGAACCTTTGTTGTCTGGGGGTCAAACCACTCACCGCCTTTTGTGTAGAGATGTGGCAAAGCCGCCCCGATTGGAGCGGCCCTGCCGAAAGAAAGGAGAATAGAGTGCCGGTGGTGTCAAACGTGGGGCCTATCCATGGATGATACCTCAAATAATATGGGGAAATAGTAAAATAATGCTTGACACGTGCTTTTGCACGTGTTATAATATACTCAGCTAAGGGGGAATGCCAATGAAAAGCTACTCATCCCGCGAGGTGATACGGATACTGAAAGCGGATGGATGGTATGAGGTATCCTGCGTTGGTGACCACCACCAATTCAAACATCCATCCAAACCCGGCAAAGTAACCGTTGTTCACCCCGAAAAAGACATCCCACTTGGGACACTGAAAAGCATCGCAAAGCAGGCGGGGGTCACATTCCCGTGATTCCCGCCCCCATGAAACGGAGGCATCTATGAAAGACCGTTATATTTTCCCCGCCATTATGAACTATGCCGATGACGGCATTTCCGTTTCCTTTCCGGATTTGCCCGGCTGCCTCACCTGCGCCCACGATACGGAAACCGCCCTCACCCGTGCAAAGGAAGCGCTGGGGCTTTACCTGTACGATTCCGAACAGTGCGGGGAGGCCATCCCGGAGCCTTCCGACATTCCGGATCTGGCCCTTGGTGAAGGAGACATTCCCACCCTGGTGGATGTATTTATGCCGTCCATCCGTGACCGCATCAACAACCGGACGGTGAAGAAAACCCTCACCATCCCCGCCTGGCTCAACCGGGAAGCCGAAGCCGCCGGTGTGAACTTTTCTCAGGTGTTGCAGGACGGTTTGAAGCGTTATTTGAGCGTATAACACACAGCCCTCGGAATCATCCGGGGGCTGTGCTCTTTGCGGCAACCAGAATTGCGCTGGGGGAGCGCCAGGCAACGCGCCGTGCCCATTTTACACCGAAGGGCATATGTACAAGGAGGACATATGAAAACGGTGGACGCCGGACGCTTTTGCACCCGGTTTTCCACGATGCCATTGTAACGCGGACAAAGCGGACAAAACGGACAAGTTTACTTTTCCTGCTCCAAATACCGCTTGACACGCTTGCGCATCCCGTCCGCCGTATTCCCTCCGCCGACGCTGGTGGCCACTTGCTGCCACGACAGCCCGTTCACGAACCGCAACCGAAAAATCATCCGGGTCAGGCTATCATCAATGTCCGCGATGTACCGCTCCAGCCGGTTCCGCTCGTGAATGCACTGGAGGTGCTTGGCGTCAATGATGGCCTGCAAGTCCACGATTTCCGCCGCCACCCACTCCAACGCGCTAGAGTTGTCCCCGCCCCCGGGCAGTCCTGTGAGGCTGGGGGAATGAGGCGCTTCCGCCTTGCTTTTCAGCTCCGCCAGCCGCTGCTTGTCCAGCTCGATTTCCCGATTCAGCCAGTAGAGCTGGGACATCTCCTGAATGGTCATGTGTCCTCCTCATCCTCTCTGGCTGCCCGGCACAATGCCGACACAAACAGCCCCACAGCGCCGCCAATCAGGAGGCCCAGCAGCAGGCCCGCGATAAATTCAATCATGCTCTCGCTCCTTCCTGATTTTCAGGCAATACTTCCCGGTTGCTTTATCCAGCCTCGCCCCGCCTGCCCGAATCGCCGCTTTGCGCCGGAGCGCCTCGGTTTCCTCCCGGCCGCAGCCGCGGCACTCCGGGCAATCTGTGGGCGGGTGACAGAGGCTGGCCTTGTGCTGTTCCAGAAGGCAGACGAGTTTGCCGTGTTCAGCCATCCGGCCCCGCCTCCTTCCCGTACTCCGCCAGGAAGTCCTGAAGCCACTGGGTTTGCTTCGCCGTCTGCTCCGCGTTCCGGGCGGCCTGCTCCGGGCTCTGGGCCGACCGGTTCCCCGTCCCGGCCTTGCCCTTGCTGCGGGCGGAGACGGTCTCCGGGGCGCGGTACAGGGCCGTCAGCAGGTAGCTGCGAGGGTTGCGGATTTTCCCCTCCTGGGCCGCCACGCTCTCCGCCACATAGGCGGCGTGGTCTGCGGTGAGCTGCAAAAACCGGCCCTTCGGGACGGACTGACTGCCGATTTTCACTCTGGGGGTGGGGTCGGACACCACCTCGGCCAATAACGCCGCCATGCCTTTCACCGCTTCGGCGTGTTCCCCGTAGCGCTCCCCGGCGTGAGCCAGGTCAAACCGCTGCGCAAAATAATCCGTCGCTTCTGCGCTGTCCATCCATCCATCCCAGCGTTGCCCCTCCTGCGCCCCATCGGGCAGGGAAGGGGGTAGGGGGATAGATGGATTGATTTCGGATTCGGATATGGATTCTGATTCGGATTCTGATTCGGATTCTGATTCGGATTCTGATTCAGGCCGCAACTTGCCGCGATTCGCCGCACCTTGCGGCAACTTGCCGCGATTCGCCGCACCTTGCGGCAACTTGCCGCGATTCGCCGCAAAATCTAAAATCTCTTGAAAGTCGAAGCGTTTTTTCCTTGACAGATTGCACTCCGGGCATGTCAGCCTGAGATTTTCCAATGTAGCCCTCCCGCCCTGGTTGACGGGAACAATGTGATCAATGTGATACATCCCGGCACCGTGTTTTACCAATCGCTTAGCGTCCCTGTCGGAGGTAATGAACTTCTTGCAGATTTGGCACTTGAAGCCATCTCTTTCAACGATTTCAATCCTCTTGTCAATCGAGATGAAGCGTTGTAAATACCAGTCGTTGACGGTCGTATCATCAGGGTCTGGGCATTTTGTTTTGCTTTCTCTCAGGCGTTGATGGTCTTTCCAGTTTGGAAAGCAGCCATAAACTCCGTGTCTTGCTGTTGATGTGTAGAATTGGATTTTACCAACGCCGGCCAGTTCACAGATTGCATCGTTGACGTCCTTTTGTGTGACGATGTCAAGTTCTCGCGGATACAATCGGGCCAGCATGATTTGTGGGTCTGCGTTAAATCGCCCATAATCATCAGCATATGTGATGAGCCGTTTATATAGGTCCTGGGCGAAGAAGGAGCATTCAGACAAGCCCCGGCTTTCGCAGATGCTCTCCTTGATGATCCTGTTACCCGTCAGAATCACCCGCTCTCAGGTTCCAGCCCCTCACCGCCCAGGAGACGGCTTCGCCGATGTCCCTCAGGACGCTGTTCACCTCTGTCGGCTCATATCCCGGGGAGCGGCACCCGCACGCCTCACACTCTACATAAATCGTGGCGGGCGTTAATTCGTTGACATTCAGCATGATAGACGCTTTGCCGCCGCAAAATGGGCAGCGCTTCAAAGGCTCATCCACGCCTTTTCCCTCCTTTCTCATCCGCCGCTTTGGGTGCGGCCCGCACCGTGACGCCCGGCCCCACCGTCTGCCGGACCCGCTCCACGAAATACCCCTCGTTGCTGCTGCTGTCGGACAGGTGGAGCAGCCAGATTTCCCGGCAGCCTGTCAAATCCTGCCGGGCCAGATATTCACACAGCCGCCCGATTTCCATATGGGTCTGCCGGATGCGCTTTATCCGCTCCGGCGGAATGCGTGTGCTCAGTGCCAGCCGTTCCTCCTGATAGTTTGCTTCCAGCGCATAAATCTGGACGTTGCGGAAGGTATAGTTCAGACCAACCGTGTCTGTTGCGAACACAAGCTGTTCGCCGTCCCGCCCCCGCAGCAAATAGCCGACAGGCTCTGCCGCATCGTGGAACGTGCGAAACGGCACGACCGTAAAGCTTCCCACCCGAAAAGGCGGCCCCATGTTGCGGCCAACTGACAGCAGAAAGGGCACCACGCCGTCCAGCTCCAGCGTCCGAACCGTGCCGGGGGACGCATAGACCGGGACGCCGCATTCCAACATTTTTTCAACACTGGCGCTATGGTCTTTGTGTTCGTGGGTGATAAGTACACCGTCCAATTCATGCGCTGTAAAGCTCAATATGCGTTGCAGCCGCCGGAAGGGGATGCCGCATTCCAGAAGAATACGGCTCTCCCCATCGGTGACCAGGTACGCATTGCCTGCGGAACTGGACGCAAGCGGCGTAAAAATCAAAACGGAACCTCCTCGCTGTCCTCCGCTGCCTCCTGTTCGGCGGCCTCTACGCTGACCTCCTGAGCAGGCAGGTGGGCGTTCTTGTATTGGGCGGACTGCTTCAACCGCTCCTGGAGGTAGTCGGGCAACGTTTCAAATACGGCGTCATCCCATTCGTCCGCGTCGAACAGGATCGGCGCGCTGACGGCAGTCTGGGGCGTCTCGCTTTTCCGCAGAGGGGTGGCCGTGGAAATGTTGGCATATTGGCCGTCCTCACTGCGCACCACACCCAGCAAGGCGTTCCTGCCCAGCAGGTCATACAGTTCCAGATTGGCATACTCCTCATCCGACAGCATCTTTCCCATCCAGCCGGACAGAAATTGCCGGATTCGGCTGGTGGCCCGCTTTGCCACAGAGAAGTCCACGGACAGTTGCCGGGGCTTCTGCTCCCCGTCCATTTCAATGGTCTCTTCCGGGATTTCAAAAAGGAATCTGACCTTTTCTACGTAGCGGGTCTTGCCCTGCCACTGCGTTTCCTGCTCCCCAAGCCCAATCACACCGATACAAATGCCGAGGTATGTTCCGGGCTCCATCGGCGGAATAGACGGTTTCATTTTATTTCCCAGTTTCATTCCTGCACAAACCTCAATTCTTTATCCTGTTCCGATACGGTCAGCCGAATCAGCTGCCCGTTGTACCCCGTCAGCCCGGTGACGGCCTCCGCGTTGTCCAGCAGCACCGGGGCCCGGACGCCGTAGTGCCAGGCCAGGCCGTCGATGATGTCCAGCCCCAGGGTGATTTTCCGCCCGTCGTTCAGGCTGCCCCAGGGCACACCGTCATAGGTGATGTCGCAGCAGGGCTCCAGCCCGCCGTTGACCTGCTCCCGGAAGAGCCGGAACCGTGCCTCCCGGAACAGGCTGTTGACGCTCTGCTCCACCCGCTCCACCTTGTAGCGGAGGAACTCGTCCGCCAGGTACAGCAGGTTTTCCAGCTCCGCCATCCGGGCGGCTACGGCCTTCTGCTGGCTCACCAGCTCCTCCCGCCGCCGCCGGAGGGTTTCCAGCTGCTCCCGGCCCGCCAGGCGCTCCTGCACCCGCCGGATTTCCTCATCCATGCCCCGGAGGTCGGCCAGCTTCTCCTGCTGGGCGCTGAGGCTGTCCTGCTCCGCCGCCGTGTGGCGCTCCGTCAGGTCGGCAATGCGGGCCTCGATGTCCGCCAGCTTCGCCCGGTACTCCGGCAGGTCGGAGACTGCGCCGGGCTGCGCCCGCTTCCCCCGGGCCAGCTGGTTCTCCGCCTCGTCCTGCTGGGCGTGGAGGGCTTGGGCCTGTTCCTTGGCTTCCTCCAGCCGCTCCCGCTCCTCGGTGAGGCGGTTACTCAGCCGCTTGCCCTCGGTGACCGCCCGGGAGAGCCGGGCCTCCTTGTCCGCCTGGAACCGCTGCTTTGCTTCCTCCTGCTGCTGGGGCGGGAGGGTCTGACCGCAGGTGGGGCAGGTGGAGCCGGTGAACCGCTCCCGGTTGATGTCCCTCCACCGCTGTTGGGCCTCCGCCAGGGAGGTCTCATAGTCCGCGACCCGCTCCTGTAAGCGGGTGATGTAAGCGATTTGACCCGCCGCCCGCTGCCGGGCCGCCTCTGCCGCCTGTTCCAGGGCGGGCAAGTCCGGGGCGTCGGTGCGCTGCCCGGCCCGGTATTGGTCGTTCTCCCGCTGCAACTCGGACTTCTCCAGGGTGGCGGCGGTGAGCTGGGCCCACAGCCTGTCCTCCGCGCTGCCTGCCCGGTAGGCGGCCAGGTCGTCGCTGGCCGTTTGCCGCTCCCCGGTCAGGTCGGCCAGCTCCTTCTCCAGTCTGTCATAGTCCACCCCGGCCAGGGGCTTGGCGCTCCGCTCCAGTTCGTCCAGCCGGACGGGGATGCTGTCCCGCTTGCCCTGGAGCTCCCGGCGCTGGGCGTTCAGCCGGGCGGTGAGGGTGTCCAGGTCGCCGCTTCCCATAGCCTCCAGCAGCGGGGCGAAGTGGGGGTTGTCCCCCATCAGTTCCCGGTCTCCCGCCACATGGGCCGCGTCAAAGAGGACGCTCCGCCGTTTCCGCCAGTCCAGGGCGGCGAAGGCGTCAGTGTCCGTCAGCAGGTGGAAGCCGTCCTCCGTCCCCACCAGCTCCTTGATGGCGGCCTGATAGGTGGCCTTCTTGCACGGCACATCGTCCACATAGAAGTCGCCGGTGTTGCCGTCGTAGACCGGCTCCGGGTTGCCCCGGCGGGTCGTCCACTTCTCGTACCAGGTGCGGCGGAGCTTCTTTTCCGCCCCGTCCACCGTCAACACGGCGGAGACGGAGGTGATGGCGTTGTGATCCGCCACCTCACCGGCCCCGTTCACCGGCTTGATTTCAAAGCTGGACGCGCCGGAACCGTCCTTGCCGAAGAGCAGCCACGTCCAGGCGTCCCGGATGGAGCTCTTGCCGGTGGCGTTCTCTCCGTAGATGGCGCAGCTGTGGCCGCCGAAGTCCAGGGTCAGGGCGGCCACGCCCTTGAAGTGCTCCAGACGGAGGGATTGCAAAAGAATCGTTTTCATGGCGTGGCCTCCTTCTGCACGCCCCGCCATTGCCAGTTGGAGGGCTGAAAGCCTCGCCGGGCGTCAAGGCAGGAGGCGCACGGCTCATTATCGGCACTCACGCCAGAGTGGGCGCAGCAGTCGCAGATGCCGGACACATCCTTATACAACTGCTCCATGGTGGCGATGGCGTCCCGCAGGATGGCGCACTCACCGTTTGTCCCGCAGTTGTGTTCATGGCCGCAGCTCTGGCAGATAACTTGCCACGGCATATCTTCGGCCATGGTTTGCAGCGCACCCCGCAGGGTCTCGTAGTCCATCATTTCCGCACACCTCCGAACGCCAGCAGCGCGGCCACAGCCGCTGTAATCGCCCAAGGCAGCATGGCCCAGGCGGCGGTGTAGTTGCCCAGCAGGATGTAGATCACCCCACAAAGCACGGAGATGATGCCCACAGCGCCCAAAACCAGCCCGGCCAGAATCAGAATCTCGTTTGCCAGGAATCTGTCAGACGGGGTTTCAATCCGCTTGATGGCCTCCCGCAGCGCCGCAGCGTCTTTCTCGAAGATGTCGTCCGGGCCGCTGGTCCGCACCTGGTACTCGGTGTTCTCCAGGATGCCCTCCAGCTGGTGAATCATGTCTTTCGTTTTCATTTGCAATTTACCCCTTTCCGTGTTATAATTGGGGCAGGCATAATATCCTTTCTGCCCCGGCCCCTGAGTTGTCCCAGCAGCTCAGGGGCGCTTTTTGTTTGCGGCGATACGCTCCGCCGCCTGAATGATTTCCTGTTGCTCCGCCTTTGTCAGTTCGCCATCCAGCCGGTTGCCAATCCAGGACTTTTTGTGGCCAAAGGCGGCAGAGATTTCCACGTTGGTGACGTGCAGCCCCTTGAGCCTGTCCCGAACATACTTGTTTGGCCTGTTTGGGGACATCTCCCGGTATGGGCTTGCTACTCGCTCCGCCGGTACCGTCTGCACCGTGTCCGTCAGGCCGTCCTTGTACCGCACGGTGCAGTAGCGGCCTTCGGGATGGATGTAGATGATGGTGGCGATTTGTGCCGCCGGGGTGGCGTTATGCTCGCCGTGCTGCCACGCGGGGACTACCTGGAGCCGGTCGCCCAGGTGGAGGTTGTCTGCAAGGGTCATGGGTCTGCCTCCTTTCTATGCTCCGTATGTCCCGCTGGGGCGGTCAACATAGTTGCAGAACGCGTCCTTGTTCTGTGCCTGCTGGCTGAGCCAGGCGCGCAGGTCGTCGATGGGGACGATCCAGCGCCCGCCCAGCTTGACAGCGGGGAAATCCCGCCGCTTTACCAGGCCATAGGCCACGGTCTCCGAAACGCCGATGGATTCGGCCAGCTCTGCGACGCTGAGCGCCGTTCTTGGTGTTGCCATGTTGGGTACCTCCTTGTCTTTGTGTTGTGTGGGTGGTTACTGTCCGGTGGGGTGGTCGGT
>JAJBUK010000136.1 GCA_020860385.1 Clostridiales bacterium
AGCCGGAAACCGATGCCAGCTATGCTGGCGAGGGTCACTGTCCGAGGAGGATACCTTAATGGGTCAGCAGGCGGCACTCAGGCCCCCGGAGGGCAAGAACGTTGCTCTTACATCAAACTTTATCTAAGGAACCCGGGCCATTCAGTTCATGACGTTGCCTGCCAGCGAAGCTGACTGAGGGGCTGTCTATCGTGTAGCCATTATACACTGATTTCCCCAAAAGGTAAAGCATCATGGGACATTTTGTCGGGGAAGGGGATATTCCGGACGCCTGGCCGGCAGAACGCCCTGTCCCCGGGGAAAGCAAAACACCGGACCGCCCCATGCTTCCATGGGGCAGTCCGGCGGGTCTTTCTGTCACTCCGCCTGGAAGGGGTGGACAAAAATGCTTTTCAGCTCAGATTCCAGCGTCCTGGTGCCCAAGTACAGCAGGAACTGGCTCAGCGTAATGACGGCGGCACAGACGGCGATGACCCGGCCGCGCTGTTTGTTCTGTTCCTTCACAGTGCAATCCTCCAGTTTAACGTGATAAGGCCAGTCCTCCGCGTGCGGGAGTCGGGCAGCGGGTTTCCCCGGGAAATCGGCCCGCGACAGGTTATTTTCAGGTGGGAAGCTGGTCGCAAATCTCCGTCAGCCGATTCAGGATGCGGAGCAGCTCCGCCGTATCCTCCGGGCCCAGGCGGGTCAGGATCTCGGAGAGGACCTCCATCATCTCCTCCCAGTTCTGGGCGACATGGGCCTTCCCCTGCTCCGTCAGGCAGACGTTGATTTTCCTGCGGTCCGTCTCGTCGGGCTGGCGCACCACTAGGCCCCGCTTCTCCAGGCCGTTTAAAATGGTGGTGATGCGGGCGGTGGACACACGCATAGCCACGCTGATTTGGCTGGGCTGGGCAGAGTCGTGGCAGTACAGGTAGTTCAGCACACACGGCTCCCCCTGGGACATCCGCAGAGGGACCCTGTCCTGGAATCGGCTAAAATTCCCGATGGAATGGATGAACCGTTCGATTGTGGCTCGCTCGACCATATCCACGCCCCATTTCTCTCGCTGCGTGCGGTTTATGGTTTCCTGCTGTTTATTATAAAAGCCTTTCCCTGGTTTGTCAAGAAAGGCAGACCGCTCCCCAAAAAGAAACCGGCTCCGGACGGGAAAATCCGTTTCCGGAGCCGCGTTTGGCTTATGTTTTCTGCTGGAAGCTGGCGCCGCAGTTCCGGCACGTCACATGGATTTTCCCCTTGCCCTTGGGCACCCGGAGGGTCTGGCCGCAGCTGGGGCATTTGAAATACTTATAGTCCTTATCGCCCATCTGGCGGCGCATCCGCTTGAAAGCCCTGGTGATGGGGCCGGTCTTCTCCAGGAACCAATCGTTCTCCTTCCGGCGGCGGTCATAGTTCCGACTCATCATACGATAAATTGCATAGAGAATCGCCGCATAGCTCAGAATGCCAAGAACGGTCTGCACCGCGGCCACCTGAATCAACGCACTCAGCAGCCACAGCACCAGGCAAACCACCATCAGGCACAGGTTGAGTTGGTCGGAACCGTAGCGTCCATACATAAATTTGCGCAACGCAGAACTGATTTTATCCAAAAAGTTACGCATGGTTGAAAGTCTCCTTTCCTCTATCAGCCAGAGGTTTTCGATGACATAATGATAGCGCATTCCGGAGGAAAGGTCAATATTTGAATCGTAAACGAATTGTAAATAGTGGTTTGTCAATGGAGGCGCCTTCCCGCCCGGAGGGCAAGCTGTTGTTCATCGAAAGAACCATATCTAAGGAAAAAAGCCCCGAAGTCAGGCAACCATTTGTTTCCTTCCTCCATCCTTGTTTAAGGAGGAAACGTCGGCCGGGCGCACACTGTGCGCCCCTACTGGAGAAACGGAACGCGAGGGGTGACTAGCCACTAGCCACTAACATCTAAGGATGCCGCCGTCACCCAGGCGCATCACTCCACGCCTCCGCCGGAGGACGGCGCAGCTGCATCCCCGCCCCATTTCTGCAAGTTAAGTTGCAGAAATATTTTAAAAAACTCATAAATTTTTATTGCCCCATCCGGCATTTTATGGTAAAATAGTACCATGACACGGGGCCCGGCCCGCCCATTTCACCCCATCCCGACCCGCGCTGGCCCTCCCGTCATACATTATCATCACGGCCCGCCATGCCGAGGCCCAAGAAACAGGAGTGGATTGTTATGAATCATATGATACGGATTCCCACCAAAAATGACCGCCTGATCCTCCGCGTGGCCAAGGGGCATTTCGCCACCAGCCACAGCCATATCAATTACTACATTGACGTCACCACCCAGAAGACCCGCCTCTCCGAGGCGAAGGAGGTGGCGAAGGAGCTGGTGCGCACCTACCAGTCCACCACCATTGTGGACACCGTCCTCTGCCTGGACGGCACCCAGGTCATCGGCACCTGTATTGCCGACGAGTTGACCCAGGACGGCTTCCGGAACATGAACGCCCACCAGACCATCTACGTCATCACCCCGGAGATCACCTCCGGCAGCCAGCTCATCCTGCGGGACAACCTGGCTCCCATGGTGCGGGATAAGCACGTCCTGATTTTGGCGGCCTCCATCTCCACCGGCTACACCGTGCAGGCCGCCATTGAGGCGGTGCAGTATTACGGCGGCATGGTGGCCGGGTTGTCGGCCATCTTCTCCACCTGCCACGAGTATATGGGCTACCCGGTCAGCGCCATCTTCGACCCCAGCACCCTGCCGGACTACGCCAGCTACGACTCCCGCAGCTGCCCCATGTGCAAGGCAGGCCAGCACATCGAGGCCCTGGTCAACAGCTTTGGCTACTCCAAACTGTAAACCGCATACACCTTAGGAGGATTGCGCTCCTTCTCCTTAGATATGGATACTGAAATGAAATAGCGCGTTTGCCCTTGCCAGGGCGGGGCCTACTTTTCTCGCTCCGCCGAGAAAAGTAGCAAAAGAGGGCGGCTTAGGAGGGAGCTTCGGGGACTCGCTCCCCCCCTAAGAACCCTCCTCCTATCCCACAACCGGCTAGCGCCTTATCTCTGCCGTTCCGTGGCAGCGCAGGCAACAGACGATGTAACTTCACACTGGTGAGACTGCCGCCCATGGCGGCTGGGGACGATTGCCGCCCACGTCCCTCGCCGTCAAGCGGCATTTCCGCTACGCTCCCTAGCCTTACGGCGGGACGGGCGGCAATTTTGTTGCCCTTTGGTCGAGGAAATCTGACTGTACGGCTGCGTGATTCCCTTCAACCCAGGATAGATTGCATCTTTAAGTTGATAATATTCCCTTTCAGGATAGGGGGCGCAGTGGAGAGGTTCCTATGCAAAACGGGGTTCAAAATTGAGTTCCATCCCCCAGCCGCGGCTGCCTTCGGGCGGCTGCGGCTGTTTTCTGCCGGGGCGGGCCGCGCCTGCCCCATTTCCGCACAAAGAGGAACGGCTTAAATTTTGTCATTTTCGTCACCTGTGACAAAAAGCAGAAAAACGGGCGGAAACGCCCGCCTCCCGGCGGGAAAGCCCGGGTTTTCCGCCCGACTTTCGGACGGGAAACTTTGGAATTTTCCCTTTTGCAAACCTCCTTTTTTCTCAAAAAACCCTTTACATTTCGCCACTTTTTGTTATAATTGAAGTTGACAATAATATTGTACCTTGTCAACTGCTGCTACAAGACTATGGAGGTGTACGTATGCGCGTTCAATTCACTGAAACCGTACTGCGCGATGCAAACCAGTCCCTGATGGCTACCCGCCTTCCCTACTCCGATTATGAGCCGATTTTGTCCACCATGGACAAGGCCGGTTATTACTCCGTTGAGTGCTGGGGCGGCGCCACATTTGACTCCTGCCTGCGCTATCTGGGGGAGGATCCCTGGGAGCGTCTGCGCGGTATCCGCAAGAATATGCCCAACACCAAGCTGCAAATGCTGCTGCGCGGTCAGAACCTGCTGGGCTACAAGCATTACCATGACGACGTGGTGGAGAAGTTCGTGGAGCTGTCCATCAAGAACGGAATCGACATCCTGCGTATCTTCGACGCTCTGAACGACTTCCGCAACCTGGGCACCGCCCTGGATGCCACCAAGAAGTACGCCACGGAGAACACCGTGGCCTCCGGCTGCATTTCCTATACCCAGTCCCCGGTGCACACCGTACAGAAGTATGTGGAGATGTGCAAGGAGCTTCAGCGCATGGGCTTTGACACCATCTGCCTGAAGGACATGGCCGGCACCATGAGCCCCTATGAGGCCGAGCACCTCATCAAGGGCATCAAGGACGGCGTGGGCGATATGCCCCTGATTCTCCACACTCACTGCACCACCGGCATGGCCTATCAGACCGTCACCAAGGCTGTGGAGAGCGGCGTGGATGTCATTGACACCGCCACCTCCTGCTTCTCCAACGGCACGTCCCAGCCCGCCACCGAGACCATGTACTACGCTCTGACCCAGTACGGCATCGACACCGGCCTGGACGAGAAGACCATCAACGAGGTCAACGACTTCTTCAAGCCCGTGAAGCAGAAGTATATTGACAACGGCCTCATCAACCCCAAGAGCATGGCCACCGACGCTCAGGCTCTGGTGTACAAGGTGCCCGGCGGTATGCTGTCCAACATGATTGCCAACCTGACCGACATGGGCGCTATGGACAAGTTCGACGAGGCGCTGGCCGAAATCCCCGCCGTCCGGGCCGACATGGGCTATCCTCCCCTGGTCACTCCCCTGTCCCAGATGGTGGGTAACCAGGCCGTCACCAACGTGCTGGTGGGCGAGCGCTATAAGAACATCTCCAACGAGGTGAAGAACTACTTCAAGGGCGAGTACGGCATCGCTCCCGCCCCCGTGAACGAGGATTTGAAGAAGAAGATTCTGGGCGAGGGCGGCGAGCCTGTGGACTGCCGCATTGAGGACCAGAAGCGCACCGGTGAGGACTTTGCCAAGGCAAAGGAGGAGCTGGGCGACCTGGCCCGCAGCGAAGAGGACATCATGAGCTACATCTGCTTCCCGAAGCAGGCGAAGGACTTTATGGAGGCCCGTAAGGAGAAGGAAGAGCGCACCTGCAAGTACACTATGTGTGCCGTCAATGAAGACTGAACCGGGAGGTAATGCTTTATGGAAGATATTACAATCGTTCAGACCTTAGGCGTTGCCGTGCTGGGTATGCTGGTGGTGTTCGCTGTCCTGCTGCTGCTGATGGGCATCATCACCGTCCAGAGCAAAATCATCCAGAACATTGAGAACAAGAAGAAGGCGTCCGAGCCTGTCCCCGCCACGCCGGCTCCGGCGGCTCCCGCCGCCGCCCCCGCGCCGTCGGCCAAGGGCTCCTGCGGCGGCGTCATGCTCCATGACGTGCCTGACCGCACCGCCGCCATGATTATGGCCATCGTCGCTGACGGCCTGAACACGCCCCTGAATGAGCTGAGATTTATTTCCATCAAGGAGGTCAAGTAACATGAAATACAAGGTTACGCTCAACGACAAGACCTATGAGGTCATTGTCGAAAAGGGCCAGGCCATCCTGGCCGACGAATACGACGCCATGGCTCCTGCCGCCGCCGCGCCTGCGGCAGCCCCCGCTGCCGCTCCTGCCGCCGCTGCCGCCCCCGCCGCAGCCCCCGCTGCTCCGGCCATCACCGGCTCCGGCGAGCCTGTCCCCGCGCCGCTGCCCGGCACCGTGGTGGACGTGAAGGTCTCCCAGGGTCAGGCCGTCAAGTCCGGCGACCTGCTGGCCGTCATCGAAGCCATGAAGATGGAAAACGAAGTCCTCGCTCCCAAGGATGGCACCGTCACCCAGGTGGTTGCTGGCAAGGGCGCTGCCGTTAAGACTGGTGATCCGCTGGTAATGCTGGGTTAAGGAGGTACCGGACATGGAATTTATCGGTACGATTTTCTCGAACCTGGCGGAGCAGACCGGATTTGCCGCCATGGCGGAGTCCGGCGCTGTCGGCACCATCAAAACCATTATCATGCTGGCCATCGCCTGCGTACTGCTGTACTTGGGCATCGTCAAGAAGTATGAGCCGCTGCTGCTGGTGGGCATTGCCTTCGGTATGCTCCTGACCAACCTGCCCGGCTCCGGCATCTACACCCCGGAGCTGTGGTACGCAGGCTCCAACGCCACCAGTATCAGCTTTAGCGACGTCCTCCACGAGGGCGGATTCCTGGACATTTTATACATTGGCGTGAAGCTGGGCATTTACCCCTCCCTCATCTTTATGGGCGTGGGCGCCATGACCGACTTCGGCCCCATGATGGCCAACCCCAAGAGTATGCTGCTGGGCGCTGCCGCTCAGTTCGGCGTGTACTTCGCCCTGCTGATGGCCGTTATCCTGGGCTTTGACGGCAACGTGGCTGCGTCCATCGCCATCATCGGCGGCGCGGACGGCCCCACCGCCATCTGGCTGACCACACAGCTGGCCCCCAACTATCTGGGCGCCATCGCCATCGCCGCCTACTCCTATATGGCGCTGATTCCCGTTATCCAGCCGCCCTTTATGAAGCTGCTGGTGAAGAAGGAGAACCGCCAAATCAAGATGGAGCAGCTCCGCCCCGTCTCCCAGACGGAAAAAATCGTGTTCCCCATCGTGGTCACCATCGTCTGCTGCCTCATCATCCCCTCCGTGGCCTCCCTGCTGGGTTGCCTGATGCTGGGCAACCTGTGGGCCAACTGCGGCGTGTGCGACCGGCTGTCTGACACCGCCCAGAACGCCCTGATGAACATCGTCACCATCTTCCTGGGCATCTCCGTAGGCGCTACCGCCACCGCTGACCAGTTCCTGAAGGTGGAGACCCTCCTCATCATCGTGCTGGGCCTGATTGCCTTCTGCTTCGCCACCATCGGCGGCCTGCTGGTGGGCAACCTGATGTGCTATCTCACCCACGGAAAAATCAACCCGCTGATTGGCTCCGCCGGCGTGTCCGCCGTGCCAATGGCCGCCCGAGTGGCCCAGGTGCAAGGGCAGAAGGACAATCCGTCCAACTTCCTGCTGATGCACGCCATGGGCCCCAACGTGGCAGGCGTTATCGGCTCCGCCGTGGCCGCAGGCTTCCTGCTGGCCGTGTTCGGGTAAGCCTCCCCTGTCGTTCAAACCCCGCTCCCTCCGGCTGGAGGGGGCGGGGTTTTGCTGTGGTATCAGCCCTGAGACGCACGCTATCCTAAGCGGAGGGAAGCGGCGTGCGGTACAGCTCCCCGGCTGGCGCGCCTTGCCCCTCCCGTTGGAACAGTCCGGAAACCCCCTGAAAACGGAGCAAACTCCGCACTTTTAAGAAAAAATTCATATCTTCCTCCTTGCCAAGGGGCGGGTCTTGTGCTAAGATGGGAGCAGCTTTTTGGAGAGGGCGGCCTCTGCCCGTCTGCATCCCGAAGGAATCATTAAAAAAACGGCCCGGACGGTCTGCCCGGGCCTGGAGGATAGACAACCATGAACCATATCAAGCAATTTTGCGCAGCGTTTCTGACCCTGGCCCTGCTGGCGCTCACCGGCTGCACCGTGCAGGGGAATGCCGTCTCCGGCTCCGCCTCCCTGTCCGGCAGCACCCCGCCGGAGCCGGACGCCACCGCCAGCATGACGCTCATCGGCATCGCCCTGTCCGGCAGCGCGGAGGAGGGCGACTCTCTGAACGGACAGGCCACTGAGCTGCAAACCCGCCTCCAGGACACGGGCTTCTCTGTGGAGATCGCCTACGCGGAGGGAGACGGGGACACCCAGAGCCGTCAGCTGAGCGCCATGATCGAGGACGAATGCGCCATCCTGATTGTGGAGGCGGTGGACGCGGACGCCATTGACGACGCCCTGACCGCCGCCGGTCAGGCGGGCATCTCCGTTCTGGCCTGCGGCACCGCGCTGGATAACAGCGCCGTCACCTGCTATGTGGGGACGGACTACGCCGCCATGGGGGCCGCCCAGGCCGCCTATCTGGTGGAAGCGCTGGGGCTGGACGGTGAGGACGCCGGAAGCGACACCTACACCCTGGAGCTGGTGGCGGGAGACACCGCCGCCGACCAGCTCATCTATGAGGGGGCTATGGCAGCCCTGGACGAGTACCTGACCAGCGGCCAGCTGACTATCCCCTCCGGCCAGCAGAGCTATGAGGACGTGGCCACGGCGGACGCCGCCGGGCGGATGGAGAGCCTGCTCTCCTCCTACTACTCCGACGGGGAAAATCTGGACGTGCTGCTGACCACCAGCAACGAGACTTGCAGCGCCGCCCTGACCACCTTCCACGCCTCCTACAAGGGCAGCGTCTACCCCATCGTGGTGGGGGCTCAGTGCGGGCTGGAGAGCGTTCAATGGCTCAGCGACGGCTATCTGGCCATGACCACCCTGTCCCCGGAGTTCAACTATGCGGATCAGGTGCTGACCCAAATCCGGCAGATTCGCAACGGGGAGACTGCGGAGGACTACCTGGCTGTCGGGGAGACCGTCACCGAGGCCAACTTCCTGGAGGTGCTGGTGGACAGCGGGCTGTACTCCGTCTCCCTCACCGGCGAGGTCACTGAGGGCGAGAGCGAGGACACCGAAGAGGGAACCGACACCGAGGACGTGCCCATGGTGGAGTATGAGGCGGAGGACGACCTGGAGGGCGACAGCTCGGAGGGCCAATAAAAATTTGCGTTTCACACTTCTGTAACATTTTCCTGTGAAGTTCTGTAACATCCCGGGTGTATCGTATAAGCATGAGTTGAGCAACTTCTTCTTTTCATTCTATCCTCCCTAATTTCCCTATAGGAACAGCGGCCCACATCGTGGGCCGCTGTTTCTTATCTGCTTACCGTTCTGCTGAATAAAGCGGCGGTGCGCTCCGATTTGGGGCGCACCGCCGCTTTTTGCCGCCTTATTCCCGCTCTGCCAGGGGGACAAACTCCCGCTTGGGCACGATGGACTTGTAAGCCGGGCGAATGATTTTCCCCGGCGTGGTGTAAATCTCCTCCATCCGGTGGGCGCACCAGCCGGGCATCCGGGCGGCGGCGAACAGGGGGGTAAACATCTCCTCCGGGATGTTCAGCATCATGTACACGAAGCCGCTGTACAAATCCACGTTGGCGCACATGGGGCGGTTGTTCCCCTTCACCTGGCGGAATACCTCCGGCGTCAGCCGCTCGATGGACTCCACCAGGTCGAGGCCGTCGTCCATGCCCTTCTGCACGGCCAGGCGGCGGGCGAACCGCTTCAAAATGGCCGCCCTGGGGTCGGACAGGGTGTAGATGGCGTGGCCCATGCCGTAAATCAGGCCGCTGCCGTCTCCCAGCTCCCGGTTCAGGATGCGGGTAAGGACGGACTTGATTTCCTCGTCGTCCTTCCAGTCGTGTACCTCGTCACAAATCACGTCCATCATCTGCTTGCAGCGGACGTTGGCCCCGCCGTGACGGGGGCCCTTCAGGGCGCCCACCGCCGCCGCGATGGAGGAATAGATGTCAGTATAGGAGGAGGAAATCACCCGGCAGGTGAAGGTGGAGTTGTTGCCGCCGCCGTGCTCGGCGTGCAGCACCAGACACAAATCCAGCAGCCTGGCCTCCTCCTCCGTGTAGGACTGATCCTTGCGGATGGCGGCCAGGATGTTCTCCGCCGCGCCCTTGTTCTTGATGGAGCGGTGGAGGTACAGGGAGTCCTTATCGTAATAGCACCGCTTGGCGGAGTAGGCGTGGGAGATAATCATGGGGGTGCGGGCGATGAGCTGCATGGCCAGCCGCAGCTCGTTTTCTATCGTTCTGGTCTCCGGGTCGTCGTCATAGGAATAGAGGGTGAGGATGCTGCGGGCCAGCTTGTTCATAATGTCCCGGCTGGGATTGCGGATGATCATGTCCTCAGAGAACATGTGGGGCAGGGTGCGCATTTCCCCCAGGACGGTGCAGAAGTCCTCCAGCTGCTGCTGGTTGGGCAGCGCGCCCATCAGCAGCAGATAAACCGTCTCCTCAAAGCCGAAGCGTCCCTCGGTGATGAAGCCCCGAATCAAATCCTCCACGTCGATGCCGCGGTAAATCAGGTGGCCTTCCACCGGGATGCGCTCGCCGTCCTCCACCATGTAGCCCCGGACGCTGCCCACCTCGGACACGCCGGCCATGACACCGGTGCCGTCGCTGTTGCGCAGGCCCCGTTTGATGTCCGCCTTCCGGTAGATGGCGGGGTCGATGTAGTTGTATTTGGAAAATTCTTCTGACAGAGCGTGCATATAGGCGCTGCATCCGGTGGGGACTGCGTTCGGCATGAAGCTCAACTCCCTTTCTCACATATTTTTGCAAGGAATATCATACCATATTTTGAATAAAAGGTCAATGTACGCTTCTTGAAACAAATCAAAATTGTCAAAATAAGGCGTTTTTAGACCTGGAACACAACCCATTTTTGTGAATTATGAAGGAGAGAGTGGTTATTCCTGCAAAAAGCCAAGTAAAAAGCGGCGTCTGCCCCATGGCTCTGGCGGTGGCGGCGCTGCTGTCCACCGTGTTTCTGCTGCCCCTGGCGGTGGGGGAGAGCGTGCAGGCGGAGGCCGCCGCCGGAGATACCCTGACCGGAGCGGACAGCCCCTCCTCCAGCGCTGTGCCGGAGGAGGCGTCCTCCCTGGCGGCAGAGGTTTCCACGGAGGAGGTCGCCCCCGAAGCGGACACCCTGGACGGGGCGGTGGAGGTGACGGTGCTGCTGGACGGGGCGCGCTGCACCCTGCCCCTGGACGAGTACCTGTGGGGGGTGGTGGCGGCGGAGATGCCCGCCGCCTTCCAGGAGGAGGCGCTGAAGGCCCAGGCCATCGCCGCCCGCACCTACACCCTGTACCGCATGGCCAGCGGCACGGACAGCCACGAGGAGGCCCTGTGCGATGACCCGGACTGCTGCCAGGCGTGGCTCTCCCGGGAGGAGCGGATGGCGGCCTGGCCGGAGGAAAACGCCGAGACCTACGCAGAGAAAATCGCCGCCGCCATCGCGGACACCGACGGGGTCTACCTGACCTATGCCGGGGAGCCGCTGCTGGCAGTGTTCCACGCCTCCTCCGGCGGCTACACCCGCAGCGCCCTGGAGGTGTGGGGGCAGGAGCTGCCCTACCTGGTCAGCGTGGCCAGCCCGGAGGACGACAGCGGCGTCCCCAATTACTACAGCGTGGTGACGGTGGAGGCGTCCGCCTTTCAGGAGGCAGTCCTGGCGGAGTATCCCGACGCCGACCTGTCCGGCGACCCGGCGGACTGGTTCGGGGAGGCAGCCTATGACGAGGCGGGGCTGCCCGTCTCTCTGGAGGTGGGCGGCGTCAGCATTGCCACGGCGAAGCTGCGGGCCATGTTCGGCCTCCGCTCCCCCACCCTGACGGCGGAGGGGACGGAGGAGGCTGTCACCTTCTACGTCACCGGCTACGGCCATGGGGTGGGGATGAGCCAGTACGGGGCCAACGCCCTGGCCAAGGAGGGCAGGACGGCGGAGGAAATCGTGCTGTGGTACTACACCGGGGCGGAACTGGCGACGCTGCCGATGGCGGAGTAGGGCGCGGCCTGTAAAAAACGAACCCGCTGCAATTTGCAGCGGGTTCGTTTCTGCGTGACAGGAGCGCCCCGTGATAAGGCAGCGCATTTGCGGGAATCCTGCCAAAACGCTGCGCCTGCATGGGGCAAGGGCCACAGAATGATACGTGAGGAGGCAACTCCTGTACCGTGCTGGAAAAGTCGGCTTGCTCAGGTTCAGTTATAGTAGCTGGAAATCTGAATGTTTGCCGTCATATCCTCGTCAGAGCAGTTCAGCACATATACGGTATAGGTCACATCCGGCTTTGCGTTGGTGATGGTGACATACCAGCTGCTGGTGTGTTCCGCACTCCGATAGGAGTAGCCGTCGCTGCCCTTGACGATGATTTTAAAGGCGCTGGTGGGCTTGGTGACAATCGTCCTGAATGCGGTGTGGGGGTCGCTGCCCGAAATGTTCATCTTAAAGTTCTTCTTGTAGCTGGTTCCGACGCTGATTTCCTTATCTTTCAGGCTGACGCTCACCTTTTCTGCGCCGGCATCAGGCGTCTGAACGGATTCGTCAAAAACGCCTTCCACGGCCAACTCACCGTTCGGGGAGACCTCAACTGCCTCGTCTTCGTCAACGGAAGCTGCCGCACCGCCTTCGGGGCCTTCCACCGTGACCTCACCGGTATCGGATGTGGTGGCCGATGCCGCATAGGCCCCACCGACCAGCGAAACGCAAAGAACCAACGCCAGACAAATGCTCAAAAGCTTACCTTTCTTCATAATACACCTCCTAAAAAATGCTGCATGGCACCTTACCTCTTGCAGTTTCATGGTACTCCATATATTTTTAAGTGCAATTAAGATTGCCTGAAGGTTTTTTGAAGATTCCATAAAGAAGTTTCTTCCGGTAGGAGCGGCTGGGCCGTAAAACGGGAGCCTCAAAGGTCACAAAAAAGCAAACCGCAGCCCCGCGCATCTGCGCGGGGCTGCGGTTTATTCCTCAGAAATATGCACATGGTTATTGATATGCTCCATACAGTAGCACCGGTATCCGGCGCATTTGGAGCAGTACCGGAACTCCATATCCGGGTAGTCCGTATCCGTCTTGCCGCAGACGCAGCACTTGTGAATATAGCCCTTGCTCTGCTGCATATCCTTGGCGGCCTTCTTCATGTTGATGGTGTTGCTGCGGCTCCGGCTGGTGTTTCGGGTGCCAGGGGAGGGACGCTTTGCCCGGTAAGCGGCCCGGGAGGCGGTGCCCCGGAGGGCGGCGATGAGGTCGTCCCCAAAGTAAATGAAGTAGTTGGCCAGGGCCAGGACGGGCAGCAGCGCCATAACGTACATCCCCGCGGCGATGTACTGAATGACGCCCACCAGCAGCATCACCCCGTCCAGATAGGCCAGCCACTTGATTTTCACCGGGATGATGAACAGCAGCATCACCTGCGCGTCCGGGTACAGGGTGGCGAAGGACAGGAAGAGGGACAGATTGATATAGTAGGCGGTGGTAACGCTGCCCATGTAGCCGAAGCCGTAGACGAAGCAGCTGACTACCCCCACCAGGATGGAGGCCACCAGACCGGTCAGATAGAACAGGGTGAACCGGGCGGTGCCCCAGGTGCGCTCCAGGGAGGAGCCGATCCAATAGTAGAAGTACAGCGAGATGGCCAGGAAAATAACGTTGGTGTTGTCCGGCACGAACAGGAAGGTCACCAGCCGCCAAACCTGCCCCTGGGCCAGGTAGGCCGGGATAAATTCCAGCATGGGGGAGAAGGTGTACCCGGACAGCAGATCCAGCACATAGACGATGACGTTGCCAATGACGATATACAGCATCAGGTTGGGAATGCCGAAATTCGGGTGGCTATAGCAAAAGCGGCTGACCGCCGTGGATAATTTCTTCAAGGGGAACTCCTCCAAATCCAGTTTCATATTTTATTGTAGCCGGAAAATCAGCGAAAGTCTACATTATTTTGTGAACAAGCGGAAGAATATTTTTCGTGGGCGGAGCAGAAGTGCGGATGGTTAGCAGTCCGGGCAGCTGGCTGTCATTTCCTTCCGTCAAAAATTGCTCACGGTTTGTTCACAAACAATTTTTATTTTCGCCTATTGACAACTGGGGCGGCAAGTGCTATATTAAGTTTAGCACTTGAGAGGCAAGAGTGCTAAAACGAAGCGAGGTGAGCAGATGGAACTGACAGAACGGCGGCGGCGTATTTTACGCGCCGTGGTGGAAAACTATATCGAGACTGCCGAGCCGGTTGGGTCAAAGACCATTATGACCCTGGCCCATCTGGAATGCTCCTCCGCCACTGTCCGCAACGAGATGGCGGCGCTGGAGAAGATGGGCTACCTGGAGCAGCCCCACACCTCCGCCGGACGCATCCCCTCCCCCAAGGGCTACCGCATCTACGTCAATGAACTGATGGAAGAGCACAAGCTTTCCCTCCAGGAGACGGAGCGCATCAACTCCGCGCTGAACCTGAAAATGCGGGAGCTGGACCAGGTGCTGGATCAGGCGGGGCGGCTGGTCAGCCAGTTCACCAACTATCCGGCCTTCTCCCTGACAGCCGGGCGGAGCACGGTGGTCATCAACCGGTACGACCTGCTGATGGTGGACCAGAACTCCTTCATCTGCGTGGCCATGACCAGCACCAACGTGGTGCGCAACAAGCTGTTCCACCTGCCCACAGAACTGACCGAGCCCCAGCTCCAATTGCTGAACGCCCTGCTGAACACCACCTTCGTGGGTAAGACCCTGGAGGAGTTCAGCACCGACCTAATGGAAAAGGCCCGGAAGGCGGCAGGCAGCAGCTACGGCCTGATTTCGCTGGTGGTCAGCTTCGCCATGGACGTGCTGGAGGAATGCAGACAGTCCAACGTACACACCGCCGGGGAGAATCACCTGCTGACCCATCAGGAGTTCCAGGATATGGACAAGGCCCAGAAGCTGCTGGACTATATGAATGATGAGAACCGGTTCAACGATTTGCCCATGCCCGGCAAGGACCCCGGCTCCAAGACCAAGGTGCTGATTGGCCCGGAAAACGTGGCCGAGGAATTGAAGGACACCAGCGTCGTCCTGGCCAGCTATGACATCGGAGACGGGATGAAGGGCGTCATCGGCGTGGTGGGCCCCACCAGAATGGATTACGCCCAGGTGACGGCCAAGCTGAACTATTTGGCCGACAACTTATCCCGGCTGTTCACCGGGTCGGCGCAGCTGCCCGGCAGCCAACCGCAACAGGCGCTGAACCCGCCAACAGGTAATGACCATGCCGAAACAGAAAAAGAAAAGAAATAACCCATTTTTCTCACAAGCCAGGAGGAATCGTATGGAAGCCGAAACGAAAAAGACGGAATCCGCAGAAGCGGAAGAAAGCGAAAAGCAGGAGCCCGCTGCCGAGCCTCAGCAGGCCGCCGGGCAGGAGACGTCCCCGGAGGAACCGAAGCAGGAACCGAAGGACGCACCCCCTGAGGAACCGAAGGACGCGCCAAAGGAGGCGCAGCCCGCCGAGCCTGACCCGCTGGAGACGGCCCAGAAAGCGCTGGCCGCCAAGGAAAAGGAATACCTCTATCTCCGGGCGGAATATGATAACTTCCGCCGCCGCAGCGCCAAGGAGAAGTCGGACGCCTATTCCAGCGCCAAGGCAGACGCGGCGCTGAAATTCCTGCCCGTCTATGATAACCTGGAGCGGGCGCTGGCCCAGGGCTGTCAGGACGAAGCCTTTTTGAAAGGCATTGAGATGACCATGAACCAGCTGAAACAGGTGCTGGAGAGCCTGGACATCAAGCCCATCGACGCGGTGGGGCAGCCCTTTGACCCCAAGTATCACAACGCGGTGATGCACATTGAGGACGAAAAGCTGGGGGAAAACGTGGTATCCCAGTGCTTCCAGACCGGCTTCGTCATGGGGGACAAAGTCATCCGCTTCGCCATGGTGCAGGTGGCAAACTAAACCGTTCACGTTCTGCGCAAAGCGCAGTGTGATATTGAATCCGTAAAAAAAGAACATCTCACATATAATTAGGAGGAACACTGTTATGTCTAAAATCATCGGTATTGACCTTGGTACTACCAATTCCTGCGTCGCTGTTATGGAAGGCGGCGAGCCGGTTGTCATTGCAAACGCGGAAGGCAACCGCACCACCCCCTCCGTCGTGGCCTTCTCCAAGGACGGGGAGCGCATGGTGGGCCAGGTGGCAAAGCGTCAGGCCATCACCAACCCTGACCGCACCATCTCCTCTATCAAGCGCCATATGGGCGAGGAGTACAAGGTGAGCATTGACTCCAAGCGCTACACCCCCCAGGAAATCTCCGCCATGATTCTGCAAAAGCTGAAGGCGGACGCCGAGGCCTATCTGGGCGAGAAGGTCACTGAGGCGGTCATCACCGTCCCCGCGTACTTCAACGACGCCCAGCGTCAGGCCACCAAGGACGCCGGCAAAATCGCCGGTCTGGACGTGAAGCGTATCATCAACGAGCCCACCGCTGCGGCCCTGGCCTACGGTGTGGATAAGGAAGAGGCCCAGAAGGTCCTGGTCTACGACCTGGGCGGCGGCACCTTCGACGTGTCCATCCTGGACATTGACGACGGCGTCATCGAGGTGCTGGCCACCTCCGGCAACACCCACCTGGGCGGCGACGACTTCGATAAGTGCATCATGGACTATCTGGCGTCCGAGTTCAAGCGGGAGAACGGCATTGACCTGACCGGCGACAAGGTGGCCATGCAGCGGCTGAAGGAAGCCGCCGAGAAGGCCAAAATCGAGCTGTCCGGCGTTACCTCTTCCAACATTAACCTGCCCTATATCACCGCCGACGCCACTGGCCCCAAGCATCTGGACGTGACCCTGACCCGGGCCAAGTTCAATGAGCTGACCAACCATCTGGTGCAGGCCACCATGGGCCCCGTCCGTCAGGCTTTGAGCGACGCCGACCTGAAGGCCAGCGACCTGAACAAGATTTTGCTGGTGGGCGGCTCCTCCCGTATCCCCGCTGTCCAGGAGGCCGTGAAGAAAATCACCGGCAAGGACGGCTTCAAGGGCATCAACCCCGATGAGTGCGTGGCCGTGGGCGCTGCCATTCAGGGCGGCGTGCTGGGCGGCGACGTCAAGGGTATGCTGCTGCTGGATGTCACCCCCCTGTCCCTGGGCATTGAGACCCTGGGCGGCGTGTTCACCAAGCTGATCGACCGGAACACCACCATCCCCGTCAAGAAGAGCCAGGTGTTCTCCACCGCTGCTGACAACCAGCCCTCCGTGGAGGTTCACGTCCTCCAGGGCGAGCGTGAGTTCGCGAAGGACAACAAGACCCTGGGCAAGTTCCAGCTGGACGGCATCGCCCCCGCCCGCCGCGGCGTGCCGCAGATCGAAGTCACCTTCGACATTGACGCCAACGGCATCGTGAACGTCTCCGCCCAGGATAAGGGCACCGGCCATGAGCAGCACATCACCATCACTGCCTCCTCCAACCTGTCCAAGGAGGACATCGACAAGGCCGTCCGGGAGGCTGAGCAGTACGCCGCCGAGGACGCCAAGCGCAAGGAGGACATCGACACCCGGAACCAGGGCGACCAGATGGTCTACCAGGCTGAGCAGTTCCTCAGCGAGAATGGCGACAAGCTGGACGCCGCCGACAAGTCCGCCATCGAGAGCGGCAAGAGCAAGCTCCAGGACGCCCTGAAGGGCACTGACACCGAGGCCATCAAGGCCGCCGTGGACGACCTGACCAAGACCTTCTACGATGCCTCCGCCAAGCTGTACCAGCAGCAGGCACCCCAGGACGGCGGCGCGCAGGGCGGCGCAGGCTACCAGAGCTATCAGGACCCCAACCAGGGCGGCGGCAATGACCAGGACTATCAGGACGCCGACTATGAGGTCGTGGACGACGATAAGTAAGCCCAATCAAACAAAGTGACCGGCAATTATGGGGCGGGGCGGAAGCCCCGTCCCATCTGTGGGGTTTACGGGGGAACGCCCACCTCCCGGAAACCCATTCCATATGGAGTGAAGTGAGTAGCAATGGCAGAAGAAAAACGCGATTATTATGAAGTATTAGGGGTCAGCAAGAGCGCCAGCCAGGATGAAATCAAGCGGGCGTACCGGAAGCTGGCCAAGAAGTACCACCCCGATATGAACCCCGGCGACAAGGAGGCGGAGGCCCACTTCAAGGAGGTGGGCGAGGCCTACGAGGTGCTCTCCGACGAGGAGAAGAAGGCCCGCTATGACCAGTTCGGCTTCGCCGGGGTAGACCCCAACTACGGGGCCGGAGCCGGCGGCGGCGCAGGCTTCGATGGCTTTGGCGACATGGGCGACATCTTCTCCACCATCTTTGGCGGAGGCGGCGGCTTTGGCGGCTTCGGCGGCCAGCCCCGGCCCAACGCTCCCCAGCAGGGCGGCGACCTGCGGGTGCAGGTGGACTTGACCTTTGAGGAGGCCGCCTTCGGCTGTGACAAGGAGGTGGAGATCACCCCGGTGCAGACCTGCGACGCCTGCGGCGGCAACGGCTGCGCCCCCGGCACCTCACCGGAGACCTGCCCCACCTGCCACGGCCAGGGCGTGGTGAACGTCCAGCGGCGGACGGCTTTCGGCGTCATGTCCTCCACCCAGCCCTGTAACCAGTGCGGCGGCACGGGCAAAATCATCCATACCCCCTGCCAGTCCTGCAAGGGCAAGGGCATGGTGCGCAAGCGCAAGAAGATCACCGTGAAAATCCCCGCCGGTATTGACGATGGGCAGGCCATCTCCCGCCGCGGCCAGGGCAACGCCGGGCGCAACGGCGGCCCCGCCGGCGACCTGCTGATTCACGTCAACGTCCAGCCCCACGCCTTCTTCGAGCGGGACGGGGCCGACGTGCTGTACAACGCCCCCGTCAGCTTTGCGGACGCCACCCTGGGCGCCAGCATTGAGATTCCCACCATCGACGGCAACGTCAGGTATGACCTCCCCGCCGGTACCCAGACCGGCACCACCTTCCGGCTCCGGGGCAAGGGTATCCCCCGGCTCCAGCGCACCGGGCGGGGCGACCAGTACGTCACCGTCACCGTGCAGGTGCCCACCAACCTGACCCCCGCCCAGAAGGACGCCCTCCGGGCCTTTGACGACGCCATGCAGGGGAAGCCCAGCGGCAAGGCGAAAAAGAAAAAACTGTTTTGACAACCGGGCCGTAACACGGTACAATAAAAGAGGACAGCGTAGCGCTGCCCTCTTTTCCTGTGTTATGCGATTTTGTCAGGCGGCGAACTGGTCGCCCCAGATTTTTTTCATGATGCCCGCCTTGGCCAGGGCCGGACGCAGCACCAGGTACACTGCCACCGATACGATGGTGGACAGCACCGCGTTGATGCTGGTGGAGGCGATGTTCCAGGCCAGGGTCAGCTCCGCGGCGGGCTTGCCCAGAATCCACAGCTTGTAATAGTACCCCACCAGCGGATCAAAGACGCAGTTGAACAGCAGCCCCGCGATGGCGGCGGCCAACGCCCAGGCGAAAATCTTCTTCCTGTCGGTCTGCTGGTTCAGCTTCCCCAGCTTGTGGGCCACCAGACCGGTGATGAGGCCGATGCACAGCTTCAGCACGAAGGTTTTCGGCACCAGGGTGATGTACACCGGGTCGAACAGGTCGCCAATGCTCATGCCGATGGCCCCGGCCAGGCCCCCCAGGGGGCCGCCCAGGATGAGGGCGCCCAGCACCACCACGGCGTTGCCCAGGTGGATGGAGGTGGCGTCGCCCCCCGGCAGGGTGATTTTGATTTGCAGGAAGGTAAAGACCACATAGCTCAGCGCCGCGAACAGCCCCACCAGCGCGATGCGGTATACTTTGTTGCTCGATTTCATATCGCTTATCCTCTCTGAATAAAACTTCGGCCAGGGGCAGCGGCCTGCCTGCCTCTTGCTTGAAGATATCATAGCAGATAGCTGACCTTGTTTCCAGTGCCAGTTTTAGAGTTTTTTAACAGGTCAGATAAAAAGGAGTGACCCCCATGCTGCTTTTAGACACCCATATGCACTCCACCGTCTCCTTTGACGGCCACAGCAGCCGCCGGGAGATGGCGGAAGCCTCCATGGCTTTCGGCCTGGACGTGATTTGCCTCACCGACCATTACGACATCATCAACGAGAAGAACCAGCTCTGCCCCACCTATGACTGGGCTCCCGCCCGTCAGGCCCATCAGGAGGCCCTGGAGATGATTCCAAAAGGGAATCCCTTCCGGCTTTTATACGGATTGGAACTGGGCAACGCCCCGGCGGACTTCGATGCGGCGGAGCGGGCCCTGGTGGAGCCGGGGCTGGACTTCGTCATCGGCTCCATCCACAACGCATCCCTGGCCATGGATGGGCAGGACTTTTACTATGTGGACTTCCGGGCAAACCCGGCGCTGGCCCGGCCCATTCTGGAGGATTATTTCGCCTCCATGCTGGCCCTGGCCCGCTGGGGGAACTACGACACCCTGGGGCATATCCCCTACCCCCTGCGGTATATCCGGGACAGGGACGGGGTGCAGACGGGCCTCTCCGACTACTGGGAGGAGTGCCGCGCCCTGCTCCGCCGCAACGCGGAGGGGGGCAAGGCCCTGGAGGTGAACACCAATCGGGGCCGGGACGATTTGGAGGACTACCGCGCCCTGCTGCCCGCCTGGCGGGAGGCCGGAGGCGAGCTGGTGACGGTGGGGGCGGACGCCCACCACCGGGACCATGTGGGGCTGGGCATCCGGCAAGCCTATGACCTGCTGCGGGACTGCGGCTTCCGGTATGTGACCTATTATGTACAGCGCAAGCCGGTCATGGTGAAGCTGTGAGGAGGACGTGCAGATTATGAGAGAAATTTTGTATGCGGATATTGTCCGCCTGGTGCGGGATTTGTGCATCGAGGCCAACTGCAACCTGCCCGGCGACGTGCGGGAGACCATCTGCGCCGCCTGCCAGGCGGAGACTTCCCCGGTGGGCCAGGGCATCCTGGGGGACATCGTGGAGAACTTCACCTTCGCCGGGGAGCGCCGCCTGCCCATCTGCCAGGATACCGGCATGGCCATCGTGTTCGTGGATTTGGGGCAGGACTGCCATATCACCGGCGGCCTCCTCAGTGACGCGGTGAACGAGGGGGTGGCCCAGGGCTACACCGAGGGCTACCTGCGGAAAAGCACCGTCTCCGACCCCCTCCGCCGGGTGAACACTGAGGACAACACCCCCGCCATCCTCCACCTGCGGCTGGTGGAGGGCGACCGGTGCAGCATCACCGTGGCCCCCAAGGGGGCGGGCAGCGAGAATATGACCTCCCTGCAAATGCTGAAGCCCTCCTGCACTCAGCAGCAGGTGGAGGACGCCATCGTCCAGGCGGTGTCCGACGCAGGCTCCAACCCCTGCCCCCCGGTGGTGGTAGGCGTGGGCCTGGGCGGCAACGCGGAGATGGCGGGCATCCTGGCAAAACGCGCCCTCCTCCGGCCTCTGAATGAGGCCAACAGCGACCCCTACTACGCGGAGATGGAGGGCCGCATCCTGGAGCGGGTGAACCGGCTGGGCATCGGCCCCCAGGGGCTGGGGGGCAACGTGACGGCCCTGGCCGTCAGCATCATTCCCCACCCCACCCACATCGCCCAAATGCCCTGCTGCGTGAACCTGTGCTGCCACGTCTGCCGCCACGCCAGCGGCGTATTGTGAGGAACTTCTGAACGAATTTGCGCCCATTGCCTGGAAAGTTTGTGCAGATGCTTGCTTTCTTTGCAAAAGTATGCTATCCTAATAAAAATGAATTCCAGGTGGTGAGCCGGTATGTTTGACATTTTTACAGAATGGTTTGGGCAGGGAATGTCCGTCCCGGTCATCGCCGTGGACGTGCTGTTCTTTGCTCTGGGCCTGTGGATCATGCTGCGGAGCGGGAAGCGGAGCAAGTGGCTCCTCATCTGCCTGGTGGCGCTGATCGTCCTGAGTATGGGGGCCCAGTTCCTCCCAGGGTACTTTGTGCAGATTTTGGCGGTGCTGGTCTGCGGGCTGTGTACCATGATGCTGATAGGGGCGATATGCGCGGCGGCGCTGGTGTTCCTCGTTCAGCGGGTGAGAAACAGCAAGGAGCAGCAGGAACAGGAAGAAGAATCTTAAAACACACAGCGGTGAAACCGATTCGGTTTCACCGCTGTTTTCATTGTCCAAATTGTCCCGCCAGGAACGCCTGCCGCACGTCGCCGGAGAAATACAGCGTCCCCAACGCCACGGTGACGCCGCCCCGTCCGGCCTCCAGCGCCGCCGCAAGCCCCTGAGGGATGGTGCCGCAGGCGGTGGCGGGAACACCTCTGGCCCGGCAAGCCTCCGCCAGCGCCTGGGCGTCCAGAGCCCGGGGGGTGTTGGCCGTCACGGTGAAAAATTCCTTCGCCAGAGGGGCCAGCAGGTCCAGCATGGCGGGATAGTCCTTGTCCGCCATGACGGAGAGGAGAAAGACGAACGTTTCCCCGGGAAATACCGCCCGCAGGCTGTCCACTGTGGCCCGCATCCCGTGGGGATTGTGGCTGCCGTCCAGAATCAGCATGGGGCTGCGGCTCAGCAGCTCGAACCGCCCCGGCCAGGAGACGGAGGCCAGCCCCCGGCGGATGGCCTCGTCGGAGATTTGCCAGCCCCGCTGCTTCAGCACCCGGGCGGCGGTGACGGCCACCGCCGCGTTTTTGGGTTGGTAGGCCCCCAGCAGAGGGATGGTCAGGTCTTGCAGGCCGTCAAAGTCAAAGCGGCAGCCATCCAGGTCGGTGCTGTGTACCGTCAGATGCTGGAAGGGGGCGGCAATCAGGGGGCAGCCCGTCTCCCGGCATTTGGCGGCAATCACTTCGTCCGCCTCCGGCGCGCCGCCGTAGGAGACCACCGTGGTGCCCGGCTTGATGATGCCCGCCTTGGCCCGGGCGATGTCCGCCAGGGTGGGGCCCAACTCCCGCACATGGTCCATGCCCAGGGCGGTGATAACGGCGCACTCCGGGGCGGGGATGACGTTGGTGGAGTCCAGCTCGCCCCCCAGCCCCACCTCCAGCACCACGATGTCGCACCTTTGCCGGGCGAAGTACAGGAAGCCCAGGGCGGTGATCAGCTCGAACTCCGTGGGGGCGTCGGCCATGGCGTCGGCGTGGGGGCGTATCTCGTCCACCACCTGCTCCAGGTCTTCATCGGAGATGGGGACGCCGTTCACCTGAACGCGCTCATTGAACCGGTTCAGGAAGGGGGAGGTGTACAGCCCTACCCGGTACCCCGCCGCCTGGAGAATGGAGGCCAGGCAGGCCGCCGTGCTGCCCTTGCCGTTGGTGCCCGCGATGTGGACGAAGCGGAGCTGACGCTCCGGGCTGCCCAGGGCGGCCAGCAGGTCGCGGGTGCGGCTCAGCCCCGGCTTCTGCCCCCGCCAGCTGACCTGGTGGATGTAGGCCAGGGTGGATTCATAGCTCATGGATGGGTTCCCTCATTTCAGTTTGATTTTGACGCCGGGTTTGCCTTGTTCCTTGGCCCGGCGGTTGGCCTCCCGGACGGGAACCTTGTTGCCCTGGGCGTCCACTACATAGGTGTTGTCCAGCTGGCCCCGGAGGGAGGTCCGGACGGCGGCGACATACTCCTGCCGCAGGGCGGCCTGCTCGGCCTTCTCCCCTTCGGTGAGCCCCTCCGGCGTCTTCGACTTCCGGGCCAGGGCGTTGATGCGGTCAATTTTTTCCTGTGTTATCATAGTCTGTCCTTTCTCGCAAAACGGTCAGAGATACCGTTCCAGGGTGATGGCAATGCGTCCCTTCCGGGTCTGGCTGCCCACCTCCGTGATGCGGCACTTCCCCAGCCCCCGGCAGGAGACCACGTCCCCCTGGGCTACCGGGGCGTCCGGCCGGGTCACCTCCCGCCAGTTCAGGGCCACCCGCCCGGCGCTGATGGCCTCCGCCAGCTTGGAGCGGCTGGTGGAGAAGCCCGCCGCCGCCACCGCGTCCAGCCGCAGGGAGGAGACAGTGGCGTGAATCACCTTCACCTCGCCCACCGGCGGGGTCACCTCCTCCAGGGGCAGCGGGGTCAGGGTAAGCCTGGCCCGGCCTGCGGAGGTCAGGTTTTGCAGGGCGAAGGGGACGATTTCCGGCAGGAGCAGCAGGTCGCAGCTGCCCTTGCCCACCAGGATATCCCCCACCGTTTCCCGCTTCACGCCCATGCCCATGAGGGCGCCCAGGAAGTCCCGATGGGTTAGGGCTTCCGGCCCGTGCCAGACGGCCCGGAGGGCGGAGAGGTAGTCGGCGGGGTCTGCGTCCTCCGGCTCCATCCAGTCCGGCAGAAAGACGCAGACCCGCCGCTCCGCATCCGGGTAGCCGCCGAGGAACACATGGGCGGGGTAGCCCTCGGCGGCGATGAGCCGCTCCACCGCCGCCCGCTCCGCCGGAGAGAGGAACGGGGTGTGGGTGGGGACACTTCGCTGCCCGGCGAAGCGGAGCTGGTCCAGCGCCTTGCCCAGCAGCAGCCGCTCCTCCGGGGAGGCGGCCAGGCGGTTTAACAGTTCGGTTTTTTGCATGGGGTCACCTACTATCTTCCGGGGAAGCGCTGAAGCAATGCGGCAAACGGACATTTCCTCCGGCCGCAGCTGCGTTTGTTCGGAAATTTCTTATGGTATTGTACCACGAAAGGAAAACGGTGTAAACTCCTTCCTGTTTGCGGGGAGGGAGTTGGAGAACCGCTGAAAAACGTCCAAAAAACATAATACTGTCCAGATTATTGGACACCTCCCATGCTATACTGGTTTCATCAAACAAAAGGAGGCTAACCGCCATGCAGGTTAAGGTATGTTATGTCAGAGGTCATGTGGAAGTGTACAACCAATTTGGAGAGTTCTTGTTCTCCGCCGACAGCATCGGCGAGGCGCTGGCAGAGCTGGAGGAGGATGCCGCTTAGCAAAGAAATTTTTGCCGAAAAATCGAAAAAACCTCTTGCACAAATCGAACATATGTGCTATTATAGGGAACAAGAGATAGAACAAATGTTCTCTAACTGGAGCCGGATTGGAGGATCTGTCATGGAAACCGTCTATTTCACGACGCGGAGCTTTATCCGCCACGAAGATAATGTCATCAACTTTGAGGAGTATAAGGAAAAGCTGGCCGCTCAGCAGGCGCTGCTGGCGGAGCCGGAGGAGGCGGAAGCCCCTGCCCCGCAGGAGCCAGCCGCCGGCGCAGGCAGGCGGCACACCCTCGCCTGGCTGCGGGACAGCCTGGATGTGGCGGCCTCCGCCGCCATGCTGCTGGTGGCAGTGATCACCGCAGTGATGATTCTGTGACCAAGCCGAACGAAAAAGAAAACGCCTGAATGCATCACTCAGGCGTTTTCAAAAAAGAAGATGTCCTTCTGTGTTTCTGGTAATGCGATTGCAGAACCCGCACAGCCGTTTCACCCTCAGCGCAATTATCATAGCACATTCCGACCATTTTTGCAAGAAAACCGTGAAAGATTTTTTCACAAAAATCTGTGTTGTCAAATGATGTGGCCCCCGGCAGGAGGAGTACAAAACCTAAGA
>JAJBUK010000123.1 GCA_020860385.1 Clostridiales bacterium
AACAGCTGTCCCGTCGGGCATAGGTCGGCTCCCGGTAGAACAGATAGAAGCCGCCGCCGTACTTGTCGTTCAATGCGGCGACAGCCTGCTGCGCGTTGGCGACCCAGCCCCGCCGCAGGGCGTCCTCCCCGGACGAGGAATCCGGTAAGTCCGCCAAAATCCCGTATCGTATCTCCTTCCCCGCCCGTTTGGACACCAGCGCATGGTATTCCAGCCGTCCGGCAAGCCGCTCCCCCGCCTGCTGGCCGGAGAGCAGCGCGGGGATGACGCACAGGGTACGCCCCTCCGCCGGGACGCCGTCCTCCAACGCCAGCCGCAGCAGCGGGCGCACCGGTACCCAGCGGAGCAGCAGGAAGTCCAGGCTCTGCTTCACCAGCTCCGAGATAGGCAACAACAGCAGCAGCCCGCACCACCACCGGCCCAGCAAAATCTGCGCCAGCAGCGCCAACACAACGGAGCTGCCCGCCACCGTCAGCGGGTACCACTCCCCCGTTTTTGGGGCCGGAAACAGCAGCGCCGCCACAGAGCAGCCCTCCCGCCTGGCCTGGGCCAGCAATTCCTCCCCAAAGTCGATTTCCCGCACCCGCTTCCGCTTCGCCATGCGCGCCAGGGCGGCGCGGCAGGCGCTGCGGCTCTCCTCCGCCAGGGTCGGGTACAGCCCCGCCGGGTCCTGCCGGAGCATCCGCTCCGCGACGCTCAGCTTCGCCAGCCTGCGGGCAAATTCCGGCGCGGCCACCTGGTGGAACAGGGCAAAAACCTGACGCAGCTCCTCCGCCAGAGCCGCAAGGGCATCCGCCTGTCGCCAGTCCGCCTCCTGTACCTGGCAGCACAGCCGCAGCAGCACCGGCAGCAGCCCCAGCAGCAGGGCGCTGCTCAGCAGAGCGCACTCCGCCTCCGACAGGGGGGCGGTGTCCTGCACCCCTTCCAAAAAGGCGAGGCAGCCCTCGCCGTCGCAGGCTACCTCCACCGCCCGTTGGGCCAGCAGGACGACCCGCGCTTGGTCGCCCCGACTGGAGCAGGCAGGCAGCCGCGTCCTGCCCTGAAAGTCCTCCATCGCCAGCAGCGCCCGGCTCTGGTAGACGGAAAAGTTGCCCAGAAGCCACTCTGCGGCAGAGGGCGCCTGCCGCCGGGAATCGGTCATGCGCTCCAGTTCCTCGATTTGTGTCCGCAGGGTCAGCAGCGCCCCACGCGCCTGGCGCGCCGTCTCATGGGCCGGACAGGTCTCATCCGACAGGTACCGGGCGCAGGCCGTGCGGCCCGCGCAAAGGGCTTCTTCTCTTGTCATCTGTCATTCCTCCGGTTCGATTCGCCCCCGTCCGCAGTGCCTGCACCGGCGGCTGAATCTGTGAAAACACCTGCCACAAGTCTTTCCAAATCCCCCGCCGTTATGCGCTTGCCCTGATTTTTTGCCAAATTTGAAAGGAAAAACACTTGACAACGCTTTGGATTCACGGTATAATAAGCACGTTGTAAAGCATGGCAGCTTTACAAAACGGCGTGAAAGGCGGCGGACACCATGGATCAGTCATTCCAGAAAACCATGCTTTTTGACTTTTACGGTGACTTGTTGACCGAACGCCAGAAAGAGTTTTATGACCTCTACTATAATGAGGACCTGTCTCTGGCGGAAATTGCGGAGAACGCCAACATCACCCGGCAGGGTGTGCGGGACGTCATCGTCCGGGCGGACGCGATTTTAACGGAGATGGAGGAAAAGACCGGCATCATCGCCCGGTTCCTGGAGGTGCAGCGCGGCTTGCAGGAGGTCAGCGCACTGGCCGACCAAATCGCCGACCTGAACGATACCCGTATCGGAAGCCGGGATTTAGCAGACCTCATCGGTTCCCTCCAGTCCAAGGTAGAGGCGCTAAAGGAGTAACCTCATGGCTTTTGAAGGTTTAACAGAAAAACTGAATAGCGTATTCAGCAAGCTCCGCAGCAAAGGCCGTCTGACGGAATCCGATGTCAGGGAGGCCATGCGGGAGATTCGGCTGGCCCTTCTGGAGGCCGACGTCAGCTATTCCGTAGTGAAGGATTTTATCAACCGCGTGACGGAGCGGGCCGTTGGGCAGGATGTCATTTCCTCCCTGACGCCTGCCCAGATGGTGGTGAAAATCGTCAATGAGGAACTGATTGCCCTCATGGGCGGGGAAGCCGCCCGGCTGAACATCGCGCCCAAGTCTCCTACTGTTGTGATGATGGTAGGCTTGCAGGGCGCAGGCAAGACCACCAACGCCGCCAAGCTGGCCGCCTACATTCGTTCCAAAAATGGGATGCGGCCCCTGCTGGTCGCCTGCGACGTGTACCGTCCCGCCGCTATCCAGCAGCTGCAGGTGGTAGGTCAGCAGCTGGACATCCCAGTCTTTGAGCAGGGCCAGGGCGACCCGGTGGAAATCGCCAAGGCTTCCGTACAGCACGCCAAAGAGCACGGCAATGACATCGTATTCCTGGACACCGCCGGCCGCCTCCATGTGGACGATGAGCTGATGGATGAGCTGAAGCGGATGAAGGAAGCCGTCGCCCCGACTGAGATTCTGCTGGTGGTGGACGCCATGATTGGCCAGGACGCCGTCCGGGCCGCAGAAGCCTTCGACGCTGCGCTGGACATCACCGGCGTTATGCTGACCAAGCTGGACGGCGACGCCCGTGGCGGCGCGGCCCTGTCCATTCGGGCCACCACCGGTAAGCCCATCAAATTCGTGGGCGTCGGGGAGAAGCTGGACGCCATCGAGGTGTTCCACCCTGACCGTATGGCCAGCCGTATCCTGGGCATGGGCGATATGTTGACCCTGATTGAAAAGGCTCAGGATCAGCTCGACCAGGAAAAGGCCGAGGAGATGGAGAAGAAGATTCGCAAGAATCGCTTCACCCTCCAGGACTTCTATGACCAGCTCCAGGAGACCAAGAAGATGGGCTCCATGAGCGACATTCTGAACCGTATGCCTGGCCTCAGCGGCAAGGTGAATGAAAGCCAAATCGACGAAAAGGCCATTGGCCGAACCGAGGCTATCATCCTCTCCATGACGAAAAAGGAGCGGAACGACCCGTCCATCCTGAACGCCTCCCGCAAGCGGCGCATTGCCGCAGGCAGCGGCACCTCTGTTCAGGAGGTCAATAAGCTGCTCAAGCAGTTTGAGATGATGCAGCAGCTGACCAAGCGCTTCGCCCGGGGCAAGATGCCCAAGGCCATGCGCCAGGCCATGAGCGGCGGCGACGTTTCCGGCATCGTCGGCGGGCAGAGCGGCATGGAGGGCCTCCTCAGCGGCCGCTTCGGCGGCGGCGGACACAGCGCAGGCCGCCAGCGCAAGAACAACAAGCGCAAGAAGAAGCGCTGACCTCTCCCCTGCTGATTTACACAAGCGATTGTGTTAATCATAAATTGTGAATAATCTTTGGAGGTGAATGATAAATGGTGAAAATCAGACTGCGCCGCATGGGCGCGAAGAAGGCCCCTTTCTATCGTATCGTGGTGGCCGACTCCCGCTATCCCCGTGACGGCCGCTTTATCGAGCAGCTGGGCACTTACAACCCCCTGACCGAGCCGGCAGAAATCAAGGTCGATGCCGAGCGCACCCAGGCTTGGATCAAGACCGGCGCACAGCCCACTGACACCGTGAAGCGTCTGCTCAAGCAGGCTGGCGTACTGTAATCCTGGAGGGATCGATCAGCATGAAAGAGCTCTTGATCTATATCGCAAAAAATCTGGTGGACAATCCTGAAGCGGTTTCCGTCAACGAGGTTGATTGCGACGGTGAGGTTGTTCTGGAGCTTCGGGTCGCCCCTGAGGATATGGGCAAGGTGATTGGCCGTCAGGGCCGCATTGCCAAGGAGATTCGCACCGTCGTGCGCTCCTACGCCCAGCGGAACAACACCAGGGTCTCGGTGGAGATCATGGAATGACACACAAAGCAGAGCCACCGGCTGGTGGCTCTGCTTTTTTACCCCAAAAGGAGAGTTGTGCAAGATGAAAACAGAAACGCTGGAAATCGGCAAAATCGTCAATACCCACGGCGTCCGCGGCGAAGTGAAGGTGGAAAGCTGGCTGAACGACCCTGCGGACTTCGGCGGGCTGGACACCGTCTCTGTAAGCGGCAACGTCTACACTGTGCGCTCTGCCCGCGTCCAGGGCAACTTTGCCCTGCTGATGCTGGAGGGCATTTCCTCCATTGACGACGCCCTTCCGCTCAAGAATAAAATTATCTCGGCCAGCCGCGCCGACCTGCCCATTGACGAGGGGGAGCATTTCGTGGCCGACCTCATCGGCATGGACGCTGTCAACGCCGAAACCGGCGCAGTATTTGGCAAGGTGACGGACGTGCTGGAGTATCCCGCCCAGGACGTGTATCAGGTGGCCGGGCTGGACGGGAAGGAGTACCTGATTCCGGACGTGCCCGCCTTCGTCCACGAAATCGACGACGCACGGGGCGCAATCGTGATGACCGTGCTGGAAGGGCTGGGGCAGTGAGATGGGCTACGCCATGCAAATCGACATTATGACCCTCTTCCCCCTCAGCGTGGACGATATGATGAACGAGTCCATCCTGGGCCGGGCCCAGGAGCGGGACATCATCAAAATCCAGTCCCACCAAATTCGGGACTACACCACCAACCGCCAGAATCAGGTGGACGATTACCCCTACGGCGGTGGCCACGGGGCCATTATGCAGGCCGACCCCCTCTACCGCTGCTGGAAGCACATATGTGATGGGGCCGGGCGGCGAATCCACACCATCTTCATGTCCCCTTGCGGCGTCACTTTCACCCAGCAGGAGGCCAAACGGCTGGTGAACACCTATGACCGGCTGATTTTGGTCTGCGGCCACTACGAGGGGGTAGACCAGCGCTTTCTGGACGAGTGCGTGGACGAGGAGCTGAGCCTGGGAGACTTTGTGCTGACCGGCGGCGAGTACGCCGCTATGGCTATTGCGGACGCGGTGTGCCGGATGGTGCCGGGGGTGCTGTCCTCCCCGGAGTGCTACGAGAATGAGAGCCACTGGGATAACCTGCTGGAGTACCCCCAGTACTCCCGCCCGGCGGTCTGGCATGGCCGGGAGGTGCCCCAAATCCTGCTGTCCGGCGACCACGGGAAGGTGGAACGCTGGCGGCGGAAGGAGTCCCTCCGCCGCACCAGGGAGCGGCGGCCCGACCTGTACGCCAAGCTCGACCTCAGTTCCAAGGAGGACAAAAAGCTGCTGGCGGAGCTGGCAGAGGAGGAACAGGAACCGTAAAACATCGCAGCAAGCAGCGCTTTACCTTGCAACTGAGCGCAGCCGGAAGCACGTCAGCGTTGGCGTGCTTCCGGCGTTTTTTCGTTTGTATTTTATTGCTTTTCCGAGCGTGCGGTGGTATAATGCTCTTTACGGGTTGGCGCTTTAGCGTGTTAAAGGCTCAAAGTCGGTCATGGGCAGGCAAGCGCCAAGCCGAATCAAGGAAAGGCAATGAAAAACTATGACAGAAGACAAGAAAATGAATATGCCACAGTCCATTATCCTGTTATTGTTGATAATTGGCTCGGTGGCTGTCTGCATCCGCTTAAAAACCGGCGGCCCGATGATTGGCCTGTTCTTCAGCTGGGTCATTATTTATCTGTTCTGCCTGGCGCTGCGAATCGATTATACGAAAATCATCGGCGGCGCTTACGATGCCATACGTCAGGTAGTGCCCACACTGGTTCTGCTGATGTCGATTGGCGTTATGATCGGCACCTGGCTGCAAAGCGGCACCATCGCCACGATCATTGTAGGCGGCCTGCAACTGATCGACCCCACCTGGTTGCTCCCGCTGACGCTGATTTTTTGCGCGGTGCTGAGCCTGGTCACAGGTACGTCTTATGGTTCTGTGGGAAGCGCCGGTGTGGCCATGATGGCCATCGGCAACGCAATGGGCATCAACTCCGGCATGGTGGCTGGCGCGGTCATTTGCGGCGCCATGTTTGGCGATAAATTAAGCCCCCTGTCCGACACCACCAATCTGGCGCCGGCTGTGGCAGGCGCCAAGCTGGGCGACCATGTGAAGTCCATGCTCTGGACGACGGTTCCCGCATTCCTTGTCAGCCTGGTGATTTTTACCATTCTTGGTGTGCAGCAGACCAGCGGCGGCTATACTGCGGGAGACCTGAATATCTACATCGAGGCGCTGAATGGAGAATTTCGTCTGGGATTTGTGACCCTGCTGCCTGCCATTCTACTGATTATCCTGCTCATACTGAAGGTGAACGCAGTCGCGTCGCTGGGGCTTTCCAGCCTTGTGGCCGGGCTGGTATCCTTCTTCTATCAGGGAATCGATTTGAGCAGCATCATCAAGGTAGCTTACAACGGCTATTCCACCAGCATTGAGGTGGACATCTTACAGACCATCTTAAACAGGGGCGGCATGACCAGCATGCTACAGTATGTGGCAATCATCAGCTTTGCGGTCGGCATGGGCGGTATGCTGGATAAGCTGGGCGTGCTGGACAATATCCTCCATGTGCTTGTCAGCCATATCAAGAGCGACGGTTCCCTGATTGTGACGACGCTGCTGGTGGGCTATGCAACCAGTATCATCAGCTGCTCCCAGCCCATGGCCCACGTCCTGACCGGACGCCTGATGGCTCCGATTTTCAAGGAACGCAAAATCGCGCCGGAAATCCTTTCCAGAACACTGGAGGATTCGGGCACGTTAGCCGGCCCAATGATTCCGTGGCATGGCTACTGCGTATATATGTCCGGCACCCTGGGCGTCGCCTGGGCGGCGTTCTTCCCGTATCTGTTCATGCTCTACCTGACGCCGCTTTTCAGCATCTTCTATGGATTTACGGGGATTTCCATCAAGCATATAGACGATTCGCAGACCGAAGCGTAAGAACCTGTTCACGAAACCTGTAGATTTGACGCGAATGAGCGCGCATAACCATTCATAAAACCGCAAAGGCCCTTTGGCACGATGCCAAAGGGCCTTTTGTTATGGATTGGATTCACTTTTCCCGCCGCAGGATGGAGAGAGGCGGCACCTGCCGGGGCAGCTTCATCCGATAGCGCATCTGGGGGGTGCGGGGTTCCTCCAACGGCTCCCCCTCCATGGTCTCCATCACAGGGGCTGTGAACGCCATGGGCAGGATATCCGGGCCAATCAGCTCCACCCGTTCCCCGGCGCGGTACTTATTGCGCAGGCTGAACACGGCGTTGCCGTCCTCATCGCAGGACTGGCAGATGGCCACCACCTGGAAATTGCGCATATAACGGTCATCCTGGTAGTACTGCCCCGGGTCGCCATAATAGAAGCCGGTGGAATAGTGCCGATGGCTGACCTTCTCCACCTCGTCCCGCCAAACCGGGTTCAGAGGCTTCCCGGCCGCCGCCGCGTCGATGGCGTGGCGATAGGCTCCGGTGACCAAGGCGGCGTAATAGGCGCTCTTGGCCCGGCCCTCGATTTTCAGGCTGTTCAGACCAGCATCCATCAACTCCCCCACATGGTCGATCATGCACATATCCCGGGAGGACAGGATGTAGCTGCCCTTCCCATCCTCCTCGATGGGGAAGTATTCCCCTGGCCGCTTTTCCTCCATCAGGGCGTAGGAGTAGCGGCAGGGCTGGGCGCAGGCCCCCCGGCTGGAATCCCGCCGGGCGTCGTTGGTCATATAGTTGGACAGGAGGCACCGGCCGGAATAGCTGACGCACATGGCTCCGTGGACGAAGGCCTCCAACTCCAGTTCGTTGGGTACATGGGCGCGTATCTCCCGAATCTCCGCCAGGGACAACTCCCGCGCCAGAATGACCCGGCTGGCCCCCAGGTCGTACCACGCCTGAGCGGTCACATAGTTGGATACGCTGGCCTGGGTGGAGATGTGCCGCTGGACATGGGGGGCATATCGCTCCGCCAGCCGGAAGGCTCCCAGGTCGGCAACGATAACCGCCGTCACCCCGGCGTCCTCCAGCGTCTCCAGCCAGGCGGGGAGCTGGCCGATTTCCTCATTCCGGGGCATGGTGTTGATGGTCACATGGGTGGCAACCCCGTGGGCTTTACAGTAGCGCACCGCCTCATATAGCTCGGACCGCTGGAAATTCCCGGTAAAGGCCCGCATCCCGAAGCTGGTGCCCGCCAGATAGACCGCGTCCGCACCATAGGCCACCGCCATATGCAACCGCTCCATGTCTCCGGCAGGGGCCAGCAGCTCGATTCCGTGCCTCATGCTGCGTCGTCCTCATCACCGGAGGAACCATCCTCCTCCCCACTGTCGGCCTCCGCCTCGGCCAGCTGCTCCTCCCGGAACTGCATGAAGGAGGTATAGTCGCTGAAGAAACAGGTGGTGCCGTCGTTGCCCAGGTAGAAGTAGTAGTAATCCGTCTCGTTGGGGTTCAGCGCCGCCTCAATGGCGTCCAGACCGGGGCAGCAGATGCAGCCCACCGGCAGGCCGGGGTACAGGTAGGTGTTGTAGGGGCTGTCAATGGCCAGATCCTCCGCCGTCAGGGTCTCCTTCCGCTCGTCCAGCAGGTACTGAATGGTGGAGTCCATCTGGAGGTAGCCGTTGGTCTCCGTATTATTTTCGGAGAGGCGGTTATAGATAACGGAGGCGATGTCCTTCTGGTCCTGACCGTCCGTCTCCTTCTCAATAATGGAAGCCACAATCATGACCTCCTCCATCGTCCTGTCCAGTTCCTCCAGCTGGGCCTGCATCTCCTCATCAAAGCGGGTCTCGAAGTTGGACAGCAGCTTATTGATGACGCTGGTGGCGGACGCCTGCATATAGAACTCGTAGGTGTCCGGGAACAGGTATCCTTCCAGCCGGTTGGCCCCCGTGGCGGAGACGTTCTCCAGGAAGTCATAATCAAACTCCTCCGTCTCAGCGGCCTCCATCAGTTCTTCCGCCGAGCAGACGCCGTTCTCCTCCAGCAGGTCAAAAATCTCCTCCAGGGTGTAGCCCTCGGGAATGGTGACCGTCACCACAGAGCGCACCGGAGACTGGGGGCCGATGCTGGTCAGCAGGGCGCTATAGTCCATGTCCGTATTCAGCTCATAGGTGCCGGAGACGATTTTGCCGTCCTCCGCCTTGCCGGTGAATGCCGCAAAGAGCTTGAACAGGAGGGGATATTCGATCAGCCCTGCCTCCTGGAGGTCGCTGGCGATTTCATCCATGGACTCGCCGCTGACGATGGTGACCGATGCGGTCAGTTCCTCCTTGTTCAGCGCCAGCACATCGTTGGCAAGGGTCCACCCTACCGTGGCAATGCCATAGCTGATGAGCAGCACCCCCAGCAGGTACACCAGCGCAGACAGAATAGTCGCCTGCAGGCTCATATGCTTTTTCTTCTTTTTCGGTTCCCTGTGGGGCTGTTCCGGCGCCGACTGAGGCGCATCCTGCTTCACCACCCTCGTGGCGTCCGCCTCGTCCTCACCGCTCTGCTGGGAGGAGAAAATCCCGTCCTTCCAGTCGAAGGTGGGCCATTCCTCTTCCGTTTCCGTTTCCGGTTCCTGTTCCTTCCGCAGCTCGTCATCTGCCATAGTATGGGTACTCCTTCATCATCTGCACGGCGCAGCGCCGCGTCCTTCCTTAGCCGTGGTAGTGGATGCCCTGATGCACCTTCTGTTCCGCCTCTGCTCCTCGCAGCAGCTCCACCAGCTTCAAACCGAATGTAATGGAGGAACCGGCCGCTTCGCCGGTGACGATGTTGCCGTCCACGACGACGCTCTCCCCCACGCAGGGCTGCGCCCCAGTGAGGCCGCCCTCCATACCGGGATAGCAGACCGCCCGCTTCCCTTCCAGCAATCCCAGCTTGCCCAGGATGGTGGGAGCGGCACAGATGGCGGCCACATACTTCCCCGCCGCCGCGGCCTTGCAAATCAGGTCCATGGCGGCGTCGCTGGCCAAGATGTTGTCCACCCCCACCAGACCGCCGGGGAGCATCAGCAGCTCCATCTCATCAAAGGAAACCTCGTCCAGGGTAATGTCCGTCTGGACGGTGACCTTCTGCCCGGAGCAGGCCGTTGGGCCGTTGACCCCCACCAGCTGCACCGGTACGTTGGCCCGGCGCAGCATATCACAGGGGCACAGAGCCTCCGCCGTTTCAAATCCGTCTGCCAGTAAAATGTAAACCATACTTATACGCTCCTTCCGTTACTTGCACTTACGCTGCCCGTTCAGGGCAGCGGTCACTTCCTGCCAAATCTCCTCGTGAATGTCCTGAATGGAGCGGAGCGCCCCATCGGCGGTGCAGGGGATTTTGCGCCAGCCCAGAACCTCCGCCGCCCGCCGCGCCGTCACCCGGCAGGCAGTCAGGTAGGCCGTATCCTGCTCGTGGATGTCGGCCCTGGTATTGGTAGCCGCTTCCCGGCTGCGCAAAAGCTGTACCGACTGCTCCGTAGGCATATCCAGGTATAGCACCAGGTCGGGCCGGGGCAGCCCCAGCCGGTCAAACTCAAACTCATACAGCCAATGCCAAAAGGCGGTCTGCTCCGCCTCTGGCAGCTTGGACGCCTGATGGACGGCGTTGGAGGTGGTGTATCGGTCGCACAGCACCAACCCGCCCTGCTGGTACCAGTCCCCCCAGTCCTGACGGTAGGAGGCGTAGCGGTCCACCGCATAGAAGCTGGAGGCGGCGTAGGCGTTTACGTCTCCCGGTTTGCTGCCGAAGGCCCCCTGCAAATACAGGTTCACCAGGGCGGCGGAGGGTTCCTTGTAGCGGGGGAACACCACATGGCGGTAGGGGATAGTCTCCCTCTCCAAATGCCGACACAGCGCGGCGAACTGGGTGGACTTCCCGCTGCCGTCCGTTCCTTCCAACACAATTAGCTTTCCTTGCATCTGCCTCTCCCCTTCCTGCCGTTGCGGCGAACAATGCTACAGGTAGTATAACACACCAACGCAGGAAAGTCCAGCGGCGCATTCCAGCGACACCGGTAGCATTATGCGTTTTTCCGGTGCTTCCGATACCACCACTTTACCACAGGCCGCTCCACAAAATGATAGATCAGCACCCCAACCAACACGGAGAACAGCACGGATGCGGCAATGCACCAGTAGGTGTGGTCATAAATAAAGTCCGATTGCAGCCACAGCGTTCTCATCAGGATATAAAAGGAGATTTGCTGCATCACATAAATGGAATAGGAATATTTGCCCAGCTTTGCCAGGAGCGGATTACCCAGCAAGATGGATACAAGGCCGTTTCCCTCCCCGCAAATACAATAGAGCAGCAGGAAGAAGGCAATGACAACAATCAGCTGATTTTGCGATTGAGGCAGCCCCAGCAACAGATACGCCACCAGAAAAACGCTGAGCCCAATTTCAGCAACCGATTGTACCGCCCTCCACCGGAAATCCTGAACGCTAGCCGTCATCTTTGCCTGCTGATGCCGCAGCAGCATCGCCAGCAGGCAGCCCAGGGAAAGCCCGGCCAGCACCCGCAGCATCGCCATGCTGACAAAGCCATACTCTACATCGCGCCCCAGCCCTCCGCTGTACAGGTTGACATTCATCACATAACCCACATAGGTCAGGATGGCTAACATCAATCCATGCCAGCGCGGCTGCACCAGCCGTAACAGGGCGTACAGGAGCAGGCTGCACCAGAAGAATGGCCCGATATACCAGATGATTCCATGGCTGTCCAGGGAAATGCCGGTGGCGCGAAGGAACAGCAGGTCAAACACCGCAGTGTAAGCATCCAGGCCAAAAAACGCCAGCATAATAATGGTGTAAAACGCCAGCACCGGCCAAAGGCGCACCACCCGGTTAACCGCGAATTGTTCCATGGATTTTCCGGATTGATAGGAATGATAAAGAAAATAGCCGCCTAAAATCAAAAAGCCTTCTACAATCAATCCAGCGGAATCGCTCATCTCTTGCAGCGTCAGATACAGCTGTTGCCCACCGCTGTAGGAGATGATATTTGAGTGCAAAATGTGAAAATATACAATCGCCACCGAGAACAGAAAGCGCAGTCCGTCCACGCTCCCGTTTCGTCCTTTGTCGCGGCTTGGGCAAACCTGCCCCTTCAGCCATGCCGTTATTTTGGCCAACATTTCGCCATACCGCCTTTGCCCATCATTTTATACTGCTCACTCTCATCCAGCAGCTCCTCCGCGCTTTTCAGCGTAGCCTCGGTCACGATGCTGCCGCCGGTAAGCCGGGCGATTTCCTGCTTCCGCTGCTCCCGGTTCAGCCGCTCCAGCCGGGTGTAGGTACGCCCGTTCCGCTCCCCCTTCTCCACAGAGAAGTGAACGTCCGCCATGGCGGCGATTTGGGGCAGGTGCGTCACGGCCAGCACCTGCTTGTGCCGGGCCAGGTCCGCCATCTTCTGGGCCACCTTGGAGGCCGCCCGGCCGGACACACCGGTATCCACCTCGTCAAAGACCAGGGTGGTGATGGACTCGTTCTCCGCCAGCACGTTTTTCAGCGCCAGCATGATGCGGGCCAACTCGCCGCCGGAGGCGATTTTCTGGATAGGCTTCAAATCCTCCCCCACGTTGGCGGACATCAGGAACTGCACCTCGTCCATCCCCGTCTGATCCATGTGGAAGTCTGCCTGCTTGGGGGAAAACTCCACCTGGAAGCGCACCTTGGGCATATCCAGGTCGGACAGTTCCTTTTGAATGCGCTGCTGCAAGGCGGCTGCCGCCGCCTTCCGGGCCTTGGACAGGGCCAACGCCCTCTCTCTGGCCTCCTGCACCTGCACCACCAGTTGCTTTTTCAGCTGCTCCATCCGGTCGCTGGAGTACTCGATGTCATCCAGCTCCCGCCTACACTTGTCCAGGTAGACCAGCATATCCTCCACCGTGGCGCCGTACTTCTTCCGCAGGCGGAAAATGAGGTCCAGCCGGGACTCGATGTCATCCAACTCGCTGCCGGAGAAGTCCAGACCGTCCCGCTCCCGCTGCACCTGCTCTGTCACATCGTCCAGGGTGTAGCGTACCTCATCCAGCCGCTCCGCCAGGGTGTTGAACTGCTCACTGTAGCGGCCAATGCTCCGCAGCTGGCTTTCCGCCGTCATCACCAGGGAATTTGCGCCGTCGGTATCGTCCGTGCCGTACAAGGCCCGATAGGCGGCCCCGATGGCCTCCAGCAGCTTTCCGGCGTTGCGCAGGATGTCCCGCCGCTCCGTCAGGGCCTCCTCCTCCCCCGGCTGCAAATTGGCCCGCTCCAACTCGTCGATTTGGTAGGTCAGGGTGTCGATGCGCCGGGCCTTCTCGGTATCGTCCATTTTCAGGGAGACGATTTGCCGCTTTAGTTCAGAGACCTTGCGATAGGAGGTCTGGAACGCCTCCAGAAGGGGCTGCGTCCCTCCAAAGCTGTCCAGATAATCCAGATGGCAGGCAGGGTCCAGAAGCTGCTGCCCATCGTGCTGGCCGTGGATGTTCAGCAACTGCCGCCCCAGCTCCCGGAGCTGGGACAGGGCCAGCGGCCTGCCGTTCAGGCGGCAGATGTTTTTGCCGTCCCCCCGAATCTCCCGCGAAATCAGAAGGCTGCCAGTTTCATCCGGCCCCATGCCGTTCTCCCGGAACCAGTCCAAATCCGGCAGGGAGACAAACTCCGCGCTGACCAGCGCAGACTGCGCCCCGGTGCGGATCAAGTCCCGGGAGGTGCGTCCACCCAGCACCGCGCCGATGGCGTCCACCACGATGGATTTGCCCGCGCCGGTCTCGCCGGTCAGGACGTTGAACCCGCCGTCAAACTGAATCTCGGCCTGTTCAATGACCGCGATATTCTCAATATGCAGCATCGACAGCATAGCGCTACCTCATCAGTTCAGCATCAGCCGCAGTTCGCTGCAAAAGCGCTCCGCGGCCTGATTGGTTCGCATGATCAGAATGGCGGTGTCGTCCCCCGCCAGGGTGCCCACCATCCCCTCGATTTTCATGCCGTCCAGGGCGGCGGCGGCGGCGTTGGCCAGGCCGGGCATGGATTTCAGCACCACGATGTTCTGGGCCACATCGAAGGAGATGACGCACTCCCGAAAGATATTCTTCAGCCGCAGGTCCTGATTGCCCGCCCCCTCCGCTGTGGGGAGGACGTAACAATACCGCCCTGTGGCGGACTGCCCCTTCACCAGGTGCAGCTCACGAATGTCCCTGGAAATGGTGGCCTGGGTGCAACTGATTCCACGCTTTCGCAGGGCCTGGAGCAGCTGCTCCTGGGTCTCCATCTCCTCCTGGGCGATGAGCTCCAACAGGAGCCGCTGGCGTTCCTCCTTCATATCCTCACCCCTTACACTTTACCCAGTTTTTCGTTCAAAATTTCGTAGAAGCTCCGGTCAGTCAGCCGCACCAGCCGAACGGACTGGTTGGACATCCGCAGTTCCACCGTGTCATCACTGCTGAGCCGGAAGGCCCGGCCTCCGTCGGCGGAGAGGTAGGCGCTTTTGCGGGCCAGGTGGCTCACCGTCACGCCAATAACCCGCTCCTTCCCCAGGACGCAGCAGCGGGCTTTCAGGTCGTGGGCGCAGATGGGGGTCACGATGATGTTCTCCGCCGTCGGCTCCACGATGGGGCCACCGGCCGACATAGAGTAGGCTGTGGAACCGGTGGGGGTGCAGACGATGACCCCGTCGCCGGAAAAACCGACCATTTTCACATGGTCCGCCGTGACGGTGACGTCGATTTCCCGGGCCACCGCTCCCTTGGTCACCACCACATCGTTCAGCGCCGTATCCCGGAAAATGCTGCGGCCCCCTCGCATCACCCGCACATCCAGCATCATCCGCTTCTCACAGGTATACTTCTTTTCCGCCAGCCTGGAGAGCATAGACAATTCGCTGCATTCCAGCTCCGCCATAAAGCCCACGCTGCCCAGATTGACGCCGAGAATGGGAATGTTATAGGGCCGCACCAGCCGGGCCGAATGTAAAATCGTGCCATCCCCGCCAAAGCAAATCAGGAGGTCCGCCCGGCGTATCTCGGTATGGATATCCTTAATCGTCACATTAGACGGCAGGGCAAGGGTCTCATCCGGACGGAAGGGGAGGCAAATGCTGGTCTCCACACCGGAGTCCTTTAAAATTTTGTCGGCGGTCTGCACCGCACGCAATCCCTTGTCCCGGTAAGGGTTGGGGCTGAGCACAACTTTCATTTCCGTTTACTTCTCCAATTCCGCATGAGATTCTCTGACCAGCGCTTCCAAATCGGGAATGTCGGCTGCCCCGCCTGCGGCAGAGAGCCAGCCCAGATATTCGATATTCCCCTCCGGACCTTTCACGGGTGAAAAGGTAAGTCCCCTTACCGTCAAATCGCTTTGCGCCGCATGGCGCAGAAACTGCTCCAGCACCTCGACATGCACCTTCGGGTCCCGAACGACCCCCTTCTTGCCCACCTTTTCCCGGCCCGCCTCAAACTGAGGCTTCACCAAGCAGACCATTTGGGCGTTTTCCGCCAGCAATGGGCGTAGGGCGGGCAAAATCAGCCCCAGCGAGATGAAGGAAACGTCCACCGACACAAACTCCAGCGGCTCTGGGATCTCTACCCTGGTCAGGTACCGGGCGTTGGTGCGCTCCAGGTTGACCACACGGCTGTCATTGCGCAGCTTCTAGTCCAGCTGGCCGTATCCCACATCCACAGCGTAGACCTTCGCCGCACCGTTTTGGAGCATACAGTCCGTAAAGCCGCCGGTGGAGGCGCCGCAGTCCATGGCCGTCACGCCGTGCAGGTCGATGGGGAAGGTCTTCATGGCCTTTTCCAGCTTCAAGCCGCCGCGGCTGACGTAGGGCAGGGTCTTGCCGTGTACCTCGATGGCGGCTTCCTCGGCCACCGGCGCGCCGCACTTGTCCAGCCGCTTCCCGTCCACAAAGACCTGGCCGCTCATAATGATGGCCTGGGCCTTCTGGCGGCTCTCCGCCAGGCCAAGCTCTGTCATACGCACATCCAACCGCTTCTTAGCCACGCCCTATCGCCTCCCTGGCCGCCGCCGCAATATGAGCGGCGTCGATGCCCAGCATATCCCGCAGCTCCGGCACCGTACCGTGGGTCACGAAACCAGCGCCGGTGTTGAGCAATTTGACCCTGCACTCCATCTCTCCGGCAGCCAGCTCGGAGGCCACGAACTGGCCCACGGAGTTGGGTTCCGTCTCCTCCTCACAAATCAGCACGCAGCCGGTTTTCGCGGCGGAGGCCCGTATCTTCGTGCTGTCCAGCGGAACGACCCGGTTGACCTTGATGACCTCCGGCGCAAAGCCCTCCTCCCGGAGCAGCTTTGCCGCCTTCAACACTTCGCCTATCATAATGCCGTAGGACACCAGCGTCACATCGCTGCCCTCCTCCAGCACTGTCACCAATTCACCGCTGCAATCCCCGCGGAACACCAGCTCCCCGCCTCTGGGGTAGCGCACCGCCACAGGGCCGGGCACCTCCAGCACCGCCTGGCGCAGCATGGCCCGCAGCTCCGCAAAGCTGGAGGGGGCAAACACCGTCATGCCGGGCACTGTGGACAGGAGGGACAGGTCGAAGATGCCCTGATGGGTCTCGCCGTCCTCCCCTACCAGCCCGGCCCGGTCCACGCACAGCACGATATGCAGGCCCTCGATAGCCATATCGTGAATCATATTGTCAAAGGAGCGCTGCAAAAAGGTGGAGTACACCGCAAACACGGGAATCAGCCCCTGGCTGGCCATACCGGCGCACATGGTCACGGCATGGCCCTCCGCAATGCCCACATCGAAGAACCGCTGTGGGAACCGTTGGGCAAATGCGCTGAGTCCGGTACCGGACTGCATGGCCGCAGTCACAGCGCAGATGCGCTCGTTCTCCTCCGCCAGCTGGCAAAGCGTCTCTCCGAACACCGCAGAGAAGTTGGTGCCGCTCTGGCAAAGAGGCTCTCCCGTAGCAACATCAAAGGGGGTCACGCCGTGGAATTTATCCGGGGTGCGCTCTGCCGGCGGATAGCCTTTTCCCTTTACAGTTCGTACATGGAGCAGTACAGGCCCGCTGACACTCTTGGCCCACTTCAAAATCCGGGTCAGCTCTGACAAATCATGGCCGTTCACCGGGCCGATATAGGTGAAGCCCATATCCTCAAAGAAGCTGGAGGGGAGAAGCGTTCCCTTGATCTCCTTCTTGATTTTTGAGGAAATGTTATAGATGCTGGTGCCCGCCGCTGTTTTCATCATCACGTTGCGGTAGCCCCGCTTCAGCGCCAGGTAACGGGGGCGGAGATGGTGCCGCGCCAGCAGTTTGGAGATGCCCCCCACATTCTTGGTGATGGACATACCGTTGTCGTTCAAAATCACCAGCAGGTTCTCCCCGCTGGAACCCGCGTCGGACAGCCCCTCATAGGCCAGCCCGCCGGTCAATGCGCCGTCGCCAATCAGAGCAATGACGTTATAATCCTCGTGGAGCAGGGTGCGGGCCCGGGCCATTCCCACCGCCACTGACACCGAGTTGGAGGCGTGGCCGGCAATGAACGCATCGTGGACGCTCTCCTTCGGCTTCGGGAAACCGGAAAGCCCGCCAAAGGAGCGAAGGGTGCCCATTTCCCCCTCCCTGCCTGTCAAAATCTTGTGTACATAGCATTGGTGCCCCACGTCGAAGACCAGGCGATCCTTCGATGTATCGTACACCCTGTGGAGGGCCACGGTCAGCTCCACCACGCCTAAATTGGAAGCCAAATGTCCGCCGGTCTGCGAGACGGACGCGATCAGTTTCTTTCTTAATTCCTCACAAAGTGCCACGCCTTCCTGGTCTGTCAACTGCGACAAATCATAACGGTCTCCGTTTTGCAAAGCGCCACAACCTCCCTATTCTCTCTATACTTAAGGAACCTCAAACCCTCAAACTGGACATAAATCAGACTGCAATAAAATGGGTCCCTACGATTGCGACCACGATGCCGATCACTGCGCCAAAAAACACCTGTAAAGGCGTATGGCCTAACAGGACTTTCAGCTGCAACGCCTGCAACTCCGGGGTCATATTATTCCAGTTTTGCAGAATCAGGTTGATAACCTTGGCCTGCTCGCCGGACTGACGCCTCACATTGCAGGCATCGTACATGACCACAATGGCCAGCACACAGGCAATGGCAAACATACTGGAGTCAAAGCCATACAAAATCCCCGTGGTAGCCGCGCAGCAACTCGCCATCGCGGAGTGAGAGCTGGGCATACCGCCGCTAGCCAGAACCCGCCGGAGCGTGATCTTCCCCTCGGTAACGAGCTGAATCACTCCCTTTGTCACCTGGGCAAGAAACCATGACAGGACAGAAAACACCAGGATTTGATTTCCAAATGTGATTTGAAGCATCAGTGTTCCCACCTTTTTTCGTTTTTTCTTACATCTGCCGCTCCGACAGATACCCGGCCAGCTCCTGCAAAAAGGCCGGATGGGCAAACGCGGGGGCTATCGCCTCCTGGGCCTGGGCCGTCAGCCGAGTCACGCGCTCCCGACAGCCTTCCAGCCCCAGCAGTGAAACATAAGTGGATTTCCGCAGCGCAGCGTCATTCCCCACGGGCTTGCCCATCGCCTGCTCGGTTGAGGTCACGTTCAGCATATCGTCCCGAATCTGGAACGCCAGGCCGATGGCGTCGGCGTAGGCCCGGGCGGCCTCAGCCTGGGGGCTGTCCTTCGGCAGACCGGCCGCCAACACGCCCATCTCGCAGGCGGCCCGCAGCAAACGGCCGGTTTTCAGACCGTTCATATAGGTCACCTGGTCCAGAGAAAAGGCTTGGCTCTCCCCTTCCTTGTCCAGCTGTTGGCCGCCGCACATTCCCAGCGCGCCCACCGCCTGGGCCAGCGTCAGGGCGCACTCCGCCCGCGTTTCCGCCGGTAAATCCGCAGAGAGGACTGCTTCAAAGGCCCCCGCCTGTAGGGCATCCCCCGCCAGGGTGGCGGTCATCTCCCCATAAACCTTATGATTGGTAGGCTTGCCCCGGCGCAGGTCGTCGTTATCCATGCAGGGCAGGTCGTCGTGAATCAGAGAATAGGTGTGAAGCATTTCCACTCCACAGGCAACCGGCATGGCGACGTTAGCGTCGCCCTCTGCCGCTTCGCAGAATTTCAGCACCAGCACCGCCCGGATGCGCTTGCCGCCTGCCAACAGGCTGTAGCGCATGGCGTCCAACAGGTACCTTTGGGGCACGTCCGCCTGAAAATAATCGGCCAGCGCGCCCTCCACCTGCCTCCGGCAGGCTTCCAGTTCCTCCAGAAACGTCATGGGTCATTCCGCCCCTTCCAGCGGCTGGGCCACCGGTGCGCCGTCCTCCCCCTTGGAGAGGCGCACCACCTTCTGCTCGGCCTGGTCAAGCTGCTTCTTGCAGGAGGTCACCAGCTTCGTCCCCTCCTCAAAGAGGGACATGGACTGCTCCAGCGGCGCGTCTCCCCGCTCCAGCGCGGTGACGATCTCCTCCAGCCGGAGGAGGGATTCTTCAAAGGTCTTTTTCTTGCCTGCCATCGTCAGACAGCTCCTTTCCGGCCCTCATTCACCGCCGTTACCACAGAGGTGAGGGTGCCATCCGATAGGGTAGTGCTGAGTTCATCTCCCACAGCGGCCTCCTGTACGGAGGTCATTGCGCCCGCCTGGTTCCGGGTCACGGAATAGCCCCGGGACAGCACCTTCAGCGGGCTCATGGCGTCCAGCCCGGCGGTCAGGGAAGCCAGGCGCACCTGCTGGCGGTTCAGCGCCTTTTCCGCAGCGCTGCCCAGCCGCTCCGTCAAGCGGTCCAGCTCCATCTGCTTGCTCTCCAGCAGCAGATAGGGATTTTTCAGCGCCTGGGAGCGGTCACACCGCTCTACAGCCGCTCTGGCCTGCTGCAAACGCCGCAGCACCGCCTGCCTTTGCCGTGTGTCCAGCTGGGTCAGGCCGCTGTAAACGTCCTGCCAGTCCGGCACTGCCAGTTCCGCCCCATTGGAGGGGGTGGCCGCCCGACGGTCCGCCACGAAGTCGGCAATGGTCACATCCGGTTCATGGCCCACGGCGGAGATAATGGGAAGCTCAGAGGCGTAGATAGCCCTGGCCACCCGCTCATCGTTGAAGGCCCACAAATCCTCCATGCTGCCGCCGCCGCGGCCTACAATTAACACGTCCGCAACCTTCCAGCGGTTGGCGTAGGCGATGGCCGAAGCGATTTCCGCCGGAGCCTCCGCCCCCTGCACCCGCACCGGCAGCAGACGCACCTCACACAGGGGCCAGCGGGCCCGCAGGACGCGGATAATATCATGCACCGCCGCTCCGGCCTCAGAGGTAATGACGCCTATCCGCTCCGGGATGGCGGGCAGCGGCTTCTTATGGGCCTCATCGAAGAGGCCCTCCGCCTCCAGCCGGGCTTTCAGCTGCTCAAAGGCCACATACAGCTCGCCAATGCCGTCCGGGCTGAGGGCCTCCACATAAAGCTGATACACCCCGTCCCGGGGGTAGACCGTGACCCGGCCAAAGGCGATGACCTTCATGCCGCTCTCCGGCTGGAATCGCAGCCGGGTGGCGGCGGAGCGGAACATGACGCATTTCAGCGCGTCGCCCTCGTCCTTGAGGGAAAAATAGTGGTGGCCGGAGGGGTAGCGTTTATAGTTGGAAATCTCCCCCCGGATATAGATGCGGCCAAGGAATCTGTCCTGGTCCAGCATCCCCTTGATATATTGATTCACCTGAGAGACGGAAAAAATCTCCTGCGCTGCCATAGTCAGTCCCCATTCAACTGTCGGTCGGTCAAAAGCGCGATACCCATCGCGTTATCTGTGGAATATTGCGGCTCGGCAAAGACGGCATCCTGCATCACTGTCCGCAGCAGGCTGTTGGAGGCCACGCCGCCGGAGCAGAGTACCGGCAGGCCCGGATAACAGCCTTTGGCCTGGTCGGTAACACGCCGCACCGTTTCGGCAATGGTCAGCAGGGTGAAGCGGGCGATGTCACGGGGTTCGCAATGCTTCTGAACCAGCTCCTTCGCCTTGTTCTCCATGCCGGAGAGGGAGAAGCGGAGGTCCTGCCCTATCTTCACCCGGAAAAACGCCTGGCTGTTGGACGCCTGACTGAGGGCGTCCAGCCCCTTCCCCGCCGGGAAGGGAATGTCCAGCAGCTTGCCGGTGCGGTCAATCAGCTGCCCGGCGGACAGATCCGTGGTGCCGCCGATACAGGTCGCCGCCACGCTCCTCCCCTTCGGCTCCACCAGCAGCAGCTCCGTGGTGCCGCCGGACAGGTGCCAGGCCAGAAAGGGCTGCTCCAGCAGCTCCAGCCGTCCGGCAGACCAGCAGGCCGCCGCCAGGTGCCCCTCCTGATGGGAGAAGCCGTAAAACGGCACATCCAGCGCCGCCGCCAGGCTCCGCCCCTGGGACTCCCCCGCCAAGAAGCAGGGCATATAGGAACCCTCCACGCTGCGGGGCCGGGTGCTGGCCCCTACGGCCACGATGGGCTCTTCCAGCCAGCCAGCCTCCCGCAGCGCCTGGATACGGTCAGGCAGGCGCTTCACATGCTGAAACAGGGCGTCGCTCTGCCGCAGGCCCATGCCGCCCTCCGGCACCGTCAAAAGCCTGCCCTCATTCCGCCCCGTTCCGTCGGGGCGGTACACCGCCGCGGAGGTGGTGTAATTGCTGGTGTCGATACCCAGGCAGACGCTCATGGCCGCTGCGGCTCCGCCGCTTCGCTCCGGGCGAACGTCCCCAGCACGCCGTTGAGGAAGGATACCACCTTTTCATCCTCATAGCGCTTGGCCAGGTTCACCGCCTCGTTGATGGCGGCCCGGTTTGGCACGTCCGGCATATACAGCACCTCAAACATGGCTACCCGCATGATGGCCGCCGCCACCCGGGGGATGCGCTCAAACTTCCAGCCGATGGCGTATTGGGCGATGTAGGAGTCCAGCTCATAGCCATGCTCCCCTACGCCGGTGACGACCCGGCGGATATAGGCCAGCTGGGCCTCATCCGGGAACTCCTCATACAGAGGCTCGTCCTGGGCGAGGGCGGCGAAGTTTTCCTCCGTCAGCTGGTCGTCCAGCAGCTGCTGGGCGGACAGGCCGCTGAACCCCAGCTCGTAGGCAAGGTGGACCGCGATTTCTCTGGCAGTCGTTCTGGTCATTGTATTGCTCCATTCTGCCGCGTTCAGTCTCCCGCGCTCCATCGTCCTCCCGAACGCGGCAAAAGAGGACGGCGGGACAGGGCTGCCGCCTGTCGGCCCATCGGTAATCCCGCAAAAAGCCCGGCAAAAACCCAGTTTATACTTTCTTCATTATACACTATGAAATGCGTTTTATCAACCGCTTATTTCCACGAAGTTCCCACCCCAACGGCGCATGAGGGAAGGCACCTGTCCAGACGCGCCCATCCTCTGCGGAAGGCGCGGCCGTCAAGTGCCTTTACCTGTTCCCGCCGCGTTGCGGGAACCGTACTCTTTCAGAACTTCAGCGGATAAAATCCACCTTCATACCGGTGCGGGGCTTTGCCGCCTGCACCCCGTCATAGCAGCCGATGGCCAGAGCGCCGCAAATCGTCTCGTCCGTGCCGAGGCCCAGGGGCTCCAGATACTCCCGAATCATGGGATGCTCGTCCAGCCAGTGAAGCTGGTTGATCCAGCAGGTGCCGATGCCCAGGCTGGTGGCCTCCAGCATCATGTTTTGCAGCGCACAGGCGGAGTCCGCCATCGCGTTGGGGTACCCCCGCCGGTTGGACACCACCACCAGGATAGGCGCCTTATAGTCAAACGCATACGTCCCCAGCCGGGACGCCCGAATGGAATTTTTAATGCTGGCGTACAAATCCTCGGTCAACTCCATCCGGGCGAAGGCGGACTGCACCCTGGCCCGCAGCTCGCTGCGCACCTTCTCGTCCGTGATGACCATAAAATGCACCGTCTGGCAGTTCCCGCCGGTGGGGGCCCAGCGTCCGGCCTCCAGAATGTCCATCAGCTGCTCCTCCGGCACCTCGTCAAAGTTGTACTTCCGCACGGAGCGGCGGTTCATAATGGTCTCCAGCATTGCATTCATGGTTGGCTCTCCCCTTCTGTCGCGCCTGCGCCTTTCGGCGCGTCTGATTTCCTCTTTTTGGTATTATAGCATGGCCCGCCCTGCTCTGCAAGCGGAAAATCGCCGGCGGCGGATTCCTTAGACAAGGAAGGATGAGGAACTGCGTTTTGCCCGATTGGGGGCCGTTCGTTCCTTGGATGAAGATACTGGAAGGAAATAAGGTCTTGCCCTCCCGGCGGGCCCCATTTCTTGTTTCGCCAAGAAATGGGGGAAAGAAGGCGACTTAGGGAGGAGCTTCGGGGCCTCGCTCCTCCCTAAGAACCCTCCTCCTATCCCGCTGGGGCTTCGCGCCGCCCGACCTGCAAGCGGTCTATCAGGCGACAGACGATGTGACTTGTTACGCACCAAAACTGCCGCCGATGGCGGCTGGCGGGGATTGCCGTTCCGCCCTGCCGGAGGCGGGCGGAACGAGCAATTTTATCATCCAACGGTAGATAACATCTGCCCGAACCGCAGGGTCACAACTTCTAATCAAATAGCGCAGTTATCTATTGTTTTTTTGCATCAGGGGTCATAGCCTAACCTTACAGTCAGATTTCCACGACCGAAGGGTAATAGAATTGCCGCCCGCCCCGCCAAAGGCAGGGACGTGGGCGGCAATCGTATCCAGCCGCCGTCGGCGGCAGCTTTGGTGCGTATGAAGTCACATCGTCTGTCTCCTGCGCTCCCACTGAGCATTAAAGACAAGGCGCAAGCCGGTTGTCTAATACAGGGAGATTCTTAAGAGGGACGCACAGCGGCCCTCTTAAGCCGCCCTCTTTCCCCCATTTCTCGGCGGAGCGAGAAATGGGGCCCGCCGGTCGGGCAAAAAACTATTTCCTTCATCAATCCTTGTCTAAGGAAACCGGCCCGCCAGAAGCGCAAACCCTGTTTCCTTCCTCTTTCCTTGCCTAAGGAAAGCAGCCTCCCGGCAGGACGTACCCGACGGGAGGCTGCGGATTTGTTTTTTCTCAGGCCAGGGTGACCCGGTGGAAAATCTTCTTCCCCTTGCGGATGACCAGGCCGTCGCCGGTGAGTTGACTCTCGTCATAGGTCGCGTCCAGGGCGGAGACCTTCTCCCCGTTGATGGTGACGCCGCCCTGCTTCACCAGCCGCTTCGCCTCGCCGTTGGAGGCGGCCATACTGGCGGCCACCAGCAGCTTCAGCACACTGATTTTCCCATCGGTCAAATCCTCAGCGGAAAGGGTGGTGGAGGGCATATCCCCGTTGCCGCCGCCGGAGAAGATGGCGCGGGCGGCGGACTGAGCCTTTTCGGCCTCCTCGTCCCCATGCACCAGCTTGGTCAGCTCGTAGGCCAGAATCTCTTTGGCTTGGTTCAGCTGGCTGTCCTTCCAGGTCTCCATCTCGGCGATTTGCTCCAGGGGTACGTCGGTCAGCATTTTCAGGCACTTGATAACGTCCGCATCGTCCACATTGCGCCAGTACTGGTAGAACTCATAGGGGGAGGTCTTGTTGGGGTCCAGCCACACCGCGCCGGACACCGTCTTGCCCATCTTCTGCCCCTCGCTGTTCAGGAGCAAGGTGATGGTCATGGCCTCGGCGTCCTCCTTGCCCAGCTTGCGGCGAATCAGCTCACGGCCGCCCAGCATATTGGACCACTGGTCGTCCCCGCCGAACTGGAAGTTGCAGCCGTACTCCTGATAGAGGTGATAGAAGTCGTAGGACTGCATGATCATATAGTTGAACTCCAGGAAGCTGAGTCCCCGCTCCATGCGCTGCTTATAGCACTCCGCCCGGAGCATATTGTTCACGGAGAAGCAGGCGCCTACCTCCCGCAGCAGATCCACATAGTTCAGCTTCAGCAGCCAGTCGGCGTTATTCAGCATCAGCGCCTTGCCGTCAGAGAAGTCGATGAAGCGGCTCATCTGCACCTTGAAGCAATCCGCGTTGTGCTGAATCATCTCCGGCGTCATCATCTTCCGCATATCGCTCTTGCCGGAGGGGTCGCCAATCATGGCGGTGCCGCCGCCCAGCAGGGCGATGGGGCGGTTGCCGTGCTGCTGCATCCGGCGCATCAGGCACAGGGCCATGAAGTGGCCGACGTGCAGGGAGTCCGCCGTGGGGTCAAAGCCGATATAGAAGGTGGCTTTGCCGCTGTTGATCATTTCCTTGACCTTTTCCTCGTCGGTCACCTGGGCAATCAGGCCACGGGCGACCAGCTCATCATACAGTGTCATAGTTCATCGCTCCTTTTCCAAATTGAATTGAATCGCTGCCGGACAGGGCGCAAAAAAGCCCTCCGCCCGCGCAAGCGGACAGAGGGCATATCAAACCTGATACGCGGTACCACCTCTGATGCGTCAGCCCCTCACGGGGCGAACCTCAGGGAGTCGCAGGACTCCGGCGCAATAACGGGCGCAGCCCGACCGCATCTACTGAGCGCGGAGCATCCACGCCGTTGGGGCGGCAGCTCAGGGGTGTATTCACACAGCGCCGCCCGCCTCCTTACACCAACCGGAGGCTCTCTGCGCAGAAGCGACTATGCTACTCTTCCCCGTCAAAGCCAGTTTTACTATGACTAGAGGGTATTATACAATGGCAGTTCCGTTTTTGTCAAGCCTTTTTTCGGTCGTGGAACAGAAAAGCAGCGCTGCGCAGTATGCGCAGCGCTGTTTTTCACGCTTTAGATTCTCGCAGGTAAAATGGCTTTACACTCTATCGGCAATCTCCTGCCCCACTTTGGCCAGGAACTCCTCCAGCTTCATCTCGGTGGTGCTGTCGGTAGCCCGGTCGCGGACGGAGATGGTGCCGTTCTCCACTTCCTTCGCGCCGATAATCAGCATATAGGGCACCCGGTCGATTTGGCGGGCCTCACGGATTTTATAACCGATTTTCTCGCTGCGGCTGTCCAGGGCCACGCGGATGTGGGCGGCTTTCAGGGCGTCAGTGACGGACTCCGCATAGGCCATGCTCTTTTCGGAAACGGGCAGCACCTTCACCTGGGTGGGGGCCAGCCAGGTGGGGAACTTCCCGGCGAAATGCTCGGTCAGGATGCCGATGAACCGCTCGATGGAGCCGAAGCAGACCCGGTGAATCATGATGGGACGCTCCCGCTCCCCGTTCTCCGCCACATACTCCAGGCCGAAGTTCAGCGGCATCTGGAAGTCCAGCTGGATGGTGCCGCACTGCCAGGTGCGGCCCAGGCTGTCCTGGAGGTGGAAGTCGATTTTGGGGCCGTAGAACGCGCCATCGCCCTCGTTGACGATATAGGGCATATTCAGCTGCTCCAGGGCGTTCTTCAGGCCGTTGGTGGCGTCTTCCCAGTCCTCATCGGAGCCCATGCTGTCCTCCGGGCGGGTGGACAGCTCCACGAAGTACTTGAAGCCGAACTTCTCGTACACCTCGTTAATCAGATGCACCACACCGGCGATTTCATCAGTGATTTGGTCCCGGCGCATGAAGATGTGGGCGTCGTCCTGGGTGAAGCAGCGGACGCGGAACAGGCCGTGGAGCTCGCCCCGCTTCTCGTGGCGGTGGACCAGACCCAGCTCGCCGATGCGCAGGGGCAGATCTCGGTAGCTGTGGGGCTGGCTGCGGTAGACCATGACGCCGCCGGGGCAGTTCATGGGCTTGATGCAGTAGTCCTCATCGTCGATTTTGGTGGCGTACATATTGTCCTTGTAATGGTCCCAGTGGCCGGAGGTCTCCCACAGGCGGCGGTTCATAATCATGGGGGTGGAGACCTCCACATAACCGTCCCGGGTGTGGATTTCACGCCAGTAATCAATGAGCTGGTTCTTGATAATCATGCCGTTAGGCAGGAAGAAGGGGAAGCCAGGGCCTTCGTCGCACATCATAAAGAGGCCCATTTCCTTGCCGATTTTCCGGTGATCCCGCTTCTTGGCCTCCTCCAGCAGCTTCAGATACTCGTCCAACTCCGTCTGGTTGTGGAAGGCAATGCCGTTGATGCGGGTGAGCATCTTGTTATGCTCATCTCCCCGCCAGTAGGCGCCGGACACCTTAGTCAGCTTGAAGGCTTTCAGCGCCTTGGTATAGGTCAGATGAGGGCCAACGCACATGTCGATATACTCCCCCTGCTGGAAGAAGCTGATGACAGCGTCCTCCGGCAGGTCGGCGATATGCTCCACCTTGTAGTCCTCGCCCCGCTCCTGCATCAGGGCCACAGCCTCCTCCCGGGGCAGGATGAAGGACTTGAAGGGCAGGTTGGCCTTGGTGATCTTCTTCATCTCGGCCTCGATTTTCTCCAGGTCGCTGTCGCTGAGGGTGGCGTCCCCCAGGTCGATGTCATAGTAGAAGCCCTTCTCTGTGGCGGGGCCGAAGGCCATCTTCGCCTGGGGATAGAGGCGCTTCACCGCCTGGGCCATAATGTGGGCTGCGGAGTGGCGGATGATGTGCAGCTCCTCCTCCGGGGCGCACTCCTTCACTGTGCCGTCATTGTAAATTACTTTCATGGTTCTTTCGCTCCTTTTCGCAACTAAAAGCACCCTTGAGCAGCTTCACGCCGCCCAAGGGTGCAAATGCACGGTTCCACCTTGATGTTTCACTCGTTTCCTGCCCTAACGCAGCAGGGGTCGGCGGCACTTACCGGACGGCCTCCCGCCCGCTCGTGCGCAGCTCCGGAGTGGTAAGGAAACGGTTCCGCAAAGGCCGCTCTCAGCGTGTCACGGCCTCTCTCTGGTATGCGGAAGGGATGCTTCCCCTTCTCCATCTTCGCCTTTTTATATCATTCTTATTATAGCACAACCTTCCGGTTTGTCAACGGTTTTATTGCCGCAGTGGCATTTAGTAAATTTGCGCCATAACTGCAGATGGCGTGCCCTTTGTTTCACAACCTTCCCCTTCAACATAAAAAACAAGCTCACACGAGAATAAGTCGTGTGAGCTGTGCGCTATGTATCAATGTTCGGATTTTATAGTTGAAACCTTACTTGCTGTGCAAGGATTTTCGCAATCACGCAAGGTATTGCCCATCCTGCTCAATCAGCTTCCCATCCAGTTCTACAGATACGCCTTCCAGAATGCAGTCGATATGCCATGCATCAATCATCACGCTGCCTCCAAAAGAGCCGTTGGAGCCGATCCCGATATGGGCAGCGCCGTACATATGCTCTCCCTCGCTGGGATTGACACGGACATCCGCTGTCTTATCAAAGCCAAGGCCAAATTCAGCGATGCAGAGGGTCTCCTCCGGTCCGTTTGGGAATTTTGCAGCGGCTGCGGCAAAGTCGTCCGCATAGCTGCCGCCCTGAATGGAAACGGCATAGCCGTTTTTGACCTGGAAGGTCACTGCCTCCTCCATCAGTTCCCACTTAAGGGCGGTGTGGCAGTCAATGACCAGCGTCCCCTCGGCGGAACCCTCATCCACGCCCAGGTTCAGCGTCCCGGCAGGCAGAAGGATAAAGGAGCCGGGCTCGGTGCCGACGCCGCTGTGCGCCCAGCCCGCCAACTGCCCGACCCGGAAGGTCAGGTCAGTACCGTTGGGTGCGGTCAGACGTATGGTGTGTTCGCCAAGGAATTGACCGCCGATTTTGTCTGTTATCCCCGCTATCTCATAGAACCTTTCTTTCGTCTTTGGCATCATGCGGTTCAGAAAATCATCGCTGTTGCCGTTCGGCAGGAGTAAAAGGCGGCTTGACGGCTTGCGGCCCTCCCGTATCCGGGGCCAGGCGTCGGAGTGCAGCAGCCCGCGGGTGTAAATGGTGATAATGACGTCCGCATCACAGCACACTGTCTCCACAAGCTCCGGCACCTGTTTGCCAGGCTCTGCCAGGTAGCTCAGGCAGACAGGGGCAATTCCCCTTTGATACAGGTCGTCCTTCACGGCGAGATATAAGTCGTTCAGCCCATCCACCTTTTCTATGCCCTCTCCGGACACAATGACGACCTTTTCATCCTGCTGAATCGCCAGTGCGTCCTCTGCAATCAGGGCGGCAGTGTCTTTCCAAGCAAGTCTGCTCATTGTTATACAACTCCTTTATCGTTCAAATTTTTCAAAGTAACCCTTGTCGTGGAACGCGAACTCTTTGCTTTTCACCCGCAGGGAGACCGCAAAGGGCAGCAAAATCAGGCAAACCGCAATGCCCAGGAAAATGCCGATGCCCCCGATGACCTGCAACGCCGTCACGGAATGGCCCGTCAGCCACTTGAGCGCTGCCGTACTGAGCGGTATCAGTACGCACCAGGAGGTGACCAGTCCCGGCCCATAAACGGTCTTTTTGCCCTTCTCGCGATAACGCCGGTACATCAGGATGCCGCTTCTGGTATGGTTGATGGTCTCGCCCAATCCGAAGAACAGCACCAGCGTGACCGCGCTTGGCTCAATGACCTGTGTGTTGACCGTCAGCAAAATCAGCACGATTTCAGCGCCCAGGTTTGTGACCATATTGGTGCAGCGGTTTTGCGGATAGACCATAGGCTCCTTCGACCCGAAGCCCAAGTTGTTCATATAGTAGAACCCGGCAGGAAAGGAGTTTTCCTCGAAGATGTGCATGGGGACAGCGATGGCCAGCATACAGACCAGCTTACGGCTCATCTCCCAGGTATCCCAGTTCCACACCAGTGTGCAGGCCATAACAATGCCCAGAAAATAGACGACGTACAGCCACATCTGGTCGCACCATCTGCTGAATCCGTTTTTCACATTGACACACCCCTTTTGCTGCGCGTATCAGTGCAATAGCACGATCAGGCGCAGCTGATATTGTATATTATACGCTCGAAAGATAAACGGACGGACAACCGCCCTCGTGTTTTTGAAAGAACTTAGGGACCTCTGAATAAATGCGCAAGCGCGCATTGCGAGGAAATTTACCGCAAGGCGAGGTCCTTTCCGGGGATTTTTTGTCACAGCTGCATTCCTTCAGCGGCTCCCCGGTTCCCACCACATGACGCAAGCGGGCGGTCGGCCATTGGTTGGCCGACCGCCTATCCTTTTTTGCGCAGGCTGCCAGACGGCGTTGGGTGTTCCGCCTCGTCCTTCAGCTCTACCATGTTGTTCCAGTACCGTTTGGGCACATTATTCATCCGCAGTTTGGGGTTGTAACGCCCTTCGATGGCGACGGTGTCATAAAAGCGCTTCCACAGCGCCTGATACCCCGCTTCGTTCCTGGTGATGGGCGGCAGCTCCAACGCCTCCAGCGGCACGATGGCCCACTGATAGGGCCGATAAAACAGGGCCTCCTGATGGGTCTCGTCGTAAATCAGGAAATGCTCCGTGTTGTAGCGGGCGCAGAAGTGAGGCCGCAGCAGGGGCAGCACCCGGTTTCTGGGTTGTATGCGCCCTGCCAGAAAGCCCCCATAATCTGCGAACCGCAGGAAGCCCTTCAACAGATGGGCCTCGTTTTTCAGGAACTGCACCGACTTGTACAGCGGCTCCACCCGCTCATCCGTCAGCCAGTGAATCACCCCCGGCCCCACCTGATACCCCAGGGAAATGAAGCGGTAAATGGCCATCTCCCGCTCCGGCATACAGGTCAAGAAGCCGTTCGCCGCCAACTGCTGCGCCTCCGGGGAGATACGGCGCTTCCAGGAGGCGTAGACCTGCCTGGCGTGGATCTCATCCGTCTCCACCATGCGGGTGGTGTAGAAGGAGATACGGGCCTCCTCCGGTGTGTAAAAGGCGGCGGGGGCTTCGTGATAGGTGAAGCTGTCATACACGCAGGACAGGAATCCGGCAAAGCTGCCGTCGTACTGGTAGTTCACCAGAGGCCAGTCAGACATGGCTGGTCTCCCGGCGGCACAGCATCCACTTCCCCTGGCAGCGGGCCAAAATGACGGCAAATTGCAGCTGTTCCTGGGGGACAGCGGTGGGAAACGTTACTTGCAGCATGATAGCCTCCAATGCAGTTCAGAACAGGGAAAGCTGCTCCGGCTGGTACTGCGCCAGCCGGGGCGCTTCCTGGGCCACCAGATTGCGCAGTACCCCGTCCTCACCGACGGACATCCCTTCGCACACCCGCCCGCAGCAGGTCAGGAAATATTGAGCCCGCTTCAGCACCACCCCCAGCTTTTTCAGCCCGTCAAAGTGGAGGGGGCCCACCCTCCGGGCTGTGACAATGCGCTTGGCAGAGGTGACGCCGATGCCCGGCACCCGCAGCAGGGCTTCATAGTCGGCGGTGTTGACCTCCACCGGAAAGAACTCCAGGTGCCGCAGCGCCCAACTGCACTTCGGGTCCAGGTTCTGGTCAAAGTTCGGGTTCTGCTCGTCCAGCAGCTCGTCTGCGGAAAAGTGGTAGAAGCGCAGCAACCAGTCCGCCTGGTACAGCCGATGCTCCCGCAGCAGCGGCGGCTGATACCCTTCCGGGGCGGGCAGCAGCGGAGAGGACGCCACCGGCATATAGGCCGAGTAAAAGACCCGCTTTAGCTTGTACCTCTGGTAGAGGGCGGAGGTGAGCTGCAAAATATGCAGGTCGCTTTCCGGGGTGGCTCCGATGATCATTTGGGTGGACTGCCCGGCGGGGGCAAAGCGGGGGGCATTGCGGGATTTCCTGCGCTCCAGCGCGTACTGGTGGCTGCCGTCCCGAATCTGGGCCATGGGCCGGAAGATGGCCTTCCGGCTCTTGTCCGGGCACAGCAGGCTCAGGCTCTGCTCGCTGGGCAGCTCGATGTTGACACTGAGCCGGTCAGCCAGCAGCCCCAGCTGCCAGGTCAGGGCTGGGTCGGCTCCGGGGATGGCCTTGGCGTGGATATAGCCGCGGAAGCCGTACTCCTTCCGCAGGATGGTCAGGGCACGAATCATCAGCTCTGTGGTGTAGTCCGGGGAGCGGAGGACGGCAGAGGACAGGAACAGCCCTTCGATATAGTTCCGGCGGTAAAACTGCATGGTCAGCTCCGCCAGCTCCCGGGGCGTGAAGGCGGTGCGGGGAAGGTCGTTGGAGCGGCGGTTCACGCAGTATTGGCAGTCATAGCAGCACACGTTTGTCAGCAGCACCTTCAGCAGCGTCACACACCGTCCATCTGCGGAAAAGGTGTGGCAGCAGCCTGCGGGCATGGTGCTGCCCATCCGCCCCTTCCGGGCCTGCCGGTCCAGACCGCTGGAGGTGCAGGCGGCGTCATACTTGGCGGCGTCGGTCAGGATGGTCAGCTTGTCCATCAGCTCCACGGCGGCTCCCTCCTTCCCTATCGAACTGATGTTCTATATTATAAACATTTGTTCGATTGCTGTCAAGGGGTGAGATGCAGATTCCTGTGAAAACGCCGCGTGGCCCTCCGGACGATTCCCCAGTTGCAATTCACGAAGAAAAGGCGTAAAATAACATCAGAATAGATAGAATAGGGGAATCTCGATATGTTGGAACCTGCACAGGCCCAGCGCTTCTGCCAGCTGCGGCGGGCCGTCATTGAAACAGAATACCTGCACCTGAACCCGGAGCAGCGCCAGGGCGTCTTTGCCACGGAAGGGCCGCTGCTGCTGCTGGCCGGGGCGGGCAGCGGAAAGACGACGGTGCTGATTGACCGCATCTCCAACCTAATCAAATACGGCTGCGGCAGCGACCCCCAGTGTGATGAAACACCGGATTGGGCGACCCCGGAGGATGTGACGTTTTTGGAGGGCTATTTGGCCTCCCCTGCCCCGGAGGACGCCCGCCGGGCGGAGATGCTGTGCCGGTGCCACCCGGCCTCGCCCTGGTCCATTCTCGCCATCACCTTTACCAATAAGGCCGCCGGGGAGCTGAAAGACCGGCTGGCCACCCGGCTGGGGGTGGAGGCGGACGGCGTCTGGGCCTCCACCTTTCACTCCGCCTGCGTCCGCATTTTGCGCAGGGATATTAGCCTTCTGGGCTTTTCCAGCTCCTTCACCATCTACGACACGGACGATTCCCTCCGGGTGGTGAAGGATGTGCTGAAGACCTTTAACCTGGACGACCGGACGCTGGCCCCCCGCGCCGCCCTCTCCATCATCTCCAAGGCCAAGGAGGATATGATGCTGGCCGGGGATTACGCCCAGAAGGCCAGGGACTCCGGCGACCTTCGCCAGCAGCAAATCGCCAGGGTCTATCAGGAGTATGAACGCCGCCTGTGGGAGGCCGACGCCCTGGACTTTGACGACCTCATCCTCCATACGGTGCGGCTGCTGGAGGCAAACGAGGAGGTGCGCGCCTACTGGCAGAATAAGTTCCGCTATGTGCTGGTGGATGAGTATCAGGACACCAATCATCTGCAATACCTTCTGGTGTCCCTCCTGGCGGGAAAGTGGGAAAATATCTGCGTGGTGGGCGATGATGACCAGTCCATCTATCGCTTCCGTGGGGCCACCATCGAGAATATTTTGGAGTTCGAGCACCAGTACAAGGGCACCCGGGTCATTCGGCTGGAGCAGAACTATCGCTCCACCAAAAACATCCTGGGCGCGGCCAATGCCGTCATTGGCAACAACACCGAGCGCAAGGGGAAGAACCTGTGGACGGAGCATCCCGAAGGTGAAAAAATAAAATGCTACTCCGCCATCAACGAATCGGATGAAGCCCAGTACATCTCCGCTCAAATCATGCAGGCAGTCAGCTCCGGCATGGCGTGGAAAGACTGCGCCGTGCTGTACCGAATGAACGCCCAGTCCAACGCCATCGAGCAGGGCTTCAAACGCAACGGTATCCCCTATAAGGTAATCGGCGGCATGAAGTTCTTTGACCGGGCGGAAATCAAGGATATGCTGGCCTACCTCTGCGTGATTCACAACGAGGCGGACGATTTGCGCCTCCGCCGTATCATCAACGTACCCGCCCGCGGCATTGGGGCCAAGACGGTGGACAGCGCCACCGCGCTGGCCCAGCAGGAGCATCAGCCCATTGCCGCCATCCTCCGCAAGTCCCGCGACTATCCGGAGCTGGCTAAGAGCGGCGCCAAGCTGGACGCGTTCCTCGCCATCATCGACGGATTGCGTGAAAAATCAGAGACAATGAATCTCTGTGACTTCTACGACGAGGTGGTGGCCGCCACCGGCTATGTGGCGGCGCTGGAGGCCAAGAAGACCATTGAAAACCGGAGCCGCATTGAGAACGTCAAGGAATTGCGCTCCAACATTCAGTCCTATGTGGAGAATGCCGTTCACCCCACCCTGGCGGGCTTCCTGGACGAGGTGGCCCTCTATACCGACCTGGACAGCACTGAGGACAGCGACAACTGCGTCCTGATGATGACCATGCACGCCGCCAAGGGGCTGGAGTTCCCCTGGGTCTTTGTGGCCGGGGTGGAGGAAGGCATCTTCCCGGGCCTGCGCTCCATTGGCGAGCAGGAGGAGATGGAGGAGGAACGGCGGCTGTGCTATGTGGCCATGACCAGGGCCAAGGAGCGGCTGTTCCTGACCTCTGCCACCCAGCGGATGCTGTTTGGGCGCACCAACTCCAACCAGCCGTCCCGCTTCATCAAGGAGATTCCAGAAGCCTATCTGGAAAAAAGCGGCCGGGCCTATGAGGCCGACAGACGGGAGTATGGCGGCCGCTGGAGGGACAGCGAATCGTCCAGTCAGGAACACACCGAGGATGGGCAGGGTGGCCGCTATAGCGGCAAGACCCGCCGGACGCAGAGAGACCGCGGTCCCCTGGGCGGCGGCATCAGCATCCACCACGACGCAAAGCCCACCGGCCAGCGGGCGGTACAGGCATCCTTCCAGCTGCTGAGCCAGTACCAAAAGGGCACCATCGTGGAGCACACCGCCTTTGGCCGGGGTATGATCGTCAATGTGCTGCCCATGGGCGGCGACGCGCTGGTGGAGATTGCTTTTGACACGGTGGGCACCAAACGGCTGATGTTGAAAGCTGCCGTACAGCATATGACACGGGAGGAGTGAGCGAAATGGATGACGGCGAACGGTTGATGACCCTCCTGCGCAGCGCGGATTGGGGGGAGGACGCGCCTCTGGTCGCCCGCTTCCTGGAGAGCCCTTACGCCGGTTATTGCGCCGGTGCGCTGGCGCAGCTGAACCGGGACGCCCTCTATGAAAGCAACCTCCACGGTGTGGGCCACATCGTCCGCACCATGTGTCACGGGGCCATGGGCGCTATGGAGGAGGGCTGCACCGAGGGGGATACCTGCTTGCTGCTGGACGCCTGCGCCTACCACGATGTGGGCCGCATCAATGACCGGGAGGATACCGAGCATGGCCGACGCTCCGCCCGGCGGCTGGGGGAGCTGACCGGCCGCACCGGGGAGGAACTGGCGGAGATTTCCGCAGCGGTGGACGTTCACGCCCGGGACGACGCCCTTCTGCCCCAGATACTGGAGCGGTACCAGGTGCAGGACACGGCGCGGGGCACCCTGCTGGCAAAGCTGCTGAAGGACGCTGACGGCCTGGACCGGGTGCGCATCTGGGACTTAAACCCCAGGTATCTGCGCTTCCCCCACAGCAAGGCGCAGGTGAACTTCGCCAAGTCGCTCTACGGCTACTGGCAGGCATCCACCGGCGGGGTGCTGGTGCCGGACTTTGTCCGCAAGTGGAAGGCGCTGGATGAATACGGCAATCCGGTGCCATCGTCCGACAAATAATAGATAAAACAAAAGCCTCGCATCACTGTTTTGCCACAGTGATGCGAGGTTGTCTTTTTCAACAGATTCTGGGCAGGCCCTCGTCCTGGAGGACATCCAGAGCCCGTCTGCCGCCAATGGAGGTTTTGACAGTCAGCAGACCCGGCTCCTCATCCCCCACCACGCCGATGCAGGCCGCGTGGCTGCCGTATTTGCTCCGCCGAAGCACCGCCAGGGCTTCCTCCGCCTGGGCCGCCGGGAGGACAGCTACCAGCTTGCCCTCGTTGCCCATATAGAGCGGGTCCAGCCCCAGCAGGCCGCAGAAGTCCCGCACCTGGGGGTTCACCGGCAGGGCGGCCTCCTCCAGGGTGATGCTGCACCGGGAGGCCTCCGCCAACTCCTTTAACACAGTCGCCAGCCCGCCCCGGGTCACGTCCCGGAGGGTGTGTACCTGGATACCAGCCGCCAACAGCTCCTGCACCATGCCGCCCAAGGGGGCGCAGTCGCTCCGAATCCCGTTTTGAATCCCCATGCGCTGGCTGAGGATGCAGGCGTGATGGTCGCCCAGGTCGCCGGACACCAACACAACGTCCCCAGGGGCGCAGCGGCCGGCGGAAATCTCCACCCCATCTGGGACGAAACCCACCCCGGCAGTGTTGACGTAGAAACCGCCCTGGCCTTCCACCACCTTGGTGTCTCCGGCCACGATAGTCACCCCGGCCTCCCTGGCCGTAGCCGCCATGCTGACCACTAGCGTTTCCAGCAGCGCGCTGTCCAGCCCTTCCTCCAGGATGAAGCCGCAGGTCAGGTATTGGGGGACGGCCCCCCGCATGGCCAAATCGTTCACCGTGCCGCAGACGCACAGCCGCCCAATATCCCCGCCGGGGAAGGTCAGGGGCATCACCACAAAGCTGTCTGTGGTCAGAGCGATGCGCTCGGAGGCGGGCACGACGGCGCTGTCCTCCATCTGGTTCAAAACCTCATTGTCGAAGTGATGGGCGAAAATTCGCCCAATCAACTCGCCGGTGGCTTTGCCGCCGGCGCCGCGGGCCGTTGTGATTTTCATGGTGAACACCTACCTGTCACGATGATTGGTCAAATACTGGAAGCAGCTTCCCTCGGTGGAAACCATACAGGCCCCCTGGGGATTCATGGGATTGCACCCCTTGCCAAAGAGGGGGCAGTCCTGGGGCCGCAGCTTGCCGGACAGCACCGCTCCGCAGGAGCAGGCGGGATTGGCGTTGTCCCGGTTCAAACCGGCGCTGCCCCCTTCATAGGCGGAAAACTCCGGGCGAAGCATCATGCCGGAATCGGCAATTTCCCCCATGCCGCGCCAAACGGCGGTGCAGGGCTGAAAGTAATGGCTGACAAGTGCCTGTGCTTCACAGTTTCCCTGTTCCGTCACAACGGAAGGATACAGGTTCAGCACCCTGCCCTGCCCCACGGAGCGCACCGCCCCGTAAATCGCCGTCAGCAGCTCGCCCCCCTGGAATCCGGATACGACAAAGGGCAGCCGGTACCGTTCCGCCAGCGGCCGGAACGCCTGGGCCCCTGTCACCACACTGACATGGCCCGGCGCAAGGAAAGCGTCGATTTTTGCGCCATTTTCGCACAGATGCGCAATCACGGCAGGCATGGTTTTCAGGGCCGTCACCAGCTTCACGTTGGTGACGCCCTGCTCCTCCAACGCCTGCAACAGCAGAGCGTAGACCGGGGTGGTGGTCTCAAAGCCCACAGCGGCGAAGTACCACGTCCATTCTGGATGCTGCTCCGCCAGGGGAAGGATGTCCATTGGCGAGTAAAGCATATAGACTTTACCCCCTCTCCCCTTCGCTAGGTTCAGGGTGCGCACCTCCCTGTCCCGGCTGCCCGGCACCCGGAGCAGGTCGCCAAAGGTGCAGACGGCGCAGCCCTCGGTCATGCTCAGGTCGATCAGCCGGTCAATATAGGCTGTGGGCGTAACGCAGACGGGACAGCCGGGGCCGGAGATGAGCTGAATCCGCTCACTGAGCATCGAAGGAATCCCCAGCTTGGAGATGGCGGCGGTGTGACTGCCGCACACCTCCATGATGCGCACAGGCGGGCCGTCATAGGCGGCCAGATAGGTCTTGACCGCCTCCAAATCAAACGCCAAGGGCTTCCACCTCCCGGAAGATGTCCTCCATCTCCTCCGCTTCGGAGGAGGATACCGTCTGTAGGATGCAGCCAGCGTGTACCAGCACCCAGTCCCCCACCTTGACCGGTACCAGTCCAGCCCGAGCCTGAACGATATTTCCGCTAAAATCCACCGTGGCAGTGCGGCCTTCCACCGCAGTCACTATCCCCGGCAATGCAACACACATAGTTCCTTCCTCCTATCGTTCAAATTGCTTTATCGTCATTTTTCTCTGCCAGAATCGTGAGCCAGGCCTGCCCCAGGGCGAGGCCGCCGTCTCCCGGCGGCACCTGACGGTTGTAGTAAACGGTGAAGCCGTCCGCCCGCAGCAGCGCCGCGGTATGCTCCAGCAGGATACGGTTCTGAAAGGTGCCGCCGGACAGGGCCACCTGCTCCACGCCGCTGGCCGTCCGCTGGCGCCGGCAAATCGCCAGCGTCAGCTCTGCCACAGCATGATGGAAGCCAAGAGCCAGCGACGCGGGGGAGGCTCCGCGCTCCTGCCCTTCCCGCATGGAGCGTATCAGGGCAGCGCTGTCCCCCACAAGGCAGCCGTCCTGTTCCTTCACCGGGAAGGACAGGGGCCAGGCCGATTCCGCCTGTGCCGCCGCTTGCTCCAGGAGGATGGCGCACTCCCCTTCGTAGCTGTTATAGTGGCAAATGTCCAGCAGCGCCGACGCCGCATCGAAGAGCCTCCCCATAGAGGAGGAGCGCACCGTGTTGACGCCCAGGCGGAGCGCCGCTTCCACCGTTTGGAACCGCGTCCCTTCCCCGGTCAAACCGGCGTGGAGCAGATAAGCCGCCAGGCTGGCATCCGCATTTCTGGCGCTCTCATCGCCGCTCAACATGGGGATAGCGGCGATATGCCCCACACGCACCAAATTGGGGCCGGTGCAGAGCAGAAACTCTCCGCCCCAGACGGTACCGTCCGTGCCATAGCCGGTGCCGTCAAAGGCCACCCCCAGCACCGGCCCCGTCAGGCCATACTCCGCCATGACCGAGGCGACATGGGCGTGGTGATGCTGGACGGCAGCGCAGTCCCCGTAGCGCCGATGGGTATAGTTCCCAGAAAAATATCCGGGGTGTTTGTCACAGACGCCAAGCTCCGGTTTGATTTGGAACAGTTCTTCCATCCGCTCCGCCGCGGCCTGGTAGGATTGGAAGGCATCCAACTCCTCCAAGTCCCCAAAGTGCTGGCTGAGATAGACCCGGCTACCGCTGACCAGCCCGAAACAGGCTTTCAAGTCGCCCCCCGCCGCAAAAAACGGAGTCTTTGTCGCGCGGGGCAGGCTAATAGGCTCCGGCACATAGCCTCTGGCCCGGCGGAAGAACTGCGTCTCCCCTTCTACAATACGGGCCACAGAATCGTCCAGCGGGGTCAGAATCTCCCGCCCGTGGGACAGCACCCCGTCCAGCAGGTCGCTCTCCCGCAGCCAGTTCAACATAGGCTCATCTGCAATTACCATAGGCGCGCCGGAGCGGTTGCCGCTGGTCATCACCAGCGGGCCGCACTCCTCCGCCAGGAGGATTTGCAGCGGGTTGCAGGGCAGCATGGCTCCGATTTCCAGGCTGCTGCCGCAGCAGGAGGGGGCAAAATCCATGCCGGGCCGCTTTCTCAGCAACACGATAGGCCGTGCGGGCGAGGTCAACAGCCGCTCCTCCTCACCGGAGAGGTAGCAATAGCGCCGCACTGCTTCTACATCGGGGAACAGCACCGCGAAGGGCTTCTTCTCCCGCCCCTTCAGCTGCCGCAGGCGGCGATTTGCCTCCTCACAGTTGGGGTCGCAGGCCAGGTGATAGCCGCCGATGTCCTTCACCGCCAGGATTTTGCCGCCTTTCAGAAGTTCCACCCCACGTTGGAGGGCCGCTTCCCGGGTGAGATGCTCCGCCCTGGTGTCCAGGGTCAGCACCGGGCCACAGCTGTGGCAGGCGATGGTCTGGGCGTGGCGGCGCACATCCTGTTTGGCCGTATATTCCCTTTCGCAGTCCCCGCACATGGGGAATACGTCCATCGTGATGTTGCATCGGTCATAGGGCAGCGCTTTGAGAATGCTGTAGCGGGGGCCGCAGGCCACGCAGCTGATGAAGGGATAGCGGTAGCGGCGGTTCCCCCTGTCGCGGAGTTCCCTGGCGCAGCGGGGGCAGGTGGGCAGGTCAGGCGGAATCAGGGGCGGCTCCCCGGCAGCCGGTTCGCTCTCCACAATGGCAAAGCCGCTGTCCCGCCCGGGGGGCAGCGGCTCCCGCTGAATGCGGTCAATGCGGCCCCCGGAGGGGCACTCCCCTTCCAGCCGCTCCACAAAGCGCTCCAGCACCGCCTGCTCCGCCGTCGCCTGAATCGTCACAATGCCGCCGCTGTTGCGCACAGTACCGGCGACCCCCATCTCCTCCGCCAGACGGGCCACAAAGGGGCGGAATCCGATGCCCTGCACCATGCCATATACGGTAATGCGCTCTGCCGCAGCAGCCATAGAATCCCTCCCCCATTGGAAAGTCCGCCGGTGGGAGACCCACCGGCGGCAGAATGAAGTCAATGATTAAAGGTCAATGCACTTCTTGGGGCATACCCCGGCGCAGACGCCGCAGCGGACGCACAGCTCGTTGTCCACCTTCCAGGTCTTGGTCTTGCGGTCCACGGTCAGCGCACCGGCAGGGCACTTCTTCGCGCACAGGCCGCAATAGACACAGGCGTCGCCCTTCTTAGGCAGGTCGGTGAACTCGGCATTGTAGCCCGGCTCCAGGCAGGCAATGATGAAGTCCGCTTCCTCCTCCACCGGCACATCCTTGGTGACGTCGGGCAGGGTCAGGGCCTGCTTCGGGCAGTTCTCCACGCAGATGCCGCAGCGGACGCACTCGGCGTTGTCCACTTCCCAAATCTTTTCCTTACGGTCCACCACGATGGCGCCCTTGGGGCACTGCTTGGAGCAGAGGCCGCAATATACGCAGTTCTCCGGCGTGGAGACCGGCAGGTCAGCCCACTCATCCACATAGTCCGGCAGGGTACAGGCGGGAACGGGAATCTCCTCCCCGTCCTTGTCGAACTGAGGCACATAGGGCCGACGGCCCAGCTTCCGCTGCACGCCCCACTCCTTGTCGGAGGCTGCCATGGCCGCCTCGTGGCCGGGGGCCACAGCGCTCTTCATGCTCAGGGCGTTCTCCGGGCAGGTGGAGATACAGCCCTCGCAGCCCAGGCAGGCTTCCGCATTGACAGACCAGCCGTCCTCCACCGTGATAGCCCCGGCAGGGCACTGGGCCGCGCAGGCGCCGCACAGGATACAGGCATCGTTCACCACGGGCACGGCCATAGCCGGGCCGGTGGGAATCGCGCCAGGCTCTGTGGTGTTGCCAGTGAAGGCGGCGGGAGCCTTGATTTGATTCGTCTCGATTACCTTATCCACATTGGGCGTAAAGTAACCGGGCACGATGGACAGAGCCGACTTGGGGCAGACCTTCACGCAGTTGCCACACTGGACGCAGTCAAAGCGGTTCATGTTCCAGGTGCCGGCCTTCCGGTCGATGAAGATGGTGTCCGTGGGGCAATGGGTGCTGCACAGCCCGCAGAGGACGCACTTGCTGTGATCCAGCAGGATACGGCCCCGGGAGCGCTCCGGGTAAACCGCCGGCTCATAGGGGTAGTTGGTGGTGTACGGCTTGGAGAAGAGGTTGCGCACGGCAACCTTGGCAAATGTCATCAATCCCATGGTCTATCACCTCTCCGTGCAGCTGACGCAGGGGTCAATGGTCAGGATGATCATTGGAATATCCGCCACGTCGCAGCCTTTCATAATCTCCGCCATAGCGGGAATGTTGGCAAAGGTGGGAGTACGCACACGGAACCGGTCCAGATAGGGGGTACCGTTGCCCTTGGTGTAGTAGCAGGCCTCGCCCCGGGGCTGCTCCATCCGCACCATAAACTCGCCGGTGGGGTTGCCCTTCACCGGAACGATCAGGTCGCCCGCGGGAATCTTATCCACCGCCTGGCGAATCAGGTCGATGGCGTTGAAAATCTCCTGGATACGAACTTCCGTGCGGGCATAGCAGTCGCCGCCGTCCGAGGTGGCGATTTTCACATCTAAATCACCATAGGCGGCATAGCCCAGCATCCGCATATCCAGCGCATGGCCGGAGGCTCTGGCCATAGGGCCGCAGGCCCCCAAGCCCAGGGCAGCCTGCTTGGTCAGGTTACCCACCCCCACCAGACGGCTCTTTACCGTGTAGTCATTCAGGAAGGTATCCACCACGTCGTGGAGGTCGCGCTCGATTTTGTCAAACTTCTCCACAAAGCCGTGGAGCATGGCGCTGTCCATGTCCTTGATAACGCCGCCCACGTTGTTCACGGAGAAGATGCAGCGGCCGCCGGTGGATGCCTCCAGCATATCCAGCACGTCCTCCCGAATCCGCCAGCACTCGTTGAACAGGGCCTCGAAGCCAAAGCCGTCCGCCAGCAGGCCCAGCCACAGCAGATGGGAATGAACCCGGCTCATCTCCGCCCAGATGGTGCGCAGATATTTGGCCCGGTTGGGAATCTCAATGCCCATGCCATACTCGATGGACTCGCAGTAGCCCATGCCGTGCATGAAGGAGCAAATGCCGCAGATGCGCTCCGCCACATAGACGTAATCCTTAAAATCCCGTTTGTCCACCAAATGCTCCAGCCCTCTGTGGACGAAGCCGATTTCCGGGATAACGTCCACTACCTTTTCGTCCTCCAGAACCAAATCCAGGTGGAGGGGTTCCGGCAGGACCGGATGCTGAGGGCCAAAGGGTACTACACTTTTCTTACTCATCTCAGCACACCTCGATTACTTAAACGGCGTCTCGACGTTCAGCTTGTACAGCTTCCGGTCATAGTTCAGACGGATATTCTCAATGTTGACCCCGAACAGCTCCGCAATCTCGTTTTCGTACATCCACGCGCAGGAATAGATGGGGGTGATGCTGGGCACCTCCTCCGTCTCCTCCACGGTGACGCGGAAGTTGTGCAGCTCATAGTCCTTGGCCAGGGAGTAGGTCAGCTGATATCCGATTTTCGTGCGGACGCTGTGGATTTGGCACAGCCGCCAGCCGTAGCCCTTATAGGCCGCGCAGCGGGGCATCAGCTCGCCAATGTCAATGTCATCCACCTTGTAAGTCAGTTTTGCCATGCTTTAGATGCCCTCCTTTGGATCCTCGGTATAGGACTCATACTTCTTGTCCAGGATGGCCAGGGCCTGCACCACGCCGTCAATGATGGACTGGGGCCGGGCCGCACAGCCGGTGACGTACACGTCCACCGGAATCACCGTATCAGTGCCGCCCTGGATGTTGTAACAACTCTTAAAGATGCCGCCGGTGCAGGCGCAGGTGCCCACCGCCACCACCACCTTGGGGTCGGGCATCTGGTCGTAAATCTGCTTCAGCACCGGCGCATTCTGGGCGTTGCAGCCGCCGGTGGTCAGCAGGATGTCCGCGTGCATGGGGTCGCCGGAGTTGATAATGCCAAAGCGCTCCAGGTCGTAGCGGGGCATGGTAGCGGCCAGAACCTCAATATCGCAGCCGTTGCAGCTGGAGCAATCGTAGTGAATCAGCCAGGGAGATCTGGATAATTTCATCTTCTACCCCTCCTTAACGAATCATCTGCAAAAGCAGCAGATTGGTGCCGGCAGCCACCAGGGTGACGCCCCATGCCACCTTGAACATGACCTGCCACTTGACGCGGGCACAGGTGTTGTCAATCAGCACCTCAAAGAGGTAGACCAGGACAATGCAAACCAGCGCCACCACCACGGACCACCAACGGTTGTTGGCAAAGAAAATGCCGATAATCCCCATCAGCATGACCTGCTCATACCAGTCTGCAATGGTGTAGCAGGCCAGAGTGGGGCCGGACAGCTCCGTTGTAGTGCCCTTCACCATCTCCTGATGGGCGTGGTGAGAGGTGGAGATGTCAAAGGGGCTTTTCCGCAGCTTGATGACCAGAATCACCACCACCCCGATGAAAAAGCCGGGCAGCATCACGATGGCAGGCAGGCCCTCATGGGTGCCAATGGTGGACACCCGGAAGGTGCCGTCCGCCAGGTAGAAGCCCACGCCGGTGAGCAGCAGCATCGGCTCATAGGAGGCCATCTGAATCAGCTCACGGTTGGCGCCCATGGTGGAGAAGGGGGAGCCGGTGCAGCTGGCCGCCACCACCAGGAACATATCCGCCGTGGTCAGAGAGAAGAAGCACATCATAATGTCATTGCCGCTGAAAAACAGCGTGCCGGACAGGATGACGAACAGGGTATAGGAGCCAATCATAATCAGCTGCATACGGCTGACCGTCACCAGTTCCTTTTTCATCAGCTTTTGCAGATCCCAAAAGGGCTGCAAAACGGAGGGGCCTTTCCGCCCCTGCATCCGGGCGGACACCACGCGGCCCATGCCGTCCAGCAGGCCACCCACCAGCGGGGCAAACAGAAGGTACCCAAGCCCAACAATCACACTCAGCATCATGCGACCACACCTCCCAACAGCAGAATCATACACAGCACAATGATAAAGCTGGAAATCGCCAGGCTGGGGAACATCAGCTTTCTCTCCCCGAACCAGTCCTCCATGTACCAGGAGGTGGTCTGAATCTCCTTCTCCTCACCCATGGAGTCCACAAAGTGCTGGCTGTCGCCGGTGTTGACACCGGCCACATAACTCATCACCGGATGGGGGTGGGAGCGCCTGGTCACCAGGAACACCAGGAGGGGAATCACGAACACGCAGAACAGCAGCACCACCATGAACAGCAGGTTACCGGTGGTGATGGTGGGGTCCACCTCGCCGTACAGCTCGGTGACGATGGGCAGCACTACGTAGTTAGACAGGCTGGGGAAGCTGAGGCACAGCAAAATCATAATGGCAGCATGGGAGAACAGGGAGAAATATTCGTTTCTCCCGGTGATGTCCTTCGTCGTGTGGATATGATCCACCACCAGCAGGCGGCACAGCCACTTCGACCAGTACAGGCAGGTGGTGGCGGAGCCAAAGCAGACGAACAACGGCATGACAGTACCCAGCAGGCCGCCTGCGTCCACGAAGGCCTTCAGCGCCGCCCACTTGGAAACCAGCATACCGAAGGGGGCCAGGAACATACCGCAGATGCCGATGACCATAACCACAGCCAGCTTCGGCATCCGCAGCATCAGGCCGTGCATGGTCTCCACGTCACGGCTACCGGTGGCATTCTCCACCGCGCCAACGGACTGGAACAGCATGGACTTGGACACCGCGTGGAACATAATCAGGAACACCGCCGCCCAATAGGTCTCCGATGCGCCGATACCGGCGCAGGCGGTGATTAAGCCCAGGTTGGAGATGGTGGAATAGGCCAGAATCTTCTTGGCGTCCGTCTGGGAGATGGCCATCAGCGAGGCCACAAAGAAGGTGAACCCGCCAATGAAGGTCACCATATACCCCGCCCAGTTGTTTTGCAGAGCCGGGGCCAGCCGCAGCAGCAGGTACACACCTGCCTTGACCATGGTGGCCGAGTGCAGCAGCGCGGAGGTGGGGGTGGGCGCGACCATAGCGCCCAGCAGCCACTGGCTGAAGGGCATTTGGGCGGACTTCGTCAGCGCTGCAAAGCTCAGCAGGGCCACGCAGGCGACAGCCACCATATCCCCGCCCTTCCCGACGGATACCATTGCCGACAGACTGAAGGAGTGATGGGTCACGGCAAACCAGATGATGCCCGCCGCATAGCCCAAGCCGCCCAGCAGGTTCATCCACAGGGCGCGGAAGCTGTTATGTACCGCCTCATCCGTCCTGGTGTAGCCAATCAGGAGGAAGGAGCAGACGGAGGTGATTTCCCAGAAGAAATACATCCAGGTCATGCTCTCCGACAGCACCAGGCCGAACATGGCCCCCAGAAAGACGAACAGCATGGGGAAGAAGAATCCTCTCCGGTCTGCAAACTCCGTGTGGTGATGCACATAGCCCCGCATATAGCCCACGGCATAGATGACGATCAGGCCGCCGATGATGGCGACGATCAGCATCAGGATGACGCTGAGGCGATCTACCAGGATATGGGGCGTCTCCTCCACGGAGCCGCCGAACAGCTCCACCCAAAGCACGCCAAGGGTCTGGACGACGCTGAGCAGGACGATGGGATACTTCTTGTACTTGACGCTCTGGTAGACCACCAGGCACATCAGGAACAGGTCTCCGACAATCATCAGGTGATCTACCAGTGAGGTTTCCTGAAACAGCAGCAGGTCTTCCTGCCCATTGGAAAGCCACCAGATGCAGACAGAGATAGCCAGCACCATCGTGACGCCGGAACCGATGTAAACGCAGAGGCCCCGCGCTTTGTCATCCTTCACCAGCGCCAGGACTGCGGCCATCAGAAACGGGAACAGAATCAGGACGGGTATCAAATTCACAATCACAGCCTTCTCTCTTTCAGCGTGTGCCCGAAGCATACAGGAATACTCTCGTGCGGCGCTCCATTCGATTTGCTGCGCCAGTTCGCACGGATTCCTGCCGCTGTTTCAGAAACCCATGCCAACTGGTCAGCTCAAATGGACGCCTAAAGAGCCGCGCATTACCCTCACGCACACCGCTCCATAATACTGCAATATTATAGCGCAATCTTCTGATTTTGTGAATAGTTTAACAATCATTTTTCTGTGAATTTGGACAATTTTTTCGCCTTTTCGACCTAACATTCTGCAAATCTGTTTCCCGGAACTGTTTTTATTCCGCTTCTGTCTCCGCCGGAAGGAACCAGATGTCCAAATCCACATCCCCCTCGATTCCGCTGACTGCGCCGGAGCTGGAATACTGCCACATGGAAATGGCGTAGGCAAAGCCGGGGGCATCGGCGTATTCGGCGTACCACACCTCGTAGTCCCGCAGCTGGCTGAGGTCATAGTTCAGATAGCCCAGCTCACCGTTGCAGTATACCATGGCGTCATACCCGGCATTTTCGATGGCGGCGCAGAAGGCTGCCGCACAGGCCGTCACCGTGTCCGCATCCAGGCCGTCGGTGCGGGCATCGTCATAGGTGATGTACTCCCAGTCATAGGCGACGGGAAGGTCCAGGGCGTGACCATTCAGCAGGGCCAGCACGAAGGCGGCCTCCTCCTCTGCCTCCTCCACCGAGACAGCCTGGGAGAAGAAGTACACCCCCACCTGGAGTCCGGCCTCCTGCGCACTGGAGAGGTTCTCCGCAAACCGGCTGTCCTCCGTCAGCGCACCGGCGCCGTAGCCCCGGTAGCCTGCACGGAGCATGGCAAAGTCCACCCCGGACGCCGTCACCGCGGCCCAGTCCACCGCTCCCTGATGGGCGGACAGGTCGATGCCGTACAGGGCCTCCCCGCTATAGGACAGCGTCCCGTCCTCATCCTGGGAGAAGCTGTCCTCCTCCAGCTCGCTGCGCTCCAGGGTGCTGTCCACCTCAATATCCTGCCCGTTGAACTCCACCGTCTCCGGCAGGTAATAGGCCCACCGCCCCAGGTTGGAATCAGACGAGCAGACCAGCAGCCCCGCCAGACAGAGCAGCAGGCAAAGGGCGGTCAGGCCCCGCCGTATCCATTGTTTCATTTGCGTATCCCTCCGCGCCAAACACCGTAATACCGTCATTCTACCACAATTCGACAGAAAACGGTGAAAAAGGTGTGAAGAAACTCAAATTTCTTCACACCTTTTTCTGGAAACTCTGGTTAAAACAGGTTTTACGCCACGTCGGGGACGTTGCGAATCACCTTCCGGTAGATACGCAGGAAGAAGTAAAGGGACAGCGCCATGCTCATCAGTTCAGCGATGGGGAACGCCCACCAGATAGCGGACAGACCGCCCACCTTGGACAGGAGATAAGCTACCGGCAGCAACACCACGATTTGACGCCCAAAAGAGACGACCATGGAGTACACGCCATTTCCCAACGCCTGGAAGGTAGTCCCCAGCACGATACAGGCACCGGCGAAGACGTAGCTCAGGGAAATCGTCCGCAGGGCGGGGACGCCGATTTCCAGCATATTCTCCGATGCGCTGAAAATGCTCAGCAGCTGCGCCGGGAATGCCTGGAACAACACGATGCCCAAGACCATAAAGCCCAGCGCATAACAGATACCCAGCTTAATGGTCTGCACCATACGGCTGCGCTTCTGCGCACCGTAGTTAAAGGCGATGATAGGCACCATGGCGCTGGTCAGGCCGAACACCGGCATGAAGAAGATGGATTGCAGCTTGTAATACACGCCGTATACCGTGGTGGCGGTGGTGGTAAAGGAAACCAAAATCAGGTTCATGCCATAGGTCGTCACCGAGCCGATAGACTGCATGATGATGGTGGGCAGCCCTACCACATAAATCCGCTTGATAATGTCCAGTTTGGGCTGGAAAACCTTACGGAGGGATAGGCTGATTTCCGTATTATACTTGATGTTCATAAAGAAGGCGATGCAGGCCGCAATATGCTGACCGATCACCGTGGCAATGGCCGCACCGGCCACGCCCAGCTCCGGGAAAATACCCACGCCGAAAATCAGCAGCGGATCCAGAATGATATTGATGATAGCACCGGTGGACTGGCTGATCATAGTCTGGATAGTGTGACCGGTGGACTGGAGCAGCCGCTCCAGCATATTCTGCATAAACAGGCCAAAGCTGAAGCAGCAGCAGATGGTCATATACTGGATGCCGCCGATGGCGATTTCGCTGTCCGCGCTGACCTGGCTGTGATAGAACGGCCCGCTGACAAACGCGCCCACCAGCACAAAGGCCAGGAAGGAGCAGAACGCCAGAAAGATGCCATGATTAGCCATCTGGCTGGCCTCGTCATGCTTCTTCTCCCCCAACGCCTTGGACAGGATGGAGTTCACGCCGACGCCGGTGCCGTTGGCCACGGCAATCATCACCGTTTGAATCGGAAAGGCCAGGGAGACCGCTGTCAGGGCGTCCTCGCTGACCATGGAGACGAACACGCTGTCTACAATATTATAAGCCGCCTGCACCAGCATGGAGATGATCAGCGGCAGGGCCATGCTGACCAGCAGCTTGTTGACAGGCAGCACACCCATTTTGTTATCTTGTACGGACTCACTTTTTGCATTCATATGGAAAGGTTCCTCCTTTTTCCTTTTTCACGCTTTACAGTTGGTACCGATTCGCTAGTTTTGCTATTATACAAAATCTGTTCTTTCTTTGCAAGATGTCAATTTTATTTTCAGCATATTTCCGAAAATCATCCGCTTGAGGCTATGCGCTCTGCCGATTCTGTCAATGTCAGTCAGTTCAGCGGCATTCCTCCAGGAGCTGGCGAAGGGCAATGCGGAAGGCTTCTGTTTGCGACGGCCTCCGCTTGGGCGGCCCTTTCAGCCGCCCGCCGCCCCGACGCGCCTTGCCGCCGAGGTAGCGGGTGTAGAGCAGGCCGTCTATATTCTCCTCTGTATAGCGTTTGCCGTCCTGGTTCAGAACCGCAACCTGTCGGCTCAGACACATGGCCGCCAGGCCGTAATCTTGGGTCACCACTACATCCCCCGGCTCTACCCGGTTCACCAGAGCGAAGTCGGCGCTATCTGCCCCTTTGGACACCACGACGGTCTCCGCGTCCTCCCGCTGCAACTCATGGGCGGTGTCGCAGAAAATCAGGCAGGGCACACCGTACTGTCGGCACAGCGCCAGCGCATCGTTCACCACCGGGCAACCGTCGCCGTCGATCAGCACCCGCATAGTTTCTCACTTTCCAGGAAGGCCAGCACCTCCCGGGGACTGTCCGCCAGGGTCGTCGCGCCAGCCGCCAGGAGCACCTCCCTGTCCCGGAAGCCCCAGGTCACGGACAGACAAGGCAATCCGGCGTTCCGCGCTGTGGCAATGTCCACCTCGCTGTCCCCAACATAGAGGGCAGAAGTGGGGTCTGTCTCCAGACCCCGCAAAGCTTCCAGCACCGTATCCGGGGCAGGCTTCCGGCGAATGCCCGCCCGCTCCCCGATGGCAACGGCAATCCTGTCCCCAAAGTAGGCGCGGCACAGGGTCTTTACCGGCCCGTCCGGCTTGTTGGAGACGACGCCCAGCCGGTATCCTCGCTCCGTCAGCGCATCCAGCAGCGGCAGCACCCCTTCGTAGGGGGCAGTTTTCACCCGGTCGTGGGCGCGATAGTAGCGTTGCAGCAGGGCAAGGGCCTCCTCATACCGGGGATGGGCCGCCCCTCCAGGAATTGCCCGCGCCAGCAGCGTTCCAATGCCGTTGCCGACGAACCGGCGTACCTCCTCCCTGCTGCGGAGCGGCTCCCCCACCGCGGTCAGGGCATAATTGCAGGCCGCGTGCAGGTCGTCCAAGGTGTTTAAAAGGGTGCCGTCCAGGTCAAATAGAATCGTCCGGTATTTCATAAACCTCTCCAAAGCGGTTTCCAGGGGCAGTTTTGCCGGGCAAACGTCACTTTACCCAGGCATCCTCTACCTCATGGGTCTTTTTGCGGGTCATCAGCGAGTGGAACATATCCTCCACCCGCTCGCCTTCATACAGCACGGCGTAGGCCGCCTGGGTGATGGGCAGCTCCACATTCCATTTCCGCGCCAGCTCCACGCCGGTGGCGGCGGCATAGTAGCCCTCCACCACCTTGCCGCCCATGGCGTCCAGTGCCTCCTGGGGGGTCATGCCCTGGCCGATCATCACACCTGCGGTGTGATTCCGGGAGTGGGTGCTGGTGCAAGTGACGATCAAATCCCCCACGCCGGTCAGCCCGGCAAAGGTGGACTGATAGCCGCCCATGGCGGTACCCAGCCGGGCCATTTCCGTCAGCCCGCGGGTCATCATCATGGCGCGGGTGTTGTCGCCATATCCCATGCCGTCAATGACGCCGGCGCACAGCGCCATGACGTTTTTCAGCGCGGCGCCCACCTCGCAGCCCACCACGTCGGAGGAGGTGTACACCCGGAACCGCTGGTTCATAAAGAGATCCTGCACCAGCTCGGCGGCAGCCCGGGATTTGGAGGCCGCCACAATGGCGGTGGGCACCCTCCGGCCCACCTCCTCCGCGTGGGTGGGGCCACACAGCACCACGATGGGGCAGTCCGGGCCAAGCTCTGACTCGATGACCTCGCTGAGCCGCAGAGAGGTCTTTTGTTCAAAGCCCTTGCCCACGCTGACAATCACCGTACCGGGGCGGACGATGGATTTCAGCTGGGCGGCGGTAGAGCGGTAGGCAAAGGATGGGGTGGCCAGCACCACCACGTCCGCCTCCCCGGCGCAGCTCATGTCCGCGGTCAGGCCCAGCCCCTTCGGGATGGGGACGCCCTGTAGCATGGGGTTTTCATGGGTCGTCCGGAGGGTATCACATTCGCTTTGGAAGAAGCTCCACATGGTCACATCGTTGCCGTTTTCCAGCAGCAGCAGCGCCAGCGCTGTCCCCCAGGCGCCGGAACCCAATACAACAATCTTTTTCATATCGGTTACTCCTTTTTAAACTCGAACTTGCTCTCTTCGCCGTTGGCAATGCGCTTGGCGTTGTCCTTGTGGCGCACCACAATCAGGATGCTGGCTACGCAGGCCAGCACCACCACCAGACCGTCATGGTAGATGGTCCAGCAGGTGATGGGGAACAGCGCCGCCGCCACCATGGAGCCAAGCGAAACCATCCTGGTGCAGACCACAATCAGGAGGAACACGCCCAGGCAAATCAGGGCAATCCGCCAGTCCATGCTGAGGATGACCCCGGCCCCGGCCAGGACGCCCTTGCCCCCTTTGAAGCCGAACATACAGGGGAAGGAGTGGCCCAAAATGCAAAAGATACCGCCAATCAGCTTGCCGACGACCGCGTACCCCATCATCGTGCCAAAAATCCAGCCGCCAAAGGCGCAGGCGAGGATGGCTTTGGCCAGGTCGCCAACCACCACCCAGACTACCTTCTTCTTGCCGAACACCCGGTAGAAGTTGGTCAGCCCGGCGTTGCCGCTGCCGTGGTCGCGCACATCGTCGTGCAGGATATATTTGGAGATAATCAGCGCCGAGTTGCAGCAGCCCAGCAGGTAGGAAACCGCCGCCACCAGGGCAACCAGGCCAACCGTCATTGGGATCAGTTCCATCATCAGAAATCCTCCTTCTCTCCTTTTTGCCGAATCAGCAGACGAATCGGGGTTCCATCCAGACCAAAGGTGCCCCGAATTTGGTTTTCAAGATAGCGCTGATAGGAAAAGTGAAACAGCTTCTTCTCATTGCAGAACACCACGAAGGTGGGGGGCGCTACGCTGACCTGGGTCATATAGTAGAGCTTCAGGCGGCGGCCCCGGTCGGTGGGAGGCTGCACCCTGGTGGTGGCGTCCGCCAGCACGGAGTTCAGCACTCCGGTGGTAATGCGCATCAGCGAGGCTTCATACACCTTGTTGATGAGCTGGAACAGGGTGTTCACCCGCTGCCCGGTCTTGGCGGAGATGAAGGCCATGGGCGCGTAGGGCATATAGGCCAGGTCGCGGCGGATGTCCTCCTTAAATCTGTCCATGGTCTTATCGTCCTTCTCGATGTCGTCCCACTTGTTGACCACGATGATGGATGCTTTCCCGGCCTCGTGGGCCAACCCGGCCACCTTGGTGTCCTGCTCGGTGACGCCCTCGTGGGCATCGATGAGGATGAGGCAGACATCCGCCCGGTCAATGGCCATGGTGGCCCGGAGGACGGAGAACTGCTCCACCCGGTCAGTGACCCGGCTCTTCTTCCGCATTCCCGCCGTGTCGATGAAGCAGTATTTGCCGTACTGATTCTCAAAGTAGCTGTCCACCGCGTCCCGGGTGGTGCCCGCCACGTCGGAGACAATGACCCGCTCCTCCCCCAGAATCCTGTTGGTCAGGGAGGATTTGCCCACGTTGGGCTTGCCGATAATGGCTACCTTAATGATGTCGTCCTCCTCCCCTTCTTCCGCGTCCTCCGGGAAGTAGGAGAAACAGGCCTCCAACATCTCATCTATGCCGATGCCGTGGACGGCGGAGACGGCGATGGGGTCGCCCAGGCCCAGGTTGTAGAACTCGTAGATGTCAGTGTTGTTCAGGGCGGCCTGGCCGGTGCTGTCGCACTTGTTGACAGCCAACACGATAGGCTTGTGGGAGCGCTGGAGGATGGAGGCCACCGCCTCATCGTTGGCGGTGATGCCCGTCCTGATGTCACAGACAAAGACGATGACGGTGGCGTTCTGAATGGCGATTTCCGCCTGCTCCCGCATAAAGTTCAGAATTTCATTATCGTTGCGGGGTTCAATGCCGCCGGTGTCCACCACGGTGAACGTCCGGCCCAGCCATTCGCAGTCGGCATACAGTCTGTCCCGGGTGACGCCGGGGGTGTCCTCTACGATGGACAGCCGCTCCCCCACCAACCGGTTAAAGAGCATGGACTTGCCCACGTTGGGCCGGCCCACGATTGCAATCATTGGTTTTGCCATAAGGTACCTTCCTTGTGTTTCATGGTAGTGGCTCCCCCGACCGGGAAACAGACGGTCAGGAAAGAGATACTCCGTATTAGTTTAGCACATTTTGCGGTGCTTCGCAACAATTTCAGGCGGAATAAATGAAGGCGCAGGGGCGTTTCCCGGAAAACAGCCGAAAAATCCCCATCCCCCCTTGACAACGCCGCCCACCTGTGCTAAAATGATGTTATCACCGAACGGAGATATTTTCCTCCCAGTCGGTGAATTAACAGCGAGCGCAATCAGGAAAGGAGGAATCCCAACAGCAGCATGACAGTGACAGATTTGACCATCGGCGGCGTGAAAATGCCCACCCCCGCCCTGGAGGGGCTGACCATCTCCCGGGAAAAAATTTGGTCGTCCGACACCGGCCGCACCGCCAGCGGCAAAATGGTGGGCACCATCGTGGCCGTCAAGACGAAGGTAGCCATCAAATGGCCGGTGCTGACCATGGACGAGGTGGAGACCATTGAGGGCGCGGTCAGCTCGTCCACGCCCTTCGTCACCATGACCTACACCGACATGACCGGCGCAGCGACCACGAAAACGGTGTACTTCGGCACGCCGTCCTACACCGTGTACAGCTACGCAGACGGCACCCAGTATGTGAAGGATGTGACGGTGGACGGCATAGAGCAGTAGCCTCAGCCCGCCCCGCAAATAGAAGCTGCCCGAAGGTGTTCCTTCGGGCAGCGTTTTTTGTTTATTGTCGGATTATAAATCCTGGGCGTAGTAGTTCATCAGGCAGCCGGCCAGCACCACGTCCCGCTCCTCCCGGGTCATGCCGGGAAGCTGAAGGGTTAGGCTGGTGGACTTGACGCCGTCCTCGCCGGGCTGGAGCAGGGTGGCCTGCACAGTCTCCGCGTCGCCCTCCAGGGCGGCTTTGATGCCGGGGACATACAGCTTGTCCCCCGGCTGGATGTTCAGCGCGGCCACATCGGGAACAATGAAGGGCAGCATCCCCCAGTTCACCACGTTGGAACGGTAGCGCTTGGTGGCATACTCCGCCGCCACGTTGGCCACGCCCCCCAGCACCCGCTGGCAGGAGGCAGCCTGCTCCCGGGCGGAGCCGTCGCCGGGCTTCAGGGCCATGACGAAGGAGCCCAGGCCAGTGGTGGCGGGGTCGTGACCCTCCAGGGCGGCCAGCACGTCCTCATCATAGTCGCCCGCCCGGCGCTTCAGCTCCACTGCCTTGACGGCCTTGGCCCGGCCCACATAGGCGGGGTCCTTGCGGCTCAGGGCAAACTCGCTGAGGCGGAGAGGGTTGGAGCGGTAGGAGGAGGTGTCGCCGGAGGGGATCAGCTCGTCCGTAGTGGTCACCGGGTCGTAGATGGCGCTGGCGGCGGTCATCAGCAGGTTCTCCGGCAGGGCGATCTGCTCCGGCCAGTCGGTGATGTTGGGGCCAAAGACCAGTTCCGTCTCCGGCTTGGGGTTGCCCACGCCGAAGTAGACCCTGGCCTTGTAGGCGGAGTCGTCATACTCGTAGGGCTCATAGGCGGGGTCGGCGGGCACGTCCGGCAGCTCGGTGGCGGCAGTCAGCGCGCCGCCGTTCAGGACGGTGGCGGCGATGGAGCGGGCGTCCATCAGGCCCACATAGGAGATTTGGCCGTCGGCGGGCTTGGAGCCCTCCCGGTTGGGGAAGTTCCGGGTGGAGTGCCGGATGGAGAAGCCGCCGTTGGCGGGCACGTCTCCCGCGCCGAAGCAGGGGCCGCAGAAGCAGCTGCGGACGCTGACACCGGCGGCCATCAGGTCGGTGATGGCCCCATTTTTGGACAGCGCCAGGAATGCGGGCATACTGCCGGGGTAGACGCTGAGCCACAGCCGGTCATTGTCCAGCGCATGGCCCTGGAGCATTTCCCGCACCCGCATGATGTTCTGATAGGTGCCGCCGGAGCAGCCAGCCACCACGGCCTGGTCCACATAGAACTTGCCGTCCCGCACCTTTTTGGTCAGGCTGGCAGGGGGCGTTTTCAGCTTGAACTGGCGGACGGTAGCCTGGTCTACCTCGTGGAGGATGTCCATCATGTTGGCCTTGAAGTCCGCGATGGTGAAGGTGTTGGAGGGGTGGAAGGGCAGGGCGATCATGGGCTCCTCCGAGTCCAGGTCGATGGTGATGACATCGTCATAGTACGCCCCATCCTGGGGGGCCAGCTCCTTGTAGTCCTCCGGGCGGCCCAGGGTGGTGAGGTACCGCTTCACCGTGTCGTCGGTAGCCCAAATGGAGCTGAGGCAGGAGGTCTCGGTGGTCATCACGTCAATGCCGCAGCGGTACTCCATGGCCAGGTTGGCCACGCCGGGGCCGAAGAACTCCATGACGCTGTTCTTCACGATGCCTTTGGCGAAGGTGGAACCTACCAGATTCAGGGCAATGTCCTGGGGGCCGACGCCGGGGCGGGGCTTGCCGGTGAGGTAAATAGCGATCACTCTGGGGTAAGAGATGTCATAGGTGCGGTTCAGGAGCTGTTTCACCAGCTCCGGGCCGCCCTCGCCCATAGCCATGGTGCCGAAAGCGCCGTAGCGGGTGTGGCTGTCAGAGCCGAGGATCATCTTGCCGCCGCCGGCGTAGCGCTCCCGCATATAGGAGTGAATAACGCTCTGGTGGGCGGGGACGAACTCGCCGCCGTACTTCTTGGCGGCGGAGAGGCCGAACACATGGTCGTCCTCATTGATGGTGCCGCCCACGGCGCACAGGCTGTTGTGGCAGTTGGTCAGGACGTAGGGGAGGGGGAACTCCTTCAAACCGGAGGCCCGGGCGGTCTGGATGATGCCCACATAGGTGATGTCGTGGGAAGCCATGGCGTCAAAGCGGAGCTTCAGCGCCTGCATATCGTCCGTGGTGTTATGGCTCTTCAAAATGCCATAGGACATGGTGCCCTTTTTGGCCTCCTCCGGGGCGGGCAGCCCGGCGGCAGCCGCCTCGGCGGCAGGGATAAAGCGCCCGCCGGAATAGTAAGCGCCGGAGTGCAAAACAGATAACATGGTCATTACCTCCAAAGGGAATCAGGATAAACATACTGCACCTTCAGTATAACAAAAGACGGAGAAAGTTGCAACCGCCAATGCTGCAAAAAAAGAAAAAATACCCCAGGATAACCTGTGGTATTTGCGCAAAATGCAGGGGGTGGCGTGGACGGCTGCAATCCTGTGACGCTCTGCGGCCCCTTCCAGAGCCGCAGGAGGCGGGCGGGGTCACGCCGTCCACTCGCTGTGAATAATGCCCACCAGGTACCACTCGGAGCCGGACTGTTGGAACACCAGCTTCAGGCTGGACCAGTCCCGGTCGGTATCGTCGGTAGCGGGGAGGTAGAAGTCCACAAAATGGCAGCCGGGGTAGGCGTCGGATACGTTCTCCAGACTGTTGCCGGAGTGGAGCACGGTGTCAATGCCGAGCTCCGCCACGCCCCAGTAGTCCGCGTCCCACACATAGCTGTCAAAATACTCCGGGATGGTCAGTTTGATGGGAGATGAGTCGCTGCTGCTGAGGCCCCAAACATAGGCGGTCTCGTCCTCTTCCGCGTCGGCCAACTCATCGGCGGAGAAGGTCAGGTTGGAGGTGGGGTCTACCGTGGAGTAGGGAGTGAAGGTGACGCCCTCCTCCGGGTCAACGAAGGTGGAAAGCGTCTCAAAATCCTGCTCGGAGATGGCGCGGATAGCCTTGATGGCGGTGATGACCATCCGGCCCTTCTGGTCAGCGGACTCCTCGGCGTCCTGCTGGGAGGCGCTGGGCTCTGCTGTCGCGATACCAGTATGGGAGGAAGGCTGCTGCTCTGAAACCAGGCCCCGGAGTACGAAGCCCGCAGCAAGGCCCACAATCAGCGCAATAAAGCAGAAAAACACGACGATACGACGTTTCATGCCTCTCACCTCCCGGGAAAACGTTATATCTCATAGTTTACCAGAAAAATGCGCAAAATGCAACCATAGTCGAAAAATAAATTATATTTCTGCGGCAACCGTCGTCATGGAAGGAAATTTGGGCAAAAAGGTGGAAAAACAGGTGGATTTTTTGCCCAAACTACGGTATAATCACCTTATCACAGTTCAAAGCCGGGGGAGGCGGGGCAGCTATGCCGATCGATACCAGGGAACAAATCGCCAACGCGGTGCGGACGCTGCTGGTGGAAAAGCACGTCAAGCGGCTGACGGTGAAAGACATCGTGGAGGAGTGCAGCATCACCCGCCAGACCTTCTACTATCACTTTGAGGACATCCCTGACCTGCTGCGCTGGATTATAGAGCGGGAGTCGGAAAAAGTCATGGAGGAGTGCATCGCCCAGGGGGACGCGGAGCGCGGCCTGCGGTACCTCTTCCTGGTGGCCGTCAACCTGCGGGCCGTCGTGCAGCAGAGCCTCAAAACGAATTATGGGGAAGAACTGGAGCGCATCATGGCGCAGCAGTTCCGGGCCTGCTTCGGCCAAATCGTGGACGCGCTGGGGCTGTACCGGCAGTGCAGCCGGGCCGACCAGGCACTCATCATCCGTTATCACAGCGCGGCCATGATGGGGCTTTTGCGGGACTGGAGGTCGGCCGACACAGAGAATTTGGAGCATATCGTTCATCAGGTATATCTCATCCTGACGGGGGAAGTATCCGCGTTGGACTAACTGGAACCTGTGATGGACAAACCCGCCGGAGTGTCAAAAAATTTGACACTCCGGCGTTTCTGTTTGGACACATAGCATATTCTGCCAGTTGCGGTTCCCACCCAAAGACGATAAGATAGGGTCAAGCAGCAGGAGAAGCGCCTGCTTTCCTGCCGCAAGTTTCCGCAAGGGGGTGACGCTATGGCAAACGAGATACTTTCCGTCAAGCTGCGGGAGCTGGAGGACGCGATGAACCAACTGTGCAGCCGCATCCGGCTGAGCCAGACGGCCAGCCCCAGCCAGCGCCAGGCTGAGTTGGAGGCCGTGCAGCGGGACTATGCGGAGCGGGAAGCGGCGCTTCACAGCCAAATGCAGTTCAGCCGCTCCGGATTTGTCCGGGAGCTGACGGAAGCCTATGACGAGTTGGAGGCGGCGGCGCAAAGCGTCTGCGGACAACTCCACGCCCTCCAGCCCCAGGGCGCGGAAAGCTGCCCCACCCCGGAGGAGAGCATCGTGCTGGCGGAGTACGCATTGGACTTTGCCATGCAGACCGCCAACCGTGCGCTGGCCCTGGCCCTGGAGGCCATGAACCGGCAGCCGGAACCATCAGAACGGGAGGAACCCCAATGAAAGAAGTCAAATCACCCAAACGGCCATTGATCTACTACTACGGCATCGTGCTGCTGATTCTGTTGATTTTCAACCTGATCGTCGCGCCCATGCTCTCCTCCTCCCAAATCGTGGAGGTGGACTACGGCACCTTTATGAGCATGATTGAGAATCAGGAAATCGGCTCCGTAGAAATCACGGACACCCAAATCTACTTCACCGATACGGATGACACCGTCGTCTACACCACCGGCCTGATGCAGGACGCCACCCTGACCGAGCGGCTGTACGAGGCCGGGGCCACCTTCACCTCGGAAATCGAGGAGACCACCTCGCCCATCCTCACCATCCTCTTCTCCGTGGTGCTGCCGCTGGTCATCTTTGTGGCCTTGGGGCAGTACATGAGCAAGAAGCTGACCGAGCAGATGGGGAAGAACTCCATGTCCTTCGGCATGGGCAAGAGCAACGCCAAGGTTTATGTGGAGTCCACAGCGGGCATCCGCTTTGACGATGTGGCCGGGGAGGAGGAAGCCAAGGAGAGCCTGGCCGAAATCGTGGACTATCTGCACAACCCGGACAAGTACACCCAGGTGGGCGCGTCCATGCCCAAGGGCCTGCTGCTGGTAGGCCCTCCGGGCACCGGCAAAACCATGCTGGCCAAGGCGGTAGCCGGGGAGGCCGATGTGCCCTTCTTCTCCATCTCCGGGTCGGAGTTTGTGGAGATGTTCGTGGGCATGGGTGCCTCCAAGGTCCGGGACCTGTTCAAGCAGGCCAAGGAGAAGGCCCCCTGCATCGTCTTTATCGACGAAATAGACGCCATCGGCAAGAAGCGGGACGGCCAGCTGGGAGGCAACGACGAGCGGGAGCAGACCCTGAACCAGCTGCTGACGGAGATGGACGGCTTCGAGGGCAACAACGGCGTTATCATCCTGGCCGCCACCAACCGGCCGGAGTCCCTGGACCCGGCGCTGACCCGCCCCGGCCGGTTTGACCGCCGGGTGCCGGTGGAACTGCCCGATTTGCAGGGCCGGGAGGCCATTTTGAAGGTTCACGCCAAGAAAATCAAGGCCGCCGACGATGTGGACTACCACACCATCGCCCGGATGGCCTCCGGAGCCTCCGGCGCGGAGCTTGCCAACATCGTGAACGAGGCGGCCCTCCGGGCCGTCCGGAATAACCGCACCGTTGTCACCCAGGCCGACCTGGAGGAGAGCATCGAGGTGGTCATCGCGGGGTACCAGAAGAAGAACGCCGTCCTCTCCGACCAGGAGAAGAAGGTGGTGGCCTACCACGAAATCGGCCACGCCCTGGTGGCGGCGCTGCAAACCCACTCCGCCCCGGTGCAGAAAATCACCATCATCCCCAGAACCTCCGGCGCGCTGGGCTACACCATGCAGGTGGAGCAGGGGGACAAGTACCTCCTGACCAAGCAGGAGCTGGAGAACAAAATCGCCACCTACACCGGCGGCCGGGCGGCGGAGGAGCTGGTGTTCGGTGAAATCACCACCGGCGCTTCCAACGACATCGAGCAGGCCACCAAGCTGGCCCGGGCCATGATCACCCGCTACGGCATGAGCGAGGACTTTGACATGGTGGCCCTGGAGACGGTCAACAACCAATACCTGGGCGGCGACACCTCCCTGGCCTGCTCTGCGGACACCCAGAACGAAATCGACCGCAAGGTGATCGACCTCGTGCGGACGCAGCATGAGAAGGCGCTCGGCATCCTGTCGGAGCATCGGGAGAAGCTGGATGAGCTGTCCCTGTACCTGTACGAAAAGGAAACCATCACAGGGGAAGAGTTCATGGAAATTCTGAACCGGGAAGCGTAAGGGAGGTATCACAACATGAGAAGACGCTCCAGTTTTGGTTGGATGGAATTGGCCATCGGTATCCTGCTCATCGCCCTGGGCATTGTGGCCATCTGCTGGCCCCAGGACACGCTGAAGGGCATTGTGATGCTCTACGGCGTCATCGCCGTGCTGACCGGCATTGTGGACATCGTGTTCTACGTCCGGTTTGACCGGTTCACCGGCTTCGGCCCCATTGTCTCCCTGATTTCCGGCGTGCTCAGCGTCATGGTGGGCTTCATGCTGCTGGTGTACCCGGACGTGGGCGCCCGGGCCCTATCCATCCTGTTCCCCCTGTGGTTCATGGCTCACTGCATTTCCCGCCTGGCCCACCTGCCCTTTATCCGGCAGGAAGCCGGGAACGGCTATTACCACTTCATCCTGATTGCTAACATCATCGGGATAATGCTGTCGGTGCTGATGCTGTTCCAGCCGGTGTTCAGCTACTTCTCCCTGGGCCTTATCATCGGCATTTATCTGATTCTGCTGGGCATTGACAGCGTGGTGCTGGGGGTCAGCAACGTGGGGGCAAGGTGACCCGCCCGGACAGATATCGAACCATGTCGAACGAAAAAGCACGGCTTTTGCGAAAAAACGTTGAATTCTTTCCTTTTGTATGGTAATATTACGGTAAGAACAACAAAAGGAGCCGTGGCATATGATAAGAGTGATAATCGCCGCCGCAGACAGCGCCCAGCGCAAGGCGTTGGAGGTGCTGCTGCTGCAAAACGAATCCATTGCCCTTTCCGCAGTGACGGACAGCGGCAGGGAACTTTTGAACCTGCTGGACAGCCAGCCGCCAGATGTCCTGCTGGTGGGGCAGGAACTTGCGGACCGCTCCGGCGTGCAGATGCTTTCCGAGCTGCGGGGAACGCCCTTCCTCCGCCCGGATGCAGTCTTTGCCTTTTGCGGCGGAGGGACAGGCAGCTTCCAAATCCTCCTGAACGCCATGGAGCAGCCGCCTGCCGAGGAGCTGAACCTTGCCGCACCCGGATTGGCGGTGCATCAGGCGGACTGGTGGGGGCCGGTGCCCTATCGGCGTCTGGTTGCCGACTTCCTGTTTGCCCTGGGTATCCCAGCCAACGTGAAGGGGTACCGCTATCTGATGTGGTCGCTGGAGCAAATCCGGCAGGACCCGGAGCTGCTGAATCTGCTGACCAAGGCATTGTACCCCATGGTGGGCCGCCAGTTCAAGACGAAGGACGGCGCGGCAGAGCGGGCCATGCGCCACACGATCAGCACCGCCTTCCGTCATGGCGACCAGACGGTTTGGGGTTCCTACTTCCCCTCCTGCGCCCACGGGAAGAAGCCCACCAACGGCGAGTTCCTGGCAGGCGCCCATGAGGCGCTGCGGATGATGGCGGAGCGGACAAACACATCTGACTAAGCAGGCAAAACAACACGCGAGGCTGGAGCGCCCAATATGGGCCTCCGGCCTCGCGTTTGTGATTCTGTTTATGACCCGTCACATTGCCTGCTCCAGCAGCCGCAAAACGGTATCCAGCTGCCGCACCTCCATTTGCCCTGGGGCGGAACTGTGGGAAGCGCAGCCGAAGGTGGCGGCGGAGCCGAACACCTGACCGCACAGCCGGGAAATCACGCCGTCCCCGCCCATGCTCATGGTGATGATGGGCCGGTCAGCGTAGCAGCGCACCATCTCCTCCGTGGCGGCCAGCAGCGCCAGCACGTCCTGCCGGCTCCGGGGCATGACGGCCAGCTTGGGGATATCCGCCCCCAGCGCCTGAATGCGGCACAGCCGGGCCACCAGCTCCTCCTGGGGCGGGGTAGCCTGGAAGTTGTGGCTGGAGCCAATCACCTTTACGCCGCACCGGTGGGCGAAGGATAGGATATCCTCCACCACGGCGTCCCCGGTGAATGCCTCCACGTCAAGCAGGTCGGCGCAGCCGGTGGCGGCGATGCCCTTGCAGAGGGCGGCGTAGTCCTTCGGGGCGATGGCCCGCTCGCCGCCCTCCCGGGCGGTACGGAAGGTGGCCAGGAGCGGCGTCTCCCCCAGAGCGGCCCGAAGGGCGCGGAGGCAATGCTCCACCCTGTCCGGGGCTTCGGCCCCGTCAAACCAGTCCACCCGCCACTCCACCATATCCAGCGGCAGGTCGGCAAAGGAGCGGGCCTCGGCCAGGATAGCCTCCTCCGTCCGCTCCACAATGGGAACGATGATTTTGGGCCGTCCGGCCCCCAGCGTCACGCCGCGCACGGTTACGGTCTGCATCCTCATCCCTCCTGCCGACGGGCCTGTAACGCCGCCAGAATGTCGCTGCAAATCTGCGCAGCGTCCTTCCCGTCCGTAGCGACGGCGACATCCGCCGCCGCCTCATATTTGGGTTGCCGCTGGGCCATCATGGATTGGATATAGCCAATGTCCTTGTGGCCCTCCAGCAGGGGGCGGCTGTCAGAGCCTGCCACCCGGGCCAGAATGGTCTCCGGCGTCGCCGTCAGCCAGACGATGGAGCCGCTTCGGCGCATGGCCTGCACGTTGACCTCCCGCATGGCGACGCCGCCGCCGCAGGAGACGACGCAGCGCTGCCCCGGCTCCAGTGTGGTGAGGAGCTGGGTCTCCATCTGCCGGAAGGTCTCCTCCCCCAGGGTGGCGAAGATGTCTGAAATAGGCATCCCGGCCTGGCGCTCGATTGCTTCGTCCATTTCCACAATTTCCATGCCGTACAGGGCGCTGAGGGCCTGGGCCACGGTGCTTTTGCCTGCCCCCATAAAGCCGATCAGAAACAGGTTCCCGTCCGGGCCCCGCTCCGCCTGCTGCAAGGATTCCAGTTCGTTCATAAGTGATTTCCTTCCCCTTCCGCAGCCCAGGCCGGGCGGCGCTGCGCTGCTGTCACATTGCTGTTATTTTACCAGATTGTGACCAGCAGCGCAAGGGGGCTGTTTTGCCTGTGGGCGAAGGGTTTACTTTGCCGCCGGTGCTTCCGCCTTGATACGGGCGATCTCCTCCTGAATTTCCTCCATCCGCTCCTTGGTCAGGGGATAGAACCTCATGACAATCAGGCTGGTGACCCAGCCCAGCATAGGCGCGCCAAGGAAGCAAATCAAGGTAGCCCACATCAGGCTGGCGCTGTAGGGGGTCTCCACGGTGGGCAGCGCCGCACCGAAGCCCACCGCCGCATAGACGGCGGCCACCACGGTGGATGCCAGGGAGGAAATCAGCTTGTCCACAAAGCTGAGCACAGTGCCGATGACGCCGGGCAGGTACTTGCCGGAGCGGTACACCTCATAGTCGGCGCAATCCGCCGTCATGGGGGTGGTGATGGCGCTGGCGATACTGGTAAAGCCCCGCATGGCGGTGTAGACCAGCACGAACATCAGCCCAAAGAGGCTCCAGTTGGCCGGACGGAATAACCCCGCCCAGGTACTGATACTGGTCAGGCTGAAGGAATGCAGCAGGAAGCGCCAGCCGGAGCGCACCCCCGCCAGAATCATCACGGCCAGAATCACGCCGCAGGCAATGGAGCCGCAGGTGCCCACCACCAGCGCCCGCTTCTGCCCCAGGGAACGGGCGATGAAGTTGATGCCCAGGATGGACAGTATGGCCACCGGGATGGCGGTGATGGCGGAGTTGGAGGAGTACAGGGCGTAGTTGCCGAAGATGACGCCGAACAGGCAGATGTACACCGTGGTGTTACTCATCATACTGAGGGTCAGCTTGTCGGCGGCGGTGGAGACTGCCAGCATCTGAATGGGTCGGTTGTGGGTCAGCACATCCAGATAGTCCCGCATCCCCACCTTGGCGTTGCCCGCCTGGCCCAGACCGAAGTACTGGGGGCGGTCCTTCCGCCACAGGCCGATGACCGCCAGGAGGGACAGCACCGCGGCTATGCCCCCCACCACCAGCTGGAAATACTGCCACATCTCCGGGTTGTAGAAGGCGCTGAGGGTCTGCACGCCGGTCTCCGCATCGGTGGTGATGACGTTGGCCAGGTTGGGGGTCTGGGCCACCAGCTGGGCGATTTTGTCCCCGGCGGTGTCGCTGGTCAGGGTGAACCGGGGCACCAGCGTGTTGGTCTGGAAAATCGGATACCACAGGCTCATCAGGAAGATGTTATAGACCGCGTCGAACATGGAAAAGACGGGGCGCTGCTTCGGGTCGTTGGTCAGGCAGCTTTGGGCGGATTTCGTGACGATGCACTGGCAGGTGTAGCCGACAACGTAAATCATATAAATGAAGATCCACACCGGCAGCCGGAAAGCCGGGGGCGTCAGCGGCACCACCCGGAACATAATAAAGGAGGCCGTGAAGAGGATGACCTCGCCAATGATGATGAAGGGCCGGTTCTTGCCAAACCGCCCGTTGGTCTTGTCCAGAATCATCCCCACAAAGGGGTTGGCGACCCCGTCCCAGACCCGCATGATGGTGACCAGGGAACCGGCCAGCACCGCCCCCAGGCCGATGATGCCGATCAGGTAGTAGGACATGGCGGCCACCATCATCATATAGGCGTTGGTGGCGGAGTTGTTGAGGGCGTAACAGCCGATCTCCCACAGCTTGGCGCGGTGGATGCCGTTTTCTTCCAGCGGTTGCCTGGCCATAAGCATACCTTCTTTTTTTGAGATTTTCTGTTCGATTTATCCCCTTATGAAGGGGGTTCAGGAACCTTTCTAACGCAATTATAGCAGCCGCAGGACGCTTCATCAACCAACACTTTCAGCGGAATGTTGGATGGACGCACCATTTCCGCAGCGGTTCCTGAAATTTCGCTGGCATATTGCGGCAAGCTGTGATACAATAGGACGTGCTATAATGCCCCGCCTGCCTACGGCCTGGCGGCGGCGAGTTTATCCAAAGGAGGGCTGCTCAAAAATGGAACGCACCGTTTTCCGAATGCCGGGCTTTCACCTGTCCTGCACGCAACGCCAACCGCTGTTCACCCATTCTCTCACCATTTTAAAAAGGAGTCCTTACTATGCCCATTCGTATTCCTGATTCGCTGCCTGCCCGCGCCACCCTGGAGGGGGAAAATATCTTTGTCATGACAGAATACCGCGCCATGCACCAGGATATTCGCCCCCTGAACCTGCTGCTGCTGAATCTGATGCCCACGAAAATCACCACAGAGACCCAGCTGCTGCGGAAATTTGCCAACACGCCGCTGCAAATCGAGGTGGAGCTGCTGCAAACGGCCAGCTATGTCCCCCAGCATGTGGACCAGGACCATCTGGCCACCTTCTACCGCACCTTTGACGAGGTGAAGGACCACTACTTTGACGGCATGATCATCACCGGCGCGCCGGTGGAGAACCTGGACTTCGCCGATGTGGACTACTGGGACGAACTGTGCCGCATCATGGAGTGGACCAAAACCCATGTCCACGCCACCCTCCACATCTGCTGGGGGGCCCAGGCCGGGCTGTACTACCACTTCGGGATTCAAAAATACTCCTATGACCGCAAGCTGTTCGGCATCTTCCCCCATCGGGTGCTGCGGCCCCAGTCTCCCTGGTTCCGGGGCTTTGACGACGTATTTTACGCCCCCCATTCCCGCTACACCTATGTGAAGAAGGAGGACGTGCTGGCGGTGCCGTCGCTGGAGCTGTTGGCGGAGTCCGACCAGGCGGGCATCTTCGCGTTAAAGAGTGCGGACAACCGCCTGTTCTTCGTCATGGGCCACCCGGAGTATGACCGGGACACACTGCGGCTGGAGTACGAGCGGGACCTGGCCAAGGGGAAGGACATTCAGGTTCCCGCCAACTACTTCCCTCAGGACGACCCCACCCAGACCCCCATCGTCAACTGGCGCAGTTCCGGCCAGCTGCTTTACACCAACTGGCTGAACTACTACGTCTACCAGACCACCCCCTACGACCGGAACGAAATCAGCCGCAAGGGCGGGAAATAACCGCTTTTATGTAGCAGGGCCGACGGCTTACGCCGTCGGCCCTGCTTGTTTTATATTCTTCTGAGCAACGCCCAGATGCCCATCATCAGCCCGCTGGGCAGGAACTTTGCCACCACCCGGTGAACGGTGCAGACCGGCCCCGGCGTGGACACCGCAAGCCCCAGCTTTGCGTCGGCCAGCGCATGGCGCACCACGTTCTCCTCGCTGGAGGCCAGGGGGAAGTGGCGGATATAGCCGCTGTTTCCGGTCTGTCGGGCCTTGGAAATGAACTCCGTATCCTTCACCCAGTAGGGGCACACCGCCGTCACGCTGACCCCCGTCCCCCGCAGCTCCGCCCGCAGGGCCCGGCTATAGCGGTAGAGGAAGGCTTTGGAGGCGGCGTACACCCCCAGGTAGGGGAAGGGCTGGAAGGCGGCGGTGGAGCAGATCTCCAGCACCCGGCTCCCCCTGCCCATATAGGGCAGGACGAGCTGGGTCATGTCCACGGCGGCCCGGCAGTTCAGGTCGATCATGCCGTCGCAGTCGGCCAGGGTAATATCCTTCCAGGCCCCGATTTTGCCGAAGCCTGCCGCGTTGATGAGGACGCGCACATCGGGCTGCTCCGCCTTCAGCAGCTGCTCCAGCGCCTGGAAGGACGCCCGCTCCGTCAGGTCCAGGGGAATGCAGCGCAGCGGCGTCTCCACCTGGGCCTCCAGGGCGTGCAGCCGCTCCTCCCGGCGGGCAATGACCCAAATCTCATCCAGCGCCTCCTGCCCGCTGAGTTGGCGGACGAACGTCCGCCCCAGACCGCTGGACGCGCCGGTGACAATGCCAATGTTCATGGGATAGCCTCCTTGTTGTGCAATCGCTTTCCCTATAGGATACCCCAAAATCGGGCGCTGCGCAAGGAACCGCTGCCAATTTGAGGCGGAGCATCGCTCCACAGCACGTCTGCGGACAGTCGGGCAGGCCGTCGCCTAGTCACAGCTCCCGGGGCAGGGTGACCCGGAAGGCCGCACCTTGGCCAGGGGCGCTGTCCACCTCCACGGAGCCGTGGCACAGGTCTACGATGCGTTTGACCAGGGCCAGCCCCAGGCCGTTTCCCTCAGAGGCCCGGGAGCGGTCCCCTTGATAGAACTTCTCAAAGATATGCTTCTGAACCTCCTCCGTCATACCGTCGCCGTGGTCAGCGACAGTGACGGTGACAGCGTCACTGCCCGGCAGCAGCGCCACCTGAATGGTGCCCCCTTCCGGGGAGTGCTTGATGGCGTTGTCCAGGAGGTTCGTCCACACCTGGTCCAGCAGCTGCTCGTTCCCGTTGAAGGTCTCGTTGGGCAGGTCGATGTCGAACTCGATACCCTTTGCGGCCCACCGGTTCTCCAGCAGCAGGACGGCCCGGCGGAGCTGCTCGTCCAGGCGGTACTCCTTCCGGTGGAGCACCGTCTCCTGATTCTCCAGCTTGGAGAGGGCCAGGATATTGCTGGACAGGGTGGAGAGCTGCCGGGAGTTGGCGATGATTTTCCCCACATAGTAGTCATGGCGCTCCTTGGAAAGTCCCTCCATCTGGAGGAGGGTGGCATAGCCCTCGATGGCGGCGATGGGTGTTTTGAACTCATGGGAGACGTTCACCACAAAGTCGCTGCGCAACGTCTCGATGTGGGACAGGTCGTACACCATGGCGTTGAACTGCTCCGACATCTCCCGGATTTCGATCACCCTGCTGTCCGTGGGGACCCGCACGGAGAAATCCCCCTGGGACAACTGCTGAAAGGCGCGGCTGATACGCTGCACCGGGCGGATGACCAGCCTGCCCACCAGGCAGGTGATGCAGCTCCCCACCGCAGCGCTGCCCGGCAGAATGATAACAAACGGGATGTGCTGCTCGATGGGGTTGACCGCGATGACCTGAAAGTGGTACAGGAGGTACCAAATCAGCAGCATAATCGTTGCACCGGTCAGGACCGTTCCAAACACGCAGCCGGTCAGGCAGAACCACAGGCTGGAGTGGGGCCGTTCATTCTTCATTTGTTTTCACCGCCTTATAGCCCAGGCCGCGCACGGTCACGATCTCAAAATCCTTGCAGTCGGCAAACCGCTCCCGCAGCCGGTTGATATGGGTGTTGATGGTGCGTTCATCCGTCTCAGAGAACATCCCCCATATCTCGTCCATCAGCTGCTGACGGGTGAAGATCTTGTTAGGATAGGACAGCAGCTTATAGAGCAGGTAGAACTCCTTCTGGGGGAGGGTGGTCTCCTTTCCGTTCAGGGTGACGGTCAGGGCATCGTAATCCAGAACGGTGCTGCCCATGACGATGCGCTTCTCGCTGGAGATTCTGGCCCGCCGCAGCAGGGCCTTCACCCGCAGCACCAGCTCCCGGACGTCGATGGGCTTCACCATGTAATCGTCCGTACCCGCCCGGAAGCCCGTCTGCATATCGTCAAACTGGTCCTTCGCCGTCACCATCAGGATAGGCAGGTTGTACCCCGCATCCCGCAGGGAGCGGGTCAGCTCGTAGCCATCCATGCGGGGCATCATGATGTCCGCAATCAGCAGGTCGATATACTCCCGCTCCATCACGTCCAGCGCCTCCACCCCGTCGGCAGCGGGAATGGCCTGATAGCCGCTTTCCGTCAGAACGGTGCAAAACAGTTCCCGCATATCCGCATTGTCCTCCACCACCAGAATCCGAAACATCCTGTGCAGCCCCTTCCCTGCGCCCCGCCAGTCCGGGCGGCGCGTTGTATAATATATTTATAGTATATCACGAAAACAACACGCTGAGGTAAACAAATTGGAAAAAGAGGAGGGCTTTGTTTACACTTTGTTCTTTTTTTCTTGTCCGAGAGTTTATCCTGACGGGATAAAATAAAGCGAATTAAATGGAAAAGGAGCATTTGCCATGCTGCAATTACAGGGCATCCACAAGACCTACCGAACCGGAGACCTGGTTCAGACCGCCTTGGACGATGTCAGTTTAAACTTACGGGACAACGAATTTGTTGCCATCCTGGGCCCCAGCGGGTCGGGCAAGACCACGTTGCTGAACATCATCGGCGGCCTGGACCGGTATGACAGCGGAGACCTGATCATCAACGGCATCTCCACGAAAAAATACACCGACCGGGACTGGGACTCCTACCGGAATCACACCATCGGCTTCGTCTTTCAGAGTTACAACCTCATCCCCCACCAGACCATCCTGGCCAACGTGGAGCTGGCCCTGACCATCTCCGGCGTCTCCAAGTCGGAGCGCAGGAAGCGGGCAGTGGACGCGCTGAAGAAGGTGGGCCTGGGGGACCAGCTCCACAAAAAGCCCAACCAGATGTCCGGCGGCCAGATGCAGCGGGTAGCCCTGGCCCGGGCCCTCATCAACAACCCCGACATCCTGCTGGCGGACGAACCCACCGGCGCACTGGATACGGACACCAGTATTCAGGTCATGGAGCTGCTGAAGGAGGTGGCGAAGGACCGGCTGGTGGTCATGGTGACCCACAACCCGGAACTGGCGGAGCGGTACGCCACTCGTATCGTCCGGTTACAAGACGGGAAGATTCGGAGCGACACCGCCCCCTATACCGTCGGAGGCGCGGCGCTGCCGCCACCGGTGCATAAGAACATGGGGAAATCCTCCATGTCCTTCCTCACCTCCCTGGCCCTGTCCTTCAACAACCTGCGCACAAAGAAGGCCCGGACGCTGCTGACCGCCTTCGCAGGCTCCATCGGCATCATCGGCATCGCTCTGATTTTGGCCATCTCGGCAGGCGTTAACAACTATATCAGCTCTATTGAGGAGGAAACGCTGTCGGAATATCCCGTTCAGGTGACGACCAGCGCCATAGACCTCTCTTCCATGATGGAGGTCGGCACCGGCCTCGCCTCCAGTATTACGGAAGAGAACGACTCGGACACCATTACCGTCACCGAACTGGTTTCCAGCCCGGTTTCCATTATGGGGAACAACAACCTGCCCCCCCTGAAGGAATACCTGGAGAGCGGTGAGAGCGACATCTGGGATTATGTCAAGGCCATCGAATACATCTATAGCGTGGAGCCGCAGATTTATCTGCTGGATGATGACGACGAGTATCGCCAGGTACACCCGGATACCACCATCACCTCGCTTATGGGGATGGGTTCCACCATTATGTCCAGCACCATGATGGCCTCCATGACCGGCGTAAATGTGTTCTATCAGATGCCGGAGAACGAGAGCCTGTATATTGACCAGTATGAGGTCAAGGCGGGGCGCTGGCCGGAGAGTTATGACGAGTGCGTCCTGGTACTCTCCTCCAACGGGAGCATCAGCGACATCGTGATGTACACCATGGGCCTGGCGGATTACTCCATTCTGGAGGATCTGCTGGATCAGTTCGTCAATGGAGAGGATGCTGCCACTACAGAGGAATATGACTCCTTCTCCTATGACGAGGTACTGGGCTTGACCTTCAAGCTGGTCAGCGCCGCAGACTACTACCAGTACGACAGCGAGTACGAGTTGTGGGTGGACAAAACGGACGACGACGACTATATGCTGAACCTGGTGGCCAATGGGGAGGACCTGACCATCGTGGGCATCGTCCAGCCCGCAGAGGACGCCGTCAGCACAGCTCTGTCCTCCGGTATCAACTACCTCCCCTCCCTGGTAACCCACGTCTCTGAGCTGGCGGAGGACAGCGAGATCGTCCAGGCTCAGATGGCCGACCCGGACACCAACGTGCTGACCGGCGAGCCCTTCGGGGAGGACAGCGACAGCGATTTTGACCTGGAGACCCTGTTTGATATCGACACCGACGCCCTCCAGGATGCCTTTGACCTCAGCAGCCTGACCGATTCCCTGGACTTGTCCGACGCCTTCGACCTGGACATGGACTCTCTGGATTTGTCTGAGACAATGGATTTCAGCGACATGGATCTGGACCTTGAGCTGGATCTGTCCAGTATGGATCTCTCCAGCATCGACATGAGCGACCTGGATTTGTCCGGGATGGATTTGGACTTCGACCTGGATATGAGCAGCATCGACCTGAGCAGCATTGACCTTTCCAGCGTAGACCTCTCCGACCTGGGCAACCTGGATATGAGCAGCCTGATGAGCGCCATCTCCATTAACGTCTCCGCCGAGTCCGTGTCGGCGCTGGCCTCCAGCATCCTGGATGGCTATGCAGACTATGCCGAGGCAAACAGTCTGTCGGATTATTCTGATTTGACGGAGGGCTTCTCCACCTATCTGACCAGCGACGAGGCCAGGAGCACCCTCTCCAATCTGCTCGTTGAGATTATGGAGGAAAACGGAGATGTCTCCATCTCCTCCGACGGCCTGGAGGATATGCTCACCGACATTCTGGATGATTACGAAAAGTATGTGGCTGAGCAGACGGCGGACGGCTCCACCGCTGTCTCCACCTCCGACTACCTGAACACCGGCCGGGCCCAGGACATTTTTGATGAATGGGCAGAAGCAAATATCACCGTCAGCAGCAACATCACCATCACCGACGCGCAGATGGAGGAGATTGCCTCCGCCCTGGCCGATGGCTATGAGAGCTATGCGGAGGAGAACGGGCTGACCACCCTTTCCAGCGTCAGCGACGGCTTCTCAGAATACCTGTCTTCGGACGAGGCTACGGCGCTGATGACCGCTGGGCTGATGAGCATGCTGGACCTGTCCGGCATGGAGGAGCAGATGACCGCCATCGTCCAGAGCTACACTCAGTCGGTCATGTCCGCCTATACTGAGGCGCTCACTGAGGCCATCACCGAGGCAATGGAGAGCCAGATGGCGGGGCTGGAGGATCAAATCGCCGCCGCCATGGAAAGTCAGATGGCCGCCATACAGGAGCAAATCGCCTCCGCCATGGAGAGCCAGATGGCGGAACTGGAAAGCCAAATCACCGACGCCCTCTCTGAGGCGATGGAAGGTGTCATGGATGAGGTGGTAACGCAGCTGTCTGACAGCATGGAGACAGCCATGAACGACATGATGGAAGAGCTGGAGGACAGCATGGCGGATGCCCTGGAAATCGATGAGGACACCTTTGCGGACGCCTTTGAGTTCAACCTGGACAGCGATGAGCTGATGGAGATCATGACCTCCATGAGTTCCTCCGGTTCGAACTCTTATGAGAGCACTCTGGAGAGCCTGGGCTATTTGGACGAGAATGGTCTCGATGAGATCGACCTCTACCCCAAGGACTTTGACAGCAAGGACGAGGTCCTGGCTATTCTGGACAACTACAATGAGCTGAAGCGGGCAGCGGGCGATGAGGACGATGTGATCACTTACACGGATACCGTGGGTACTATGATGTCCTCCGTCACCACCATTATGGACGTTATCTCCTATGTGCTGATTGCCTTTGTGTCCATCTCCCTTATCGTGTCCTCCATTATGATCGGTGTTATCACCTATATTTCCGTGCTGGAGCGCACCAGAGAAATCGGCATCCTGCGGGCCATCGGCGCGTCCAAGGGGAACATCTCCCAAATCTTCAACGCGGAGACGCTGATCATCGGCCTCTGCTCCGGACTGCTGGGCGTGGGCCTGGCGGAGTTGCTGTTGATTCCAATCAACGCCGTGGTGCATTCGGTGGCTGGGTCTACAGACATCAACGCTGTCCTGGTGGTATCCAACGCCGCCATACTGGTGGCGCTGAGCATGGTGCTGACCCTGATAGGCGGGCTGATCCCCTCCCGGCAGGCAGCCAAGAAGGACCCGGTGACCGCGCTGCGGACAGAATAAACCGGCGCTGCCGCCTGGGCCGGGTGTACGGCATCCGTTTTACGCCGCCCGCCGCTGTGCAGCGGCCGCAGTTCCTTACCCAATCGAGAGAATGAAAACCGCCCATCGGGGATGTGAAGTGCCCCCTGTCAAGTAGACAGTGAAAAAATAAAAAGTCTTTCCATGAAGATGGCCTTTGCCCCTGGGCAGAGGCCGTCTTTTTATGTGGCAGCCACATGGAACTCCATAGGAGTCATGCATTTGAGCCGCTTCTGGTAACGCCTGGTATTATAGAAAGGGAACTTATGACGTTGACGGCGTTCCAATGTCTCTATTTGCTCAAGCCTCTGCGGAAAAGGCAAAATTAGCTCTTGAAAGGCTCTTAGGATAAAGCGACGGTGACACGTTCGATTATTGAAAAAAGCACCGAGCGGCGGTTTTCATGTCCGCCGTTCGGTGCTTCTCTTTTCTGATTTTTTCTCTTGAAATGGGTTAAATTTGGGTTATTTTCTGTTTTGGGCAAGGTAGAAAGCTTTGTTTTTTGTTGATATATCAACGTTTTATTATTCTACCGGCTTCATCGTCGGGATAACTTTTGAGATGCCTTCGTCATGCTTCGTGGTGCTTCACAACCCTGTTTTTTACCCGAAACCGGCCATTCATCATGCTTTGTCATACCCCGTCATGCTCGCATATTTGCTGTCAATTTGCTGTCCTTTGAAGAATTTTGCTGTCAGACGAAGCGGCTCCACGAGCCCTTCTTAAAACACGTCCAATGTTGCAGCCAATCGTTCAAATGATTCCTGTTTCTTCTCCTCCGTCGCCTCGGCGTAGATGTCCATTGTAGTCTGGATGTCCTTATGCCCCATGACGGACTGGATGACCTTCAGGTTGGTCTCTTTCTCGCAAAGCCTTGTACAAAATGTGTGCCGCAGATGGTGCGCCGAGAAGTTGGGCAGCAGTACCGCCTCCCTGTGTTCCTTCTTTGCGGCAATCTCCTCACCGGCATTATAATCTGCGATGATACGTTTGATTGCCCGGTTGACGGACTGGGGATTGGGGACGTTTCCAAACCGGTTGAAGAAGATAAAACCGTGCATTCCATCAATCTCCACGTCATTCCAGCCGGTTTCCTTCTGCTCCTCGTACAGCATCTCAAAAGCGTCCTTCACGGAATCCAGCATGGGAATGGTACGCTCCCCGGCCTTCGTCTTTGGCTTCGAGATGTGCATGACCGAGGTGCGGTTCTCGCCCACCGGATAGTAGACCAGGCTGTGGTTGATGCTGATAATCCGCCTGTCATAGTCCAAATCATCCCAGCGCAACCCCAAAGCCTCTCCGATACGACAGCCGGTACCCAGCAAAATCGTGAACAGCGGCCACCAGTGGTAATAGACCGGGTGATTCGCAATATGCTCCATAAACGCCCGCTGCTGGGCGACCGTCAGGGCGTATCGGACACCTGTCGTTTCACCAGAGGATTTCTTCACCTCGCCCATCACGCCGTCCGTTGGGTTGTTCCGGATGATCTCATCCCGAACTGCCAACTGAAACGTCGGGTGCAGCAGCGTGTGAATGCTCTCCAGCGTATTGATCTGGATGCCCTGCTTTTCCAGCAGGTAGTTGTAAAACTGAAGCACGTCGGAATACTTGATGTCAGCGATCCGTTTATTCCCAAAGGTGTCACGGATGAAGCGGTCATACAGATAGAGATAATTGCTTCTGGTGGTCTGCCGGAGATTGGTTTTCAGACTCATATACCGGTCAAACACGAAATTCACCGTAGCTTTCCCGGCAACATAGATGTCCAGACCGTCCATCTGATTTTTCATAAGCTGCGCTTCCCGCTCCCGCAATGTTACAAGGTCATTTGCGTAGATATACTTGCGCCGACCAAGCGGGTCTGTGTAGCAGTACGCATACCGCTTGTCAGAGCTTCTCTGCATCTCTCCCTTCCGCAGGACTCTGCCCCGCAGATCTTTTCTTGTCTTAGCCATATCTTGCCTCCTTCAAATGGGAAGAAGGGCTCGATACTACTCGGGTTTGGACAAAACCTTTTCCAGCCCAAGCAAGACAACTTCTGTCACAGTCAGTTGATGCTGTGCGGCATAATCGCAGATACGCTGATACATGGAATCCTCCACCCGGACACTCAGCACTTTCTTTTTGGAGTTTTCGGACTTTGGCCTTCCCATCTTCGTCATAGCTGCTCTTACACCTCCGCATCCACATTATACTTCCTGTATGACAATAAGTCAACTCTGTATCGGGCCCTTCGTGAGAAATTACGAAAAATTCAGCGGCACTCAGGCAATACGAAACGTCTCCAGATACCGCTCGAAAATCTCACAGTTCACAAGGGCCACCTTGTCGATCTTATAGACCGCTTTCGCCTCCTTTGCCAATTCCTGAAACTTGGTAAGACCAAGGCTGTACCGCTCCGCTCCTTCCTGATAGCGCACAAACTTCTTGGAAGCCAACTTTGTTCTCTCTACATCTTTTCGGGCATATCCCATATACGACACCTCCTGATTTTAGAATAAAAGGAAAGCCCGGCGCTGGCACAAGGCCATACCGGGCTTGTGATTCAAGTGCATTTTGCTTTCGCATGACGATGTGACGATCATGACGATAAATTTACATACCGTGGATTCCCGGAAACATCGTCATTCCTCTGGCCTGTCATCCGGGTCAATAAATTTGTGGAGTAGGGTGAAGCCCCGCTCAGAGCCGGTGCGAGGCCGCTGCCGGTAGATGATGCCATAATCGTTATAGAGTTCAGACACCTTTACGTTCAGCCGCCGTGTGAGGGCGTTGGGTTTGACTTTCAGCTCCGGTATCTGTTCCAGCAGTTCCGTGGCAGTGCCACCCCACCAGTCCCGTTCCTCCATGAAGGCTGCGACCTTCACCACCACTTCGTCCGCCGGTTCTTTGGTCGGCTCCGTCTCCTGCCTGACCAACTCCCAGAGGCAACGCTCCCGGTCGAAGCAGAGGGACAACTCCAAGTCCTCCTGATCTCTGCCCACCACCGCCATTGTCGCTGTGTTGTCGGTGCGCTTTTTCTTTTGCAGGACAAAGGCCCCGTCTGCGGCCCCCAGCAGACCGTTGGTGCCGGAGATCATATCGAAGGAATCTCCTGACTCCATCTTCCGGGTGTGGTGAACGACCATGAAACAGATGTTGAGCCGGTCACTGAACTCCTTCAGGCTGGACACGATGGCATAATCCAGGGCGTAGCTATAGGATTCACTGGTTGCCTCCCGAATTTTTTGCAGGGTGTCCACGATGATGAGCCGGGTATCCGGGTGCTGCCGGGTGAAGACCTCGATCTGCTGTCCCAGACCGCTGTTCAGCGTCTCAGCCCGGATGGAGAGGTAGAGATCGTCGGCGCTCTCCACATCAAACATCTTGGACAGACGGCTTTGCAGCCGGGCGTAGTTGTCCTCCAGCGCCAGGTACAGGACAGCTCCCTTCCTGACACGATAATTCCACAGCGGTAATCCCGTTGCCACATGAAAGGCGAGTTGCGCCATTAAAAAAGACTTACCTATCTTCGGCGCTCCGACAAACAGGTAAGTTCCGCTGTAAAGTAGTCCGTCGATCACCGGCTCCCTGGGTGGGAACGCCGTGTCGAACAACTCCGTCATGGTCACCGTCTCCAGTGCAGGCGGTGATGCCGTGGGTTGCTGATTCTGCAATTCTCTGTTCAATTCGCTTGACCTCCTCTCGGTGCGTTTCAACAAATTCGATGCGTTCGTGCGCTGTGCCGGTGAGCAGGATGTCATCCAGCACATATCGGATGTAATCCAATCTCTGACAGGCTTCGACAAAGCACTTGTCCGGTTCTTCCTCCGGCGTGCGGGGGCGGTGCTCCGTTTTCCAGTCCTCCAACAGATGAAGATAATCACAGTAGGCCCGGAAGCATCTGTCCTCGTCCTGCCGGGCCTGCTGTGCTGGGGACAGCCTTGGCCTGACAAGGGCGGCTCTGCCCCATGCAGTTTGGCGTCCGTTCACGTCGTAGGGGATGCCGAAGTCAGCGGCCAGCTTGACGGCGGCACCCTTGTTGTTCATATCGAACAGCTTCGCCGTGAAGTCAATGACATCTCCATCGGCCTGACATCCAAAGCAAT
>JAJBUK010000135.1 GCA_020860385.1 Clostridiales bacterium
CCAATCTTCATAACTGCTGTCCATTCCGTCACAAACGAGCCTCAGTCATGATGTAGTATCGGGCCTGTTGAAAAGTACCCTTCATACAATACATCAAGAAAATATGCCAGCGGCATATTTTTAGCCGAAAACCGCAGCCAGCTATGCTGGCAAGGCTCACTGACCGAGGAGGATATGTTAAAAGTGATAACGCGACTGTCAGGCCCCGCCCTGGCAAGGGCAAAACCCATTTCCTTCATCAGCCCTTGTCTAAGGAATACAATGCCCTTAAGTTGATGGCATTACCTGAAAAGGAGAAGTGCAGCGGCCAGCACAAAAGCGCCCCGAAGCGTTTTACGCTTCGGGGCGCGATACTGCAACGAAATAATCTGTTTCCGACTTACACCATCAGGCTGCACACCAAATCGCTGTACCCGGCGGGGTCCTCCAGGGGCAGCTCCGCGATGAGCAGAGCCTGGTCGTACAGCAGCTCGGCGTACTTTTTGGCCTTCTCCTCGTCATTGGCGATGGCGTCCTTCAGCGCCTGGAACACCGGCGCGTCGGGGTTCACCTCCAGCACACGCTCTGCCTTGAAGCCCATCATGTCCTGGTTGTGGGCCTTCAGGCTCTTCTCCATCTCCAGGGTGATGGGGCCGTCGGAGGTCATGCAGACGGCGTGGGACTTCAAAATCTTGGACACACGGGCCTCCTTGATTTTGTCGCCCAGGGTGTTTTTCAGGAACTCCATCACGTCCTTGGACTCCTCCGCCTTCTCCTCGGCGGCCTTCTTCTCCTCCTCAGTGGCGGGGAGGGCGTCCTCGTCGTTGATGCTCTTGAGCTTCTTGCCGTCGTACTCCTCCAGGGCCTGGACGGTGAACTCGTCCACGTCGTCGGTCAGGTAGAGGATCTCATAGCCCTTGTCCAGGATACGCTCGGCCTGGGGCATCTTGCCCAGCTGCACCGCGTCGGAGCCCACGGCGTAGTAGATGAACTCCTGCTCCTCCGGCATCCGCTCCTTGTACTCCGCCAGGGTGGTACCCTTCTCATTGGCGGAGGAGGCGAAAATCAGCAGGTCTTGCAGCATCTCTTTGTGAGCGCCGTAGTCGGAATACACGCCGTACTTGATTTGGGGGCCGAAGGCCGTCCAGAACTTCTCGTAGTCCTCCCGGCGGTCTTTCAGCATCTTCTCCAGCTCGGCCTTGATTTTCTTCTCCAGGTTCCGGGCAATCACTTTCAGCTGGCGGTCGTGCTGGAGCATCTCACGGCTCAGGTTCAGGCTGACGTCCGGGGTGTCCACCACGCCCTTGACAAAGCGGAAATGCTCCGGCAGCAGGTCGGCGCACTTGTCCATAATCAGCACGCCGGAGGAGTAGAGCTGGAGGCCCTTCTCAAAGTCCCGGGTGTAGAAGTCCATGGGAACCTGGCCGGGGATGAACAGCAGGGCGGTGTAGCTGACGTTGCCGTCTACGCTGACCCGTAGGGTGGAGAGGGGCTTGGAGTAGTCGTTAAACTTGTCGGAATAGAAGCTGTCGTACTCCTCCTGCTTCACGTCCTCCTGATTGCGCTGCCAGATGGGCACCATGGAGTTCAGGGTCTCCAGCTCCTCGTAATCCTCCCACTCCGGCTTGGCGTCCTCCGGGGCGTCCTCCGGCAGCTCCTTCTGACGGGAGTGGGTCATCATCATCTCAATGGGATAGTGGATATAGTCGGAATACTTCTTGATGAGGCTCTGGATGCGGTACTGCTCCAGATAGTCGCCGTACTTCTCCTCCTCGGTGTCGGGCTTGATGTGCATGATAACATCGGTGCCTACGCCGTCTCGCTGGCCTTCGCCGATTTCATAGCCCTCCGCGCCGTTGGAGGTCCACTGGAAGGCTTCCTCGCTGCCATAGGGGCGGGAGACCACGGTGATTTCATCGGCCACCATGAAGGCGGAGTAGAAGCCTACGCCGAACTGGCCGATGATGTCCACGTCGTTCTCGCTGATATTCTCCGCCTCGGCCATGTCGTGCTTGAACTGGAAGGAGCCGGAGTTGGCGATGGTGCCCAGATGCTCCTCCAACTCGGCGGCGTTCATGCCGATGCCGTTGTCGGAGACGGTGAGGGTGCGGGCGTCCTTGTCGATGGTGATGCGGATTTTGAAGTCGCTGCGGCTCATGCCCACGCTGTCGTCGGTCAGGGACTTGTAGGCCAGCTTGTCAATGGCGTCCGAGGCGTTGGAGATGATTTCCCGGAGGAAAATCTCTTTGTGGGTGTAGATGCTGTTGATCATCAGGTCCAGCAGCCGTTTCGATTCCGCTTTGAATTCCTTTTTTTCCATGGTAAAGACCCTTCTTTATAAAAATAGAATTGACTGGTTTCGGGGCAGCCCTTCGACTGCGGAAGAATTGGCACTCGCCTTTCCTGAGTGCCAATAGTAGTTTACCCCAAACCGGTCAAAAATGCAATAGGGTTCATAAAAATGTTACAATTACGTTAAGGGAGTGCTGAATGGTTTTTTATGAAAAAGAAAGCACAGCCTGTGGTTTTCGATTCCAGCCAGTTTCTCCCTGGGGAAGATTTGCGGAAGGGGTGGGGGTTTGCTTTCCGGGCGAGTTCCCTCTGCCTTTGCCACTCCTGCCGCCCCTGAAAGGGGAGGGAGGTGCCTCGGTCGGAGGCGGAGGGGTTTCTTCTTAGATAAGGGTAGATAGCGGAACAACATTTTGCCCTCCCGGCGGGGCCGGTTCTCCTTAGATATGGTTCTTGAAAGGAGCAACGGCTTGCCCGGAGGGAAACAACGTTTTTCCTTTCTCAATCCTTATCTAAGGAGGAACCAGCCCCTGGGAGGGCAAAACCTATTTCCTTTCTCAATCCTTATCTAAAGAGAGCAATCCTCCTGAATTGATGCCATTTCCCTTACAGGTACCGCTCCAGCCGGGCGCGTACCGTCTCCTCCCCCAGCACATGGCTGACTTCCCAGATGTCAGGAGCGTTGGCGTGGCCGGTGAGGGCGATGCGGAGCATATTGGTGGTGTGGACGATGCTGCCCTTGTAGTCCTCCGGGTGCTTCTTGTAGTCCTTGGGCTTCACGGCGAAGCCCAGTTCCCCGGTCAGCTCCTTCACCATGGCGAACCAGGCGGCGGAGTCGGCGGCGTGGTCGTACCGCTCCAGGTATCCGGCGAAGAAGGCTTTCCGGGTGGCCTCGTCCACCTGGGCGGGCATCTCCTCCTCCGCGGTAAAGGTCTCGTCGTAGTAGAAACGCATGAAGTCGCAGGCCTGCTTCCAGCCGGTCAGGTCTTTCCGGGGCTTCGCGCCCCCCTTGCCCACGTTCAGGGCAGCCAGGGTCTTGTCGGGGTACCTCTCCAGCAGCGCGGCAAACTGGGGCTGATACAGCCTGCACCAGGCCAGCCACTTGTCGTAGACCTGCCCGGCGCTCATCCGGCAGATGACCTCCTTGGAGATGTTCTCCAGCTTCTCCAAATCCACCAGGGCGCCGGAGCTGGCCATCTTCTCCAGGGTGAAGGGGAAGTCGTGATAGTCCGCCTGGGGGTTCGCGATGCGCCACTCCTCAAAGTTGGAGTTCAGCAGGGTCAGCAGGAACTCCCACACGGCGTCCTGGCAGATGCCCTCCTGCTGGTAGTAGCTGAGGGCCAGCTCCGGGTCCTTCCGCTTGGACAGCTTCCGCTTGGACAGCTTCCGCTTGGAGGCCCCATCCATCTTCATCAGGGTAGCGGTGTGGCAGTAAATCGGCTCCGGCCAGCCCAGGGCCCGGAACAGCTCGATGTGCATGGGCAGGGAGGCGATCCACTCCTCCCCCCGGATGATATAGGTGGACTGCATCAGATGGTCGTCCACCACATGGGCGAAGTGATAGGTGGGGATGCCGTCGCTTTTCAGCAGCACGAAGTCCATGCTGTTCCGGGGCATTTCCAGCCTGCCCCGGATGGCGTCCTCTACACAGATGCGCTCGTCGGTGGTCTCCCCCCGGTAGCGCAGCACCCAAGGCTTGCCCGCAGCCAGGTTGGCCCGCACCGTCTCCAGGGGCAAATCCCGGCAGACGGCGTATTTGCCATAATAGCCGGTGGTCTCCTTGGCGGCGGTCTGCTGGGCCCGGACGGCGTCCAGTTCCTCGGCGGTACAGAAGCAGGGGTAGGCTTTGCCCTGCTCCACCAGCCACTTGGCAAAGACGTGGTAGATGTCCTTCCGTTGGCGCTGGCGGTAGGGACCGTAAGCGCCGCTGTCGCCGTCCACCGTGGCCCCCTCGTCAAAGCGGACGCCGAAGTAGGCCATGGCGTCCAGCACCGTCTCCACCGCGCCGGGCACCTCCCGCTTCTGGTCGGTGTCCTCCACCCGCAGGTAGAACACGCCGCCGGACTGGTGGGCCAGCCGCTCCCCGATGATGGCGTTGTACAGGTTGCCCAGGTGAACGAACCCCGTGGGGCTGGGGCCAATGCGGGTGACGCAGGCCCCCTCCGGCAGCACGCGCCGGGGGAAGCGGGCCTCTACCTCCTCCCGCCGCTCCGTCACGCCGGGGAACAGCAGGTCGGCCAAGGCTTGATAGTCCATAAAAAAACCTCCGATTGGAAGCGCAGAATGCACGAACTTCCAGTATTCGATAAAATAGTAGCACGGGAAAGAAATTCTGTCAACTGAAAGGTGACAGGGGGCGCGGAGTGTTGGAGGGGTTGCCAGCGGGGCGTTCCTTAGATGAGGAAGGATGAAGGAACAACGTTCTTGCCCTCTGGGCGGAGCTGGTTCTCCTTAGATATGGTTCTTTTGATGAACCACGGCTCGCCCTCCCGGCGGGCCCCATTTCTCGGCGGAGCGAGTTTGCGGCGTTAAGAGACGCGATTTGTCAAGGTTAATTTCAACTATTTGAACCTGACCGCTTCATAGGAATAC
>JAJBUK010000006.1 GCA_020860385.1 Clostridiales bacterium
CCTCGTCGATTTGGGCCAGCTGCTCGTCAGAGTAGCCGGTGGTGGCCAGCACCACAGGCACCTTCCGGTCCAGGCAGTAGGCCAGCAGGCCGTCCAGCGCCTTGGGGGAGGAGAAGTCAATGACGCAGTCCGCCGGGCCGCTGTAGTTGGATGGGACAGCGTACACCGGATAGGCCCGGCTGGCGGGGTTCACATCGAAGCCAGCCGCTACAGAGAGCTCCGGGTCGGCGGCGCAAATCTGCTCCACCACCTGGCCCATCTTGCCGTTGCAGCCGGAGATGACGATTTGAAGCATCTTTCGTACCCTCCCTCTTTAAGCGTCCAGCAGACCGGCCTTGACCAGGGCTGCCCGCAGCTTTTCGGTATGTTCTTCGGTCATGGCGCAAAGCGGCATCCGCAGGATGCCCACGTCCTTGCCCATCATGTTCAGGGCGGTCTTGACGGGGATGGGGTTCGTCTCCATAAACAGTGCGTCGGACAGGGGGACGACCTCCTGGGTCTGCACCAGGGCGGCCTCGGCGTAGTTCCCCTCCAGGCACAGGTGGCTGAGCCGTACCATCAGCTCCGGCACCACGTTGGACACCACTGAGATGACCCCCTTGCCGCCTAAGGCCATCAGGGGAACCACCTGACCGTCCTCACCGGACCAGATGTTGAACTCGTCTCCGCACAGCATCCGGGTGTGGGCAATCAGGTCGAAGTTGCCGGAGGCCTCCTTCACGCCGTTTATCATGGGGTGCTTGGACAGGGCGGCGTAGGTCTCGGCGGTGAAGCTCAGGCCGGTGCGGCTGGGGACGTTGTAGCAGATGATGGGGGTGTGTACCCGGTCGGCCAGGTAGGTGTAATGCTCCACCAGGCCCTTCTGGGTGGTCTTGTTATAATAGGGGGTGACGATGAGCAGGCCGTCCGCCCCGCAGGATTCCGCGTACAGGCTCAGCTCCAGGGCGGTGGCGGTGCAGTTGGAGCCCGTACCGGCCAGCACCTTGCAGCGGTGGTTCACCGTCTCGCAGCAGAAGCGGATGGCCTCCTTATGCTCCTCCATGGTCATAGTGGAGCCCTCGCCGGTGGTGCCGCAGATGCAGATGCAGTCGGTACCGGCGGCGATTTGCCATTCAATCAGCTCCGCCAGCTTGGGGTAGTCCACGCCGGTGGCTGTGAACGGGGTGACGATGGCGACGCAAGCGCCGGTGAAAATGGGAGTTTTCATAGCATCAGAACCTTTCTCATACAATGCGCCCGGGTGGGCTGGTCGCCCCAGTGGGGCGGAGTTGGTGGCTGTTGGCTATTTTGGGGTTAGAGGCGAGCCGCCTGACCGTCCGTTCCTCTGTTCCAGTAGGGGCGCACAGTGTGCGCCCGGCTGACGGTTCCGCCTTTAGCTGTTCTTATCCAAGGACGAACCCGTTGCAAACCCCTCCGCCTCCTTACGGAGGCACCTCCCCTTTCAGGGGAGGCAGGAAGTTGTTGTAATTGCCACGCCATTGGCTCCCCTGAAAGGGGAGGGAGCGCAGCGGAAATGCCGCTTGACGGCGGAGCTGTCAGCGAAACTGACTGAGAGGTTACGCCGTTGGAAACGTCCATACGTTACCGAAGGAGGCCACCGTAGCCGGGCGAACGCTGTTCGTCCCTACCGGAACAGGGGTACCGCTGGCTATGGCCGGAAGGGATAGGCGGCCAAGGGCAGGGAAACCCGCCTTACTTCACCTTGTGAGGAATATATCCCTCTGCGGCCAGCAGCTCGGCCAGCAGCACGCCGCCGCCTGCCGCGCCCCGCAGGGTGTTGTGGCTCAGGCCGACAAACTTGTAGTCATACTGGGTGTCCTCCCGCAGGCGGCCCAAGGAGATGGCCATGCCGCCCTCCAGGTCCCGCTGGAGCCGGGTCTGGGGATAGTTGGGGTCCTCAAAGTAGTGGAGGAACTGCTTCGGGGCGGAGGGGAGGTTCAGTTCCTGGGCGCGGCCCTGGTAGCTGGCCCAATCCGCCTTGATGGCCTCGATGGAGGGCTTCCTCCCCGCTGGGAAGGTCATGAACACGGCGGCCATGTGGCCGTCCGTCACCGGCACTCGGAGGCACTGGGAGGTGATGCTGGGGGTGTTGGTGGGGACGATGACGCCGTCCACCAGGTCGCCCCACATCTTCAGCGGCTCCTGCTCGCTCTTCTCCTCCTCGCCGCCGATGTAGGGGATGACGTTGTCGATCATCTCCGGCCAGGTCTCAAAGTTCTTGCCCGCGCCGGAGATGGCCTGGTAGGTGGTGACCAGCACCTTTTCCAGCCCGTACTTCTCCCGCAGGGGGTGCAGGGCGGGGACGTAGGATTGCAGGGAGCAGTTGGACTTCACAGCGATGAAGCCCACCTTCGTCCCCAGCCGCTGACGCTGGGCGTCAATGACCTTGATGTGGTCGGGGTTGATTTCCGGCACCACCATGGGCACGTCGGGGGTGAAGCGGTGGGCGGAGTTGTTGGACACCACAGGGCACTCCAGCTTCGCGATTTTCTCCTCCAGCGCCTTGATTTCGTCCTTCTTCATGTTGACGGCGCAGAAGGTGAAGTCGATTTGGGAGACGAAGGTGTCCAAATCCTGCTCAATGTCCAGCACCGTCATATCCTTGACGGAGTCCGGGATGGGGGTGGACATCTTCCAACGGCCTGCCACGGCTTCCTCATATGTTTTACCGGCGCTGCGGCCAGAGGCGGCGATAGCAGTCAGCTGGAACCAGGGGTGGTTCTCCAGCAGCGTGACAAAGCGCTGACCCACCATGCCGGTGCAGCCTACAACGCCAACGTGAAACTTTTCCATGTTACATTCCTCCAAAAAGGCTTCCTGATTATTTCTATGCCAAGGCTTGGGATTTGGGGATAAAAAAAGGAATCAGTAGTTGCAAAACTGACTGATTCTGTACTATAATGTCTGACGGGCAGACCGTATAGGAACAAAAAGCAGACAGCTCCCCATCCCCGCACCGGGGATGACAGTTGCCAGGCTGTTGACCTGACCCCCAGGGTGCGGCGCTCGGCGTGCCGCCCCTTCGGCGGCCTCCCCTTTCTGCGCGGCATCAAGCGGGCCTCCGAAGCCCTCTGCCGCGGATACTGATGTTGACCGCGCCTCTACTCTGCATAGACTAAGTATAGTTTAGCATAGTTATCCGCCCCTGTCAATGCCGGGGAAGGAGAAGAATTTATAAATCAAAAAAGAGAGTTTCCCACCGGTTCGGCAATTTGACCGAACTTCTCTGGGGAAACCGGACTAAATCCAAAGGAATGAGCATGGTATGAAAACAAGCGATTTTTACTACGACCTGCCGGAGGAGCTGATTGCCCAGACGCCGCTGGAGCGGCGGGACGGCTCCCGGCTGATGGTGCTGGATAAGGACACCGGAGCCATTCAGCACCGGCATTTTTACGAGCTGCCCCAGTTCCTCCGCCCCGGGGACTGCCTGGTGCTGAACGACTCCCGGGTGCTGCCCGCCCGGCTCATCGGCCGCCGGGAGACGGGAGGCGTGTCCGAGGTGCTGCTGCTCATCGACCGGGGCGGCAACGACTGGGAGTGCCTGGTGCGCCCCGGCAAGAAGCTGCGGGTGGGGGCCAAGGTCACCTTCGGCAACGGAGAATTGACGGCGGAGATTCGGGACGTGCTGCCCGGTGGCAACCGGCTGGTGCATTTTACCTATGAGGGCATCTTCCTGGAGGTGCTGGAGCATCTGGGCCGGATGCCCCTGCCCCCCTACATCAAGGAGGAGCTCCAGGATCAGGAGCGGTATCAAACCGTCTATTCCAAGGTGGTGGGCTCCGCCGCCGCCCCCACGGCGGGGCTGCACTTCACCCCCCAGCTGCTGGAGGAGATCCAGACCATGGGGGTGCGCCTGGCCTATGTCACCCTCCATGTGGGGCTGGGCACCTTCCGTCCGGTGAAGGCGGAGGAACTGGAGGAACATGAGATGCACTCCGAATACTGTATGGTGGGGGAGGAGGCCGCCCGCATCATCACCGAGACAAAGCGAAGTGGCGGCCGGGTGATTTGCATCGGCACCACCTCCTGCCGCACGGTGGAGTCCTTCGCCAATGAGGACGGCACCATAGACCCCAGCGCCGGGTGGACGAACATCTTCATCTATCCGGGCTACAAATTCAAGTGCCTGGACGCCCTGGTGACCAACTTCCACCTGCCGGAGTCCACCCTCATCATGCTGGTGTCCGCCCTGGCCGGGCGGGAGAACGTGCTGCACGCCTATGAGGAGGCGGTGCGGGAGCGGTATCGGTTCTTCTCCTTCGGGGATGCGATGCTCATAGAATCCGTGATGGAGGAGGGGGAAGAAAAGCGGGAAACCGCAGTGTCTCTTGCGGCTCAGCAGGAAAATCCGAACACAGACACGATTGCCGCTATCAAGGAACGCGATGAAATGGCACAGCACCCGGAAAAGTACAAGCGTTATTCCTCCTTTGCCGACTTTACGAAAGAGGAAGAAGCGGATGTATGAGGTCGTACCGGCTGCCCTGTTCCCTGGCAAGGGCGGGAAGCGCGGCGGAAATGCCGTTTGACAGCGTAGGCCGGGCCAACCCTCTGTGAAGAACCATGTCTAGGCAAAACCAAACTTAGTTGGGCAAAGCCCATTTTCTTCTTCCATCCTTGTTTAGAGAGAAAAGGGTCGGCGCACGCTGTGCGCCCTTACTGAAGCGTGAAGTCTTAATCTTTACTTTTTTGTAGGGGCGGCTGCAAACCCCTCCGCCTCCTTCGGAGGCACCTCCCCTT
>JAJBUK010000139.1 GCA_020860385.1 Clostridiales bacterium
CCCGCCCCTTCCGCTCCCCTCACCACACCGTCTCCACGGCGGCGCTGGCAGGCGGCGGCAGCTTCCCCCGGCCCGGAGAGGTCAGCCTGGCCCACAACGGGGTACTGTTCCTGGACGAAGCGCCGGAATTTTCCCAGGCCGCCCTGGAGGTGTTGCGCCAGCCATTGGAGGACGGGAAGGTGCAAATCTCCAGAGTGTCCGGCACCATGAGCTTCCCCAGCCGCTTCATGCTGGTGTGCGCCATGAACCCCTGCAAGTGCGGCTGGTACGGCCATCCCACCCGCCGCTGCACCTGCGCTCCGGTAGAGCGGCAGCGGTATTTGAAGCGGCTGTCCGGCCCGCTGCTGGACCGCATTGATTTAAAGGTATACGTCCACGACCTGCCCTTTGAGGACCTGGCCCAGACCAGGCCGTCGGAATCCTCCGCCGACATCCGCCAGCGGGTGAACCGGGCCAGAGCCGTTCAGCAGGCCCGGTTCCAGGGCACCGGCCTGACCTGCAACGCCGACATGACCACCACGGAGCTGCGGCAGTACTGCCAGCTGGATGAGGACAGCCTGGAGCTGGTGCGTGGAGCCTTTGAGACGTACCATCTGACCGCCCGGAGCTATGACCGGCTGCTGCGGGTGGCCCGCACCATTGCCGACCTGGCAGGGGAGGAGCGCATCGGGATGCTCCACCTGGCGGAGGCGCTGCAATACCGGACGGCGGACTCGCTGCTCCAGACGTGAGTTTTCCAATCCTGTCAAATTTTGGGGGAAACTTATAGGTATATTTCTGAAAAAATAGACAATTACAGCTTGACAAAGGGTTGCGGAAGGCATATAATGACCTATAACGAGGCCGTATCCAGTGGCCTGCTGTGCCCTTGTTTATTACTCCCTGGGCATATTCGGAGGGAGGGAAAATAGAATGTCAGAGGTCCGAGTGAGAGACGGTGAGTCTTTGGACAACGCTTTGAAGCGCTTCAAGCGCAGCTGCGCAAAATCCGGTGTGCTTGCAGAGGTTCGTAAGCGTGAGCATTATGAAAGCCCCAGCGTAAAGCGTCGCAAGAAGTCTGAGGCTGCCCGGAAGAATCGTAAGAGATATTATTGATTTTATCCGAAGCGTCCGGAACCCCCTGAGCCTGGGCTCAGGGGGTTCTTTCTGTCAGGGGGCGTACTCCCAGGGGACGACGGCGAAGCGCAGGGAGAGCTGCCGGGCCAGGGCCAGCTTCTCCCGGACGCTGCCCGCGTTGTCGAACAGGATGAAGTGGGGCATCCCCTGCTGCAAAAAGGTGAAGTAGTGGGCGCAAAGCTCCCCGGAATAGAACACGTTGGGCCGCCGGTTGCGCAGCAGGGTTTGCAGCTCCTCCTGGGCCAGGGGGCGGCCCTGGCCGTCGGCGGCGGGGAGGGTGAAGTCCTCCGCCATAGGCTCCACGGCTAGCGTCACCCGGGGCAGGCCGTAGGCTGTGACGGCGTCCTCCAGCCGCGCCTTCAGCGACCCGCCGGACAGGGCGGAGGAAATCAGCACGTTGCCGTGGGGCGCCGCTTCGGCGCACCACTCCGGCACCCACAGCTCCAGCCCCGCCTGGGCGGCGGCCCCGTCCAGGGCGGCGAGGCAGCGCTTTGCCTCCTGCAAGGGGCGGCGTTGCAAATCCAGCCAGACCCCCATGACCCTGCGGGCGGCGGCCTCCCGCTGCACCTGGCAGCAGAGGTATTGGGGGTTCCCCGTCAGGGCAGCGCCGTTGTCGGTGACGGTCAGAATCCCGCCCCGGAGGTCGGGAACGGCCTGGATGCGCTGGAGGGAAGGCCCTGGCCCGATGCGGTAGGCAGGCGGGGCCAGCAGCCCCTCCCGCTGTCCAAGCCGCTCCGCGTCGGCAGGCGGGACGCAGAGAATCAGGCGAAATTTGCTGTCCATGTTGGTTTCCCCCTTGAGTTTGGCCCGAAGAATTGATATACTATCCTATGTGTGCATCGCACGGAGATATGACAATGAGGTGAAGGGTGTGTCCCTGAATTTGATTCCCGACCGGGTGGAAAACAGCATTTACGACCTGGACTTCCCAGCGCTGTACCGGGGCGGTGTCCGCCTGCTACTGGCAGACCTGGACAACACTGTGGCCCGCTACCATCAGCCGGAGCCGGACGAGGCCCTTCGCCGTTGGCTGGAGGAGGCGCAGGCGGCGGGGCTGACCGTGTTCGTCCTGTCCAACGGACGCCGCCCGGCCCGGAGCAAACGCTTCTGCGAGAGCTGGGGGGTGCCCTACCTCAGCCACGCGGGGAAGCCCCACCGCCGGGGCTTTGACCTGGCCTTTGCTCAGACCGGCGTGATGCCGGAGCAGGCCGTCATCCTGGGCGACCAGATTTTTACCGACGTCTGGGGCGGGCACAACGCGGGTATCCGGGCCATCCTGATTCGGCCCATCGCCCTGGACAGCGCCTTCCGCGTCCTGCGCTACGGCGTCGAAGCCCCTTTCCGGGGGCTGTGCAAGCTGAGGGGGGACCGGATATGAGGGGAAAAGCCCTGTTCGGCGTGGCCGGAAACTCGGATACGTTTACGAAAACCGTGTCCAAGTCCAGCGCGGACGCCCCGGCCTGGCTAAAGTCCATCGGCCTGGATGCCTACGAGTACCAGTGCGGCAAGGGCGTCCATGTGGGGAAGGAGACGGCGGAGCGCATCGGCCGGAACGCCGCCGAGGCGGGTATCCAGGTCTCCCTCCACGCTCCCTACTTCATCAACCTGGCCAATCCCGACCCGGAGATGCTGCAAAAGACCATCGGCTATGTGACGGCCTCCTGCCAGGTGGCCCTGTTCCTGGGGGCGGAGCGCATCGTCATCCACTCAGGGGCGCTGATGAAGCGGAGCCGCCGGGAGGCGCTGGACATCGCCAAGCGCTCCCTGAAGGAGATTTTGGCTGTCTGCGATGACATGGGCTACGGCGGCCTGACCCTCTGCCCGGAAACCATGGGGAAAATCAACCAACTGGGGGATTTGGACGAGGTGCTGGAGCTTTGTACCCTGGACGAGCGGCTGCTGCCCTGTGTGGACTTCGGCCACCTCTATGCCCGCTCCCTGGGGGCACTGGAGGGTGAGGCAGCCTGTGAGCAGATGCTGGGCCGCATGGCCCAGGTGCTGGGGGAGGAACGGGCCTCCCGGTTCCACAGCCACTTCTCCCACATCGAATACACCCCCAAGGGCGGGGAGAAGCGGCACCTCCGTTTTTCCGACGGCCAGTACGGCCCGGACTTCGCCCCGCTGGCCCGGGCCATCGCCCGGCGTGGGTGGCGCCCCACCATCATCTGTGAGAGCGCAGGCAGCCAGAGCGAGGACGCATTGGAGATGAAGCGGATTTATTTGGAGGCAACTGCCAGCCACGAATCATGAATCACGAATCACCAGCCACTACTATAATAAAAGGAGCGAATATTATGAACCATCTGAATCAAATCGCAGCCCAGCTGCCGAAGTACGGCCTGGACGCCATGCTCATCACCAGCGAGCCGGGGGAGTTTTACGCCATCGGCTTCCGGGGCGAGGGCACCGTCATCGTCACCGCAAAGGGGAACTATTACTTCACCGACTCCCGCTACATCGAGGCCGTGGAAAACCTCAACCTGCCTGCGGAGGTCACTATGGTAGGGAACGGACGGGGCCACATGGCCCTGACGGCGGAGGTGCTGAACCGGTGCGGCATCCACAAGGTTGGCATTGAGGAGCAGTATCTGACGGTGGCCTCCTTCCGGGCCATGACGAAGCAGTTCCCCGATACCGTGGAGCTGGTGCCCGCCGGGCAGCTGCTGACCACCCTCCGGGCCGCCAAGGACGAGGAGGAGCAGGCCGCTATGAAGGAGGCCCAGCACATCACTGACCAAGCGTTCGACCGGATTTTGAACGACATCAAGCCCGGCGTGAAGGAGTGCGAGATCGCCGCCAAGCTGACCTACTATCAGATGCTGCTGGGGGCGGAGAAGAACTCCTTTGACCCCATCGTGGCCTCCGGCCCCAACGGCAGTATGCCCCATGCGGTACCCGGCCAGAAGGAGATTCAGGAGGGCGAGTTCGTCACCATGGACTTCGGCTGCATCTACCACGGCTACTGCTCCGACATGACCCGCACCGTCTGCGTGGGCCAGCCCACGGAGGAGATGAAAACGGTGTACTACACCGTGCTGGAGGCCCAGGAGGCCGCCATCGCCATGAACCGGGCCGGGGTGCCTGGGTGCGACGTACACAACACCGCCATGGCGGTGCTGGAGAAGGCAGGCTATGGCGACAAGATGGGCCACGGCTTCGGCCACAGCCTGGGCATTGAGATTCACGAGGACCCCCGGGCCAGCGCCGCCAACCGGGAGCCGCTGCCCCTGAACTGCATGATTTCCGAGGAGCCGGGCATTTACCTGCCGGGGAAGTTCGGCGTCCGCATCGAGGACGTTGTGCTGCTGAAGGAGGACGGCTGCATTGACATTACCCACGCGCCCAAGCGGGAGCTCATCATCCTGTAAGCAGGCAAAAGATTTCCGTCATCTTGATGATGAAAATCGGGAAAAAACGGGGGAAATCTTGATAGAATTTCCTTGACACGGATTGCTCTGCATGGTAAAATGTAAACTTGTGTAGGGCTGCAAACGGATTGGCGAGGGGCGAAAGTACTTGATTTCCCAACTGAAAACCGGAAAATGCGTCGTTGGTCTGAAGCAGACCCGGAAGGCGGTGGCCTCCCGCAGGGCAGAGCGCGTGTTCTACGCCCTGGACGCAGACCCCGCCGTCACCGATGCCCTGCTGGCCCTGTGCCAGGAGTACGATGTACCCTGTGAGGCGGCCCCCTCTATGCGGGAGTTGGGGCAGGCCTGTGGCATCAAAGTCGGGGCCGCGGCCGCCGCATTGGTGCGGCCATCCTGCGCAGCGCAGGAATAATTTGCTTTTAACGGAATAAAAACCCCGGATTCCGTTAAAAATAGAATCATCTGTCAGGAAAGGAGGAAACACTATATGCCTACTTTTAACCAACTGGTTCGCAAGGGAAGAAGCACGACTGTTTACAAGTCCAACAGCCCCGCACTCCAGAAGGGCAAGAACACTCTGAAGGATAAGGAGACCGACCTGCCCTCCCCCCAGAAGCGCGGCGTCTGCACCGCAGTCCGTACCGCTACCCCCAAGAAGCCGAACTCCGCTCTGCGGAAGATTGCCCGTGTGCGTCTGTCCAACGACTATGAGGTCACCGCGTATATCCCCGGTGTCGGCCATAACCTGCAGGAGCACTCCGTCGTCATGATTCGTGGCGGCCGTGTCAAGGACCTGCCCGGCGTTCGTTACCACATCATCCGCGGCACACTGGATACCCAGGGCGTCAACGGACGGATGCAGGCCCGCTCCAAGTACGGTGCGAAGCGTCCCAAGGCTAAGAAGAAGTAATGCTTCTCGCCTGAGCAACTAAAACTTTTGCGCATTTGCGCAAGGCAAACGCCTTGCCATGATGTTTATTCATAGATTGGAGCCGTTGGGCTCCGTGGGTAAATTTCAGGCAGGCACGGGGCGGCGCAGCCGCCCGGACACGGAAGTGACTCACTTTCGAGTACCTATGAAATCATTTTAATATGAAGGAGGGAAGTAAAGTGCCCAGAAGAGGAAATGTACCCAAGCGGGAGGTTCTGCCCGATCCTGTTTACCATTCTGTGCTGGTCACCAAGCTGGTCAACAGCGTTATGCTGGATGGCAAGAAGGGTGTGGCGCAGAAGGTCGTTTACGGCGCTTTCGACATCATCCAGGAAAAGACCGGTAAGGACGGTCTGGAGGTGTTCCAGGCAGCCATGGAGAACATTATGCCCAGCCTGGAATGCAAGAGCCGCCGTGTCGGTGGTTCCAACTATCAGGTGCCCATTGAGGTGCGCCCTGCCCGCCGTCAGACCCTGGGTCTGCGCTGGCTGACCACCTACGCCCGCAGCCGCGGCGAGGCCACCATGAAGGAGCGCCTGGCCGGCGAGATCATGGACGCAGCCAACAATACCGGCAGCGCCGTGAAGAAGCGCGAGGATGTCCACAAGATGGCCGAGGCCAACAAGGCTTTCGCCCACTATCGCTGGTAATCGCGCCCTCATTATTCGATGCGAGTGTAAGGAGCAATTTCAATGCCTAGAAAAACAAGTCTGGAGAAAACCAGAAATATCGGCATCATGGCTCATATCGACGCAGGCAAGACCACAACCACAGAACGTATCCTATACTACACCGGTGTCAACTACAAAATCGGTGAGGTCCATGACGGCGCCGCCACCATGGACTGGATGGTTCAGGAGCAGGAGCGCGGCATCACCATCACCTCTGCTGCCACCACCTGTTTCTGGCGTGACCACCGTATCAACATCATTGATACCCCGGGCCATGTGGACTTCACTGTGGAGGTCGAGCGTTCCCTGCGTGTGCTGGACGGCAGCGTGACCGTTCTGTGCGCCAAGGGCGGCGTCGAGCCTCAGTCTGAAACTGTCTGGCGTCAGGCTGATAACTACCATGTGCCCCGCATGATTTATGTCAACAAAATGGACATTATGGGCGCGAACTTCTACCATGTCCTGGACATGGTGCACGAGCGCCTGAAGGCCAACGCCGTGGCCATCCAGTTGCCCATCGGCGCTGAGTCGGACTTCCGCGGCATCATCGACCTGGTGGAGATGAAGGCCGACGTCTACTATGACGATATGGGCAAGGATATGCGTGTCGAGGAGATTCCCGAAGATATGCTGGAGAAGGCCCAGGAGTATCGTCAGAAGATGCTGGACGAAATCGCCGATGTGGACGACGACATCATGATGATGGTGCTGGATGAGGAAGAGATTCCGGTCGACATGATCAAGGCCGCCATCCGCAAGGGCTGCATTGACAACAAGATCGTTCCCGTTGTCTGCGGCACCTCCTACCGGAACAAGGGCGTGCAGAAGCTGCTGGATGCCATCGTGGACTATATGCCCGCCCCCACCGACATCCCCGCCATCAAGGGCGTCAACCCTGAGACCGACGAGGAGGAGGAACGGGAGTCTGACGACAGCGCCCCCTTCAGCGCCCTGGCCTTCAAAATCATGACCGACCCCTATGTGGGCCGTCTGACCTTCTTCCGTGTGTATTCCGGCCAGCTGGATACCGGCTCCTCCGTGCTGAACTCCACTAAGGGTAAGCGGGAGCGCATTGGCCGTATCCTCCAGATGCACGCCAACCACCGTGAGGATATCGAGAAGGTCTACTCCGGTGACATTGCCGCCGCCGTGGGCCTGAAGAACACCACCACCGGCGACACCCTGTGCGATGAGGATCACCCCGTCATCCTGGAGTCCATGGAGTTCCCGGAGCCGGTTATCCGCGTCGCCATCGAGCCCAAGACCAAGGCCGGTCAGGAAAAGATGACCGTAGCCCTGATGAAGCTGGCGGAGGAAGACCCCACCTTCAAGACCTACACTGATGAGGAGACCGGCCAGACCATCATCGCCGGTATGGGCGAGCTGCATCTGCAAATCATTGTGGACCGTTTGCTCCGTGAGTTCAAGGTGGAGGCCAACGTGGGCGCGCCCCAGGTGGCCTATAAGGAGACCATCCGCAAGAAGGTCGACCAGGACACCAAGTACAAGCGTCAGAGCGGCGGCAGCGGCCAGTACGGTCACGTCAAAATCATCGTGGAACCCAACGAGTCCGGCAAGGGCTACGAGTTCGTCAATGCCGTCGTGGGCGGCGCTATCCCCAAGGAGTTCATCCCGGCAGTCGACGCCGGTATCCAGGGTGCGCTGCAATCCGGCGTGCTGGCCGGTTACCCGGTGGTGGACGTGAAGGTCACGCTGTACGACGGTTCCTATCACGAGGTGGACTCCTCTGAGATGGCCTTCAAAATCGCCGGTTCCATGGCCTTCAAGGAGGCTATGCGCAAGGCTGACCCCGTCCTGCAGGAGCCTATTATGAAGGTTTGCGTCACCGCCCCCGATGAGTATATCGGCGATGTCATTGGCGACATGAACAGCCGCCGCGGCATGATCCAGGGCATGGAGCCCCGGAACGGCGCTACCCAGGTGGACGCCTTCGTGCCGCTGAGCAATATGTTCGGCTACGCCACCGACCTGCGCTCTCGTACTCAGGGCCGCGGCCAGTACACCATGGAGCCCTCCCACTATGAGGAAGTGCCCAAGTCCATCGCAGCCGACATTATCTCCGGCCGCGCCAAGCGGGACTAACGCTCACAAATACGGTGCGGCGGCTGGGCCGTTTGCACCGTATCGGGCGGAAATCCTGTATTCTATCGTGAAAATCCTATTGCATTTTTTGGCACAATAGGATACAATAGGCGTATAGCCAAAAACTATGATTCTGCTATTCATAATTGTAAGGAGGAAATTCCAATGGCTAAACAGAAGTTTGACCGTTCCAAGCCCCATGTAAACATCGGCACCATCGGCCACGTTGACCATGGCAAGACCACCCTGACCGCCGCTATCACCAAGTACCTCTCCTTCTCCGGTAAGGCTAGCTATACTGACTACGCTTCTATCGATAAGGCTCCTGAGGAAAAGGAGCGCGGCATCACCATCAACACCGCTCACGTGGAGTATGAGACCGAGAAGCGTCACTATGCCCACGTTGACTGCCCGGGCCATGCTGACTATATCAAGAACATGATCACCGGTGCTGCTCAGATGGACGGCGCTATCCTGGTCATCGCCGCCACCGACGGCGTTATGGCTCAGACCAAGGAGCATCTGCTGCTGGCCCGTCAGGTTGGCGTGCCCTATATCGTCGTGTTCCTGAACAAGTGTGATCAGGTCGACGATGAGGAGCTGCTGGAGCTGGTGGAGATGGAAGTCCGCGAGACTCTGGACTTCTATGAGTTCCCCGGTGACGACACCCCCATCATCAAGGGCTCCGCTCTGAACGCTCTGATTTCTGACTCCACCGACCCCGACGCTCCCGAGTATGAGTGCATCAAGGAGCTGATGGACGCTGTCGATGAGTATATCCCCACTCCCGACCGTCTGGCCGACCTGCCCTTCCTGATGCCCATCGAGGATGTGTTCACCATCTCCGGCCGTGGCACCGTGGCTACCGGCCGTGTGGAGCGTGGCGTGGTCAAGATGGGTGAGCAGGTCGATATCGTCGGCCTGGAGGAGGAGAAGAAGTCCTCCGTCGTCACCGGTCTGGAAATGTTCCGCAAGACCCTGGACTTCGCTCAGGCTGGCGACAACGTCGGCGTCCTGTTGCGTGGCATCGCCCGTACTGACATCGAGCGCGGCCAGGTTCTGTGCAAGCCCGGCTCCATCCATCCTCACACCAAGTTCAAGGGCCAGGTTTACGTCCTGAAGAAGGAAGAGGGCGGCCGTCACACCCCGTTCTTCAACAACTATCGTCCCCAGTTCTACTTCCGTACCACCGACGTGACCGGCGTCATCACCCTGCCCGAGGGCACCGAGATGTGCATGCCCGGCGATAACGTCGATATGGACGTGGAGCTGATTACCCCCATCGCTATTGAGAACGGCCTGCGTTTCGCTATCCGTGAGGGTGGCCGTACCGTGGGTTCCGGCGTTGTTATCGGCATCAACGACTAAGCTGTTGCCCTAACCGCAAGCAATCATTGACAGCCAGACCTGTTTCGGCAGGTCTGGCTGTTTTTCGCTTGCATATGGGGCGGGAAAGCAGTATACTATTTTTGTCGAACTATTCGCAAAACTAAGACGTAAAGGAGAGATGAAGTATGTTCGACCTGGAAACCATATTGGCCTTCGTGACCGCCACCCTTATCCCAGTGCTGCTGACCGCCCTGGTTTGCCTGCTGGTGGCAAAGTACCTGCTGAAAATGCTCGACAAGCTGCTGGACAAATCGCATCTGGAGGCCACCCTCATCAAATTCATCAAGCCTGTACTGAAGGTGCTGATTTACTTCTTTGCCATCCTGATTATCGCCAACCGGATGGGCTTCAACACCAGTTCCATCGTGGCCTTCGCCTCTGTGCTGTCCGCAGCCTTTGCCCTGGCCGCCCAGAACGCCCTTTCCAACCTGTTCGGCGGCATCCTGATGCTGGGGACGAAGCCCTTCCTGGTGGGGGACTACATCATCGCCGGGGACAAGGAAGGCACTGTGCTGGAAATCGGCCTGTTCAACACCGTGCTGAACACCATCGACAATAAGCGCGTTACCATCCCCAACGACACCATCTCCTCCACCTCCATCACCAACTGCTCCGTGGAAGGGAAGCGCCGGGTGGATTTGGAAATTACCGCCGCCTATGAGTCTCCTGTGGAGAGCGTGAAGTCTGCCATTCAGGATGCTATTGCCGCCACGGAATATACCCGGGACGAGCCGGTGCCTCCCTTTGTCCGGGTGCTGAGCTATGGGGAAAGCTCCATCACCTATGTGGTGCGCGTGTGGACGGAAAATGCCCACTATTGGGACGTCTATTTTGACCTGATGGAGAACATCAAGGTCTACTTCGACCGCAACGGCGTCATCATGACCTACAACCACATCATCGTCCATCAGAGCAAGTGACCTGTCCCTCAGGTGGGATAGTACAGGCTGTGCATGAAACCGTCCAGTGCGCTGGAACGGATGTCGCCGCCAATGATTTCGCCGTCACAGGTCAGCAGGTCTGCGTAAACGTACTGCGCTGCACCCGGGTAGTTCAAAACCTCATAGGTGCAGCGCAGCACAGTTGCCCCGGCGTAGTCGGTCAGAGTGAAACCGCAGCGCTCCTGTAGGGCGAGGTACTCGTTATACTCGCTGGTGAATACTGTGGGCAAAGAGACATAGTCGCAGGTGGGCTGCTGCCCCACCTCCCAGCCGTAGCCCTCCAGAAAGGCGCGCTGGGCCTCTATCTCTGCCAGAGAGGGCAGCGTCGGCTGTGCGGCGGCTTCGGTGGGCGCAATCGTCCCGGCCCACCAGCAGAGCAGCAGGGCCAGGAGCACTGCGGCGCAGGCAATCGCCCTGCGTGCCGCCTGCCGGACGGAAAAAACCATATCGTATCCTCCCAAACATTGCGAAACTGCCCTCCGGGAACGGGCGCGGAGCCGCAGTTCACGGGGGCAGTATCACTGTATGGGGAGGACAGGCCAAACATGACACCCCATCCGCAGGATGGAACAAAACAGGGAGCCGCCCCCTCCGGCCTAGCCGCAGGATGAGCAGCCCCCAATGACAAAGGAGGAAGTATATTATGTCACAGACAAGCGAACTCGTCCGCGCGAAATTCACCGAGGGGGACAACATCCGGGACGCCGGACTGACCACCCCGGAGGACATTCAGCGGTTTGACGACATCCAGTACGGCCCCGACCCTCAGTGGCAGGTGCTGGACGTGTACCGGCCCAAGGCTGCCCAGGGGCAGCGGCTCCCCGTCATCGTCAGCGTCCACGGCGGCGGCTGGGTCTACGGCGACAAGGAGCGGTACCAGTTCTATTGCATGAGCCTGGCCCAGCGGGGCTTCGCGGTGGTGAACTTCACCTACCGCCTGGCTCCGGAGTTCCAGTTCCCCGCGCCGCTGGAGGACACCAACCTGGTGTTCGCCTGGGTGCTGACCCATGGGGAGGAGTACGGGTTTGACACCAGCCACGTTTTTGGCGTCGGCGACTCCGCCGGAGGCCATCTCCTGGGGCTGTATGCCAACCTTTGCACCAACCCGGCCTTCGCGGCCCGGTTCTCCTTCCAGCCGCCGGAGGGCTTCGCTCCCACCGCCATCGCCCTGAACTGCGGCGTGTATCAAATCTCCACAGATGGGGCCGGTGATGAGTTGAACCGGCTGCTGATGGCGGATCTTATGCCGGAGCATGGGACGCCGGAGGAGTTGGAGGGCATCAACGTGATAAAGTACATCACCCCGCAATATCCCCCCACCTTCTTTATGACCGCCACCGGGGACTTCTTGCAGAACCAGACCCCCTTGCTGCATGAGGCACTGATGGCGCGCAGCGTCCCCTGCGTGTTCCGCTTCTACGGGGACGCATCCCGGGAGCCGCTGGGCCATGTGTTCCACTGCAACATCAAGACGGAGGACGCAAAGCGGTGCAACGATGAGGAGTGCGCCTTCTTCCGCAGCCTTCTGTGAATTTTAAAGACTGGCAACGCCGCCCCCCTGGGGGGCGTTGACCGTCACCTGACACTCGCACACTTGGATGTCCCGGTTGTACAGCTCATAGGGCTGGTCGGCGCGGAAACGGAGGGAGTCTCCCCGGGTCAGGCGGTATTGCTCGCCGTCCACGGTCAGCAGTAGGGTGCCATAGTAAACGGTGATGAAAATCATCGTGCCGGGCTGACGGGCAGGGGCCTCATAGCGCCCGCTGGTCAGCAACCGCAGCCGGTAAATGCTGAAGCTCTGGGCGGCGTCTGAGGGGAAGAGGGAATAGAACACCACTTTGCCGCCGTCCTCCTTGCGGGTCACACTGTTGGTGGAGGAGACGAATTCCACCGCCGGAACCGGAATCTCCAGCAGGGTACTGCACTCCAACTCCAGCCCGGCGGCGATTTTATAGAGGACGGAGACGGTGGGGTTCACCTCGCCCCGTTCGATTTGGCCCAGCATACTTTTGCTGACACCGGTCAGCTTGGCGGCCCTGTCCAAGCTCAGGCCCTTTGCCTTGCGTTCGCGCCGGACGTTGACGGCGACGGCTTCATTGATAGTCATGGGATTGCCTCTCTTTTTCTCCCGAATCTTGCACGAAACGACTGTTATAGTATACGCTTGGAACGCTTTTTCGTCAAGCCTCTTTTTCGACAAAAAGAGGGCCTTTGAAGGAGAAAGTGTGTGCCCCAACAAAAAGTGCCCCCTTCCGCCTTTGGCGGAAGGGGGCGCGCTGCTGCGTCAGGGGTTACTGCTGGCTTTCAAACTCATAGTCCTTGCCGGGCAGGATGGCATTGGTGATAATGCCCACCAGGGCGGCGACGGCCAGAGCGGTCAGGGTGATGGAGGTACCGGCCACCTGGAAGGTGATGCCGTCAGAGAAGCCCAGGCCGGAGACCAGGATCAGGGCCGCGATAATCAGGTTGCGGCTGTTGGTCAGGTCAACGTGGTTCTCCACCATGTTGCGCACGCCGATGGCGGAAATCATGCCGTACAGCACGAAGGAGACGCCGCCGATGATGGCGCTGGGAATGGAGCCGATGAACTGGGCCGCCACCGGCAGCAAGGACAGCACCACCGCGTAAATGGCCGCCAGACGGATGACCATGGGGTCATACACCTTGGACAGGGCCAACACGCCGGTGTTCTCGCCATAGGTGGTGTTGGCGGGGCCGCCGATCAGTCCGGCCAGGGCGGTGGCGATGCCGTCGCCCAGCAGGGTGCGCTGGAGGCCAGGGTCTTCCACATAGTTCTCGCCGGTGGTGGCGGAGATGGAGGAGATGTCACCGATATGCTCCATCATGGTGGCCACGGCGATGGGGGCCATCACCAGGATGGCGGTCAGGTCGAACTTGGCCAGGCGGAACTTGGGCAGGCCGATGAAGCCGGAGACTCCGGAGGACACCGCCGCGGCGACGCCGGAGAAGTCAATGATGGCGGAGCCGTCCGGGTTGGTGAAGCCCAGGGCCATCATAATCAGGGCCACCACATAGGCCCCTACCACGCCCAGCAGGATGGGGATGATTTTCACCATGCCCTTGCCCCAGATGTTGGCGACAACGATGATCAGCAGGGCGACAATGGCCAGGAACCAGTTGGAGGAGGCGCTGCTGACGGCGGAGCTGGCCAGGGACAGGCCGATGAGGATGATGATGGGGCCGGTGACCACCGGAGGCAGGAACCGCATGACCCGCTTGACGCCCACCACCTGAATGATGGCTGCCAGCACCAGGTACAGCAGACCGGCCACCACGATGCCGCCGCAGGCGTAGCTCAGCTTGTCCGCCGCCTCCATATCGGCATAGATGCCGGTGTCCAGCGCGGCCACGGAGGCGAAGCCGCCCAGGAAGGCAAAGGAGGAACCCAAAAAGGCGGGCACCTTAAACTTGGTACACAGGTGGAAAAACAGCGTGCCAAATCCGGCGCAGAACAGCGTCAGCTGAATCAGGTCGGCGGAATCCAGACCGAAATAGCCTGACACCAGGATGGGCACCACAATGGTCGCGCCAAACATGGCGAACATATGCTGAAGGCCCAAAACCAGGGTTTTGGGCGTGCCAAGCTCCTGGAAAGCGTGGCGAATGCCCCCTTCGGGAACGGAATTGTTGCTCATTGTACTCCCTCAATCTTTCTATGAAATTTTTGGCGCCGGACGGCATCCGGCCCTTATTGTTTACTATAACACGGGGAGAAACGCCCCGTCCATGTCGGTTCTGTACAAAGGAAAGGAAATTTACCTGAAAAATTTGGGATTTTCACGATTTTGTGCTTTTTCCCCGTTGACAGCTTCCCTTTTCGGCATTATACTATTATTATGTGTGGTTGTTTCCTACTGGCGAAGCAGCCACACAATGCTGTTTTTTGGGCAAAAAGAAACCCCTCACTGCGGCAAGCTGCGGTGAGGGATCGTTTCAAGGAAAACGCCGGGATGCGGATGCACATCAACCGACCCGACCCCCGCCTGACGGCGGAAGCTGGCTGAGAGTGAAGCGGCTGAACGCCTCCCAGGCGGTGTCCTTTGAAGTGCTTCCATCATAGCACCGGCGACACATTTTGTCAACCACTTTTTCTTTAATAATTTGTGAACGCGCGGCGCAGCAGATTTGAAACATGGTTCGCAAAACAGTTTAAAGTTTCTTCACATTCCGGTTGCAAATCCTTCAACATTCGACCTCCGGAATCTGGTATGATAAGGATGGTAAGAGAACCGCTTCCATCGCGTTTCAAAGTTTGACACTGGTATCCTTACAACTTACTGCCCACCAGCCCGGCAAAGGCCGGAGCTGGTGGCAGACCAAACATTCCACGCGAAAGCGTGTTTACCCGCCCCGGCGATTTGCCGGAGCGGGTTCTTGTGGGCTTGGGACGTTATACGGAGGAGGTCAACTCCTTGCGCTTCTGGGAGGGGGTGCAGCCGTAAATCTCCCGGAACATCTGGTTCATCAGCTTGATGTTGGCGAAGCCGTGCTTTTCCGCCAGCTCGGAGATGGTCAGGTCGGAGTATTTCATCTCCTCGCAGATGTGGGCGATGCGCACGCTGTTCACATACCGGGTCAGGGAGACCCCCATGTTCTTCTTGAACAGGCGGCAGAAGTACTCCTTGGTGACCCCCATATAATCCGCCGCCCCGTCCAGGGTCAGCTCCTCCGCGTGATGGAGGTCGATGTAATCCAGCAATGGTTTCAGGCGGGCAATGCCGGTCTGCACCGTCTTGACCTCCTCCTCCACCAGGGGATGGGAGAAGTACTGCACCAGCACCTGTGTGGTACTGTAGACCAAGGCGGCGCACTCCAGCAGATAGCCCTCCGGCTGCTCCTGGTGCAGCAGGGCAATCTGCATCATGTTGGCGTTGATGCGGCTCATGGCCTTGGCCCGCTCCAAATCGTCAGAGGAGAAGGACAGGGAGAAGCGCAGCTTGTCAAAGGTAGGGACATACTGCTTCATGTCGTCGGGGAAAAGGTGGATGCAGAAGCCCTCGTAGGCCTCATGGCTCCAGGATTCGTGAATGGTCATGCTGTTCAGCAGGAACAGCTGCTGGGTGTGGGCCGTCATGGATTCGCCGTCGCCTACCTTCACGAAAATAAACCCTTTCGTGCAGAACAGAAGCTCCAGCGCATAGTGCCAGTGGGCGGGGTAATAGAAGGGCGTTCCCTCTAAAAATTCGATTCTGAATCCCTTCTCTCCCGCGGATTTCAAGTTTTCGTGGAAATAATGATCCATCAGGACAGCCTCCTTTCCTTAAGGAGCCTCTGAACAAATGCAGCTTCGGCGCCTTGCGGTAAATTTCCGCCATAAATGCGTTGCAAAGCCTTGAAATCCGTCAGGATTCCTGCGTCTTTGCGCCTTTTTATGACGCAAATTTCCTCGCAATTCGCTCTTGCTCATTTATTCAGAGGCTCCTTAAAACGATAGTATCATAGCTGACAGGAATTGTCAACTGACTTCCAGTTTCTTCCAGCTTTGGGAGGGCAATATGGGGTCCACCGCAAGGCAGGCAGCCGCATCTGCGGCAACTTATAGAAAATCGCTCAGAAAAGTACGAAAAATCCTTCCCCAATTTCAAAAGTCAATATTGACCATAAAAAGGCTAATTACCTGCCTTGGCAGACAGGGGCGGCGGTGGTATCATTAGGATGCTGAAAGGAACCGGATGAGACAAGGAAAACAAGGTTCCGGACGGCAACTGCTAACGCGGGCGCTGCCAGCCGGAGTTCCGGTGGGCAGGGGCGATGAGGTGAGCCTCCGCTCCCGCTCAGGCAGCGCGCCAACAAAACTCAGAAGGAAGGAGTTATGAGTATTATGAAAAAGAATCACAACCAGAAGCTGTCTATCTTTGGTAAGAAAGTAGCTTTGACTGACCGTTTGATGGACGACATCTATTGCGATACCACCCCCCGCACCGATGCTTACCGCTATGTGCGCTGAGAGGGTCTCCGCTTATCGCAGCCTCGCCACCTCCGGCAGCGCCCTTCGGGTGCGTCGGGGCGGATACCGCAGCGACCGACCCAAGTGGGCTGGGCCGGCCTATTGAATTTGCGTTCTTCTTTTTTCTCCTCTTTTTAAAAGGCGGGGCCGCCTGAGGCGGCTCCGCCGGGAGAAGCCTACCAGGGCGGGGACGCCCCTGTTTGCCGCCCGTTTCCATATAGAGTTGCGTTTTCCCTTTTTTCTTCTTCTTTTTTCTTCGGAAACCAGGATCGCGCTTTGCGCGGTTCTGGTTTTCCGTTTTTCTCCCGTTGGCGGAATGCGGCTGCACAGGAGAGCGGATTTTCACGCAGGTGGGCCGCAAAATGGTTCGTCCGGGTGCCTGTCCGCAGGGGCAAAAATGAATCATCTGTGAACACGTCCTGCAAAAAAGTCAATATTGCCCTAAAAGAGGATAACCAGGTACCTTTTCCCAGCAGGGCAGGCATGCTATACTATAATCACCGTAAGGGTACACGGTAACAGTAAAAACCACCGGCCATATGGCAACAGCGGATGGCCGGATGTGACGTTAAAGGAGTGACGCATTGATGAAGATTTGTGACAACAAGCAGCAGCGCTTTGCAGGCCGCTTCCCCAGCTATCCGGAGGAGCCTTTGCCGGAAATCGGCGATGCGCTTGCCCTCAATCACTGGCGGACTTGTCAGAGGTACTGAACCCGCCGCACCATATAGCACTACAGCGCTTCGCCATCGGCCATTGCGCAGCGGGGAACAGCCTGGCGCCGCCCCCTATCTGCCGGACCCGTCGGTACCCTATAGACGGCTTGAGGCAAGGAGCAGCCGCCCCCGCAGCGGAAACCGATGCACAGCATCATATAAGGAGTGAATCGTGATGAACAATCGTGAAATGAAGCAGGAAACCAGGAAGAAGGGCAGCTTTGTAGAGCGCCACCCCAACTTCTTCGAGGCTCTGCGCTACTTTGACGAGTGGAACTACTGCCAGCACTGAGCGGCGGCGTTCCCCAACTAACTCAACACCTATCTCATGTAAGGAGCAAATTGTAATGAAAAACCGTGAATATAACGAAAAGAAGAACCTGATGAGCCGCTTTTGCGACTATCTGGAAAAGCATCCCGAGGTCGGTCAGGCGTTTGAAGCCTACAACCGCAGCTTCCGCTGAGCGATACCACAATAAGGAGTGAACCATGATGAAAACGATGGAAACCAAGCAGAAGAAGAGTCTGTCCGAGCGCTTCACCGAGTTTGCCGGGCGGCATCAGGACGCCTTTGAGGCTCTGGCCTATAGCAACGAGCGCAACTATCACCGCTATTGATCCGGCTCTGCCCTACAGAGCGGAGGCGCTCCGCAGCAGGACACCCCGCGGCATAGCGCAGGATACCCCCGCCGCCCTGGCCGCTCCGGTCAGGGCAGGGCGGGGACGCTGACAGAAGGTACAACGCCTGCCACCCGGTTGGGTGGCAGGCGATTTTTTTGAAGCTGGTGCAGCAACGCATTTGCGCAGCTTTTTTGGGGACGTTCTGCCTGTTCCACCTGAGCGCTGGCGGCAACCCCTTTCCCCAAAATGCAAGAAAGTAGAGCAGAACTTGCAAAAACGCCGCCCCGCTATACGGGACGGCGTTTTAAACGTTCCATGACAACTCAGACAGCCTGGGCCTGCCGCTTCTTGGCCATGGCCTTGCCGTTGGCCAGCATCAGCTTGATGCGGTTCTCCTGTAGAACCCGAGGGGTTCGCCTGCGGTCTCCGCACCTGCCGGGGGCAGGTGCCTCCTTGCAGGAGAACCTTCCTCAGACGGCTTGGGCTTGCTTCTTCTTGGCCATGGCCTTGCCGTTGGCCAACATCAGCTTGATGCGGTTCTCCTGGTTGATTTTGGTGGCGGAGGGGTCGTAGTCAATGGCGACGATGTTGGACTCCGGGTAATCGTCCTTCAGGGCGCGAATCATGCCCTTGCCTACGATGTGGTTGGGCAGGCAGCCAAAGGGCTGGGTGCAGACGATGTTGTTGGTGCCGGAGTGAATCAGTTCCAGCATTTCGGCGGTGAGCAGCCAGCCCTCACCCATTTTGCAGCCCTCGCCCAGATAGTCCTTGGCAAGTTCCCGCAGCTGGGCGAAGTCGCCGGGGGCGCGGAACCGTCCGGACTTCTCCAGGGCGTCTATCATGTCGTGCTGGCACTTCTCGATGTAGCCCATGAAGAAGGTGCAAACCTCCTTCGTGGCGAGGGAGCCGCCGTAGATATTGTAGTCGCTGACCCGGTTGAAGATTTTGAAAATCATAAAGTCGGTCAAACCGGGCACCACCGGCTCCGTCCCCTCGGACAGGAGGAAGTCCTCCAGGTGGTTGTTGCCTAGGGCGGAGAATTTCACATAAATCTCTCCCACCACGCCGACGCGAATCTTCTCCTGGCTCAAATCCACCGGAATGGCGGCGAAGTCGGCGATGATTTCGTCAAAGCCCCGGCGCATGGCCTTCCGGCTCATGCCCTGGCCGTGGGTGAAGCGGTCCACCAGCCGGTCCACCCAGGTGGTGACCATTTTGTCGGTGTCCCCCCGGTTCAGCTCGTAGGGGCGCACCTGGTTGGCTACGTTCATAATGATGTCGCCATACATCATGCCGTAAATCAGCTTCTGAATCAGCGGAATGGTCAGAGAGAAGCCGGGGTTGGACTCCATGCCAAAGCTGACGGAGATGACGGGGATATAATCCATTCCCGCCTTTTTCAGCGCTTTGCGGAGCAGGTGGATGTAGTTGGAGGCCCGGCAGCCGCCGCCGGTCTGGGTGATGAACAGCGCCACCTTGTGGGGGTCATAGCCGCCGTTCTTGATGGCATCCATAAACTGGCCGATGACCAGCAGGGCGGGATAGCAAGTGTCATTGTGGACGTATTTCAGCCCCTCGTCCACCACGTTGCGGCTGTCGTTGTTCAGCTGGTCCACATGGTAGCCCTCCAGCTCCAGCAGCTTGCGGAACATACTGAAGTGAATGGGCAGCATCTGGGGCATCAGAATGGTGTACTCCTCCTTCATCTCCTTGGTGAAGAGGAGGCGGCCCTGTTCGTTATATACAAGTTCTGCCATAGTAGGTAAGTCCTTTCCTGGGGTGCGCCTGCCGGAGATGGTGCCCGGCGGCGCAGCGGTTCCGTTAGACAGCTTTTTCCGTTTCCCGGGCCTCCGCCTGCTCGCTGTCTCTGGCCTCCATGGCCGCAATCAGGGAGCGGACGCGGATCTTCACAGCGCCCAGGTTGGAAATATCGTCAATTTTCAGCTGGGTGTACAGCTTGCCGCCGTCCTCCAGGATGGAGCGCATCTCGTCGGTAGTGATGGCGTCCACGCCGCAGCCGAAGGACACCAGCTGAATGAGCTGCATATCGTCCTGGGTGCAGACGTAGCGGGCAGCGTTGTACATTCTGGAGTGGTAAGTCCACTGGTTCAGCACGGTGCGGGGCTGCTTATCCATATGATAGGCCACCGCGTCCTCGGTGATGAGGACGAAGTTGAAGCCGGTGATGAGGTCGTTGATGCCGTGGTTGATTTCCGGGTCCATGTGGTAGGGCCGTCCGGCCACCACCATGATGGGCATATCGTGCTTCCGGGCGTAGGCGATGTACTCCCGGCCGGTGCCCCGCACCTCGTTCTTGTAGTCGTCATAGGCCTGGTAGGCCTTCCGCACGGCGGCCACCGTCTCCTTCTTGGGCACATCGAACTCCTGGAGGAAGAACTCGGAAGCGTGCTTTTCAAAGTCCTTGGGTCGGTGGAGGCCGAAGTAGGGGTGATAGAACCGGGTGTCCTTCAGCTGGGGAATGTTGGCCGCCAGCAGGTCGGGGTAGTAGGCCACCACGGGGCAGTTATAGTTATTGTCGCTGGTGCCCTCGTCAAAGTTATAGCTCATGCAGGGGTAGAGGATGGCGTCCACGTTCTCCTCCAGCAGGGCCAGCACATGGCCGTGGAGCAGCTTGGCGGGGTAGCACACCGTGTCAGAGGGGATGGTGCGCTGGCCCTTGATGTACAGCTTCCGGCTGGACTCCGGGGACAGCACCACCTCAAAGTTCAGGGCGGTCAGCAGGGCGTACCAGAAGGGCAGGTTCTCATACATATTCAGCCCGAAGGGGATGCCGATGCGGCCCCGGACGCCGGTGCCCTCTCCCTTGCCCTGCATGGTGCGGAGCTTTTCGTACTTCCACTTCATCAGGTCGGGGTTCTGCACCTTCTTGCCCCCCAGGGGCTTGGAGCAGCGGTTGCCGGAAATGAACCGGCGGCCGCCGTCAAATGTGTTCACCGTCAGGGAGCAGTGGTTGGTGCAGCCGTTGCAGGTGACGGGTTTGGCGGTGTGCTGGAAGTGCTGCAACTCCTCGGCGGAGAGGATGCTGCTCTTCTCCAGGGCCAGCTTCTTGGCCGCCAGGGCCGCGCCGAAGGCGCCCATGATGCCGGCGATGGTGGGCCGGACGACTTCCCGGCCCAGCTCCTGCTCGAAGGCCCGGAGGACGGCGTCGTTGTAGAAGGTGCCGCCCTGGACGACGATATGCTGGCCCAGGTCGTCGGCGGAGGACATCCGCAGCACCTTGTAGATGGCGTTCTTCACGATGGAGATGGAGAGGCCCGCGGAGATGTCCTCCACGCTGGCACCGTCCTTCTGGGCCTGCTTGACGGAGGAATTCATAAACACGGTGCAGCGGGAACCCAGGTTCACCGGCTTTTTGGTGAACAGGCCCAGCTTGGCGAAGTCCGCGATGTCATAGCCAAGGGCCCGGGCGAAGGTCTCGATGAAGGAGCCGCAGCCGGAGGAGCAGGCCTCGTTCAGCATGATGGAGTCCACCGCGCCGTTGCGGATTTTGAAGCACTTCATGTCCTGGCCGCCGATGTCGATGATAAAGTCCACGTCGGGGTTGAAGTGGGCGGCGGCGTTGTAGTGGGCCATGGTCTCCACCAGCCCCAGGTCGCAGCGGAAGGCGCTCTTGATGAGGTCCTCGCCGTAGCCGGTGACGGCGCTGCCCTTGATGGTGATACGGTCGCCCATCAGCCCATAGAGCTTGGTCAGCTCCTCCCGGACGATGGACACCGGATTGCCCATGTTGGAGTGGTAGTAGGTGTACAGCAGCCCGCCGTCCGGGGCGATGAGTGCCAGCTTGGTGGTGGTGGAGCCTGCGTCGATGCCCAGGTAGGCGTCGCCGGAATAGGTGGCGATGTCGTACATCGGGGGATGCTGGCTGTTGTGCCGCTGGCAGAAGGCGTCGTACTCCTCCTGGCTCTCAAAGAGGGCGGGGGCGGTGTCCACGCTGGAGACGGCATTCTGAGACTCCTCCAGCTTTTTCAGCTGCTCGTCAAAGGGGTGGGCGTCGTAATCGGTGGCGCAGAGGGCCGCGCCGATGGCGGCGAAGCAGTCGCCGTCCTCCGGGAAGATGGCGTGCTCCTCGTCCAGCTGGAGGGTCTCCACGAACCGCTCCCGCAGCCCCATCAGGAAGTGGAGGGGGCCGCCGAGAAAGACGATTTTCCCCTTCAGTTCCCGGCCCTGGGTTAGCCCGGCGATGGTCTGGTCCACCACGGCCTGGAAGATGGAGGCGGCCACGTCCTCCTTCCGCCCGCCCTGGTTCAGGATGGGCTGAATGTCGCTCTTGGCAAACACGCCGCAGCGGGAGGCGATGGGGTAAATCTTCTCATGGCTCAGGGAGAGGCGGTCCAACTCGTCCGCCGAGACGTTCATCAGTGTGGCCATCTGGTCGATAAACGCGCCGGTGCCTCCGGCGCAGGAGCCGTTCATCCGCTCCTCCAGCGCCCCGCCGAAGAAGATGATTTTGGCGTCCTCGCCGCCCAGCTCGATGACGGCGTCGGTGCCGGGGATGAAGGTGTCCACTGCAGCGGCGGTGGCGTAGACCTCCTGCACGAAGTCCACCCCACTGGCCTTGGAAACGCCCAGACCGGCGGAGCCGGTGATGACCATATGTACCTGCTGCCCGGTCAGAAGGGAATGAACCTCCGGCCGCTCCAAAATCTCGCAGGTCTTTTCCCGCACCTTGGAGAAGTGCCGCTCATAGGAGCGGAATAAAAGCTTGTTCGCTTCGTCCAGCACCACGACCTTGACGGTGGTGGAACCGATGTCGATACCAATTCTAAGGCTCATCTTTTTTCACCTTGACATTTTGAAAAATAGAAGGACGGCCCGCCGCCGGAAGCTCCAGCAGGGTTCGCTGCCGGGCAAACGGACGGCAAGGGGACGGCGGGCTGCCGTCAGGTGTCCGAAGCTTATTTTAACGTATCCGGCTGCACTTTACAAGTGCCATTTTTCACAACTTCTGTGAACGGTTTGTAAATATTACGAAACGGCGATTTCCGAGATCTCCGTCATTACGGTCGGGCGGGCCCGGCGCGGTTTTCGTTCGCCCGGTTGGAGCGGCCTCTGCGCCCTGTACCGCTGCCGGGTGGGATGCAAAAAACGCCGCCTCCGAAAGATGCTTTCGCATCCGGAGGCGGCGCGGGTTCGGTTCTTTTGGAGGGCCGCCTGACCCGGCCCAGGCGGTTCAATGGGCGGTATTTGGTTCCACCCTGGCAAATCCATCAAACCCGCTGGAACCCCAGGAACCGGGTGCCCTGGAAGGTCAGCGTCCCCAAATCCCCTTCGGAGAGCATCCCATACTGCTCTCCGGAAACGGCCAGTTCCAGCCGGTCGTTGGAGTGGAACTGGAAGGTGACATAGTAACAGGTGCCGGTGGTGTGGTGCATTGCGCCGCCCATATCGTGCAGATAGGGGGAGAAGTCCTGCCGCTTGGCAACCACGGCAGCCTCCACATCCAGCACCGGGGCGCGGTTATTCTGCCGCCGCTCCCCCACGCTGCGCACCACAGTCACGAGAATCACCACCAGGGCGGTGGCAAAGAACGCGAAAAACAGGAGAAAAAACATCACATCGAATATGGCCATGGAGGATGCCTCCCTTTCTTTAGCATAGCCTTATTATAACAGATGGGACGTTTTTTGTCC
>JAJBUK010000100.1 GCA_020860385.1 Clostridiales bacterium
CCGCCAAGAAATGGGGGAAAGAAGGCGGCTCAGGGAGGGGCTTCGGGGCCTCGCCCCTCCCTAAGAACCCTCCCCCTGTCCCACTGTGGGCTTCGCCTTGTCTCTGCCGTTCCGTGGCAGCGCAGGCAACAGACGATGTAACCTCCCACTGGTGAGACTGCCGCCCATGGCGGCTGGCAACGATTGCCGTTCCGCCCTCGCCGTCAAGCGGCATTTCCGCTTCGCTCCCTAGCCGATGGCGGGCGGAACGTGCAATTTTGTTTCCCTTTGGTCGATGAAATCTGGCTGTACGGCTGCGTGATTCCCCTCATCCTAGGATAGATTGCTTTTTCAGTTGATGGCATTGCCCCGAAAGGGGAGGGGTCACGAAACGCTGCCAGCCCTCACACATTGAACAGGAACTCGATAATATCCCCGTCCTGCACCACATATTCTTTGCCCTCGGAGCGGTACAGCCCCCGGGCCTTTACCTCGCTCATCTTGCCGCCGCAGGCCATCAGGGTGTCGAAGGAGCAGACCTCCGCCCGGATGAAGCCCCGTTCAAAGTCGGAGTGGATTTTTCCGGCGGCCTGGGGGGCCTTGGTGCCCCGCTTGATGGTCCAGGCCCGGCACTCCTTCTTGCCGTCGGTCAGGAAGGAGATCAGCCCCAGCAGGGCATAGCTGGCCTGAATCAGCCGGTTCAGGCCGGAGTCGCTGAGGCCCAGATCCTCCATGAACATGGCCCGGTCCTCCGGGTCCAGCTCCGCCAGTTCCTCCTCGGTCTTGGCGCAGATGGGGATGACCTGAGCGCCCTCCACGTCGGCCCGCTTTTTCACGATTTGATAGTAGTCGTTCCCCTCCGGGTCGGCCACGCCGTCGTCGTCCATATTGCAGGCGTAAATGATGGGCTTGGCGGACAGCAGCCCCATCTCCCGCAGGGCGAACTGCTGGTCCTCATCCTCTGGGTCAAAGGGGAAGGTGCGGGCGCTCTTGCCCTCCCCCAGGTGGGCCACCAGGGGCTCCAGCCAGGCGACCTCCGCCTTGGCGGCCTTGTTGCCGGTCTTGGCGGCCTTGGTCAGCCGGGCCAGCCGGTTCTGGGCCAGCTCCAGGTCGGAGAGCACCAACTCCATGTCGATGCACTCGATGTCGCCGTCCGGGTCCACCGCCACCGGCTTGGTGGCGTCTTCCACGACGTGAATGATGTTGTCATCGTCAAAGCAGCGCACCACATGGACGATGGCGTCGCACTCCCGGATGTGGCCCAGGAAGCGGTTGCCCAGCCCTGCGCCCTCGCTGGCGCCCTTCACCAGGCCGGCGATGTCCACAAACTCCACCACGGCGGGGGTCTTTTTGTTGGGCTGCCAGATTTCTGCCAGCTTGTCCAGCCGCTCATCGGGCACCGCCACAACGCCGGTGTTCGGCTCGATGGTGCAGAAGGGATAGTTGGCGGCCTGGGCATTTTTGGTGCTGGTGATGGCGTTGAAGAGGGTGCTCTTCCCAACGTTGGGCAGACCCACGATTCCTAATTTCATAAAGGGGATACTTCCTTCCGTCAAAGGCAATAGGGCGCAGGCCGGTCAGCGGGGCCAGCGGGATATTGCATAAAGTTATTTACCTTTTCAGTATACGCAAAAGAGCGGCAGTTTGCAAGTGTTTTTCGCCTATTTCAGGCAGAATCCCGCAAGGGAATGGGACGGGCGGCGGAAAGGCGGCGGGAGGATCCCCTTCTCCCGCCGCCTGCGCCTTTATGCTCCCCGATATTTTTTCCGGGTGGCTTCGCCGCCCCGCAGGTGGCGCTCCGCCCGGTTCTCATCCAGGACGGCCCGCACCTGGAGGTACAGGGCCTGGTTCAGGCGGGGCAGCCTGTCGTGGAGGTCCTTATGCACCGTACTCTTGCTGACCCCGAACTCCTTCGCCGCCGCCCGCACCGTCGCCCGATGCTCCGCCACCCATTCGCCCGTCCGCAGGGCGCGTTCCTCAATATCCTGCTTCAAAGACAACACTCCCATGGCCCAGCCGCCCGCCGCCCCGCTGCTATCCGGGGCGGAGGCGGCCTTGCTGTCACAGCTTATGTGCGCAGGGGCCAGGAAATGCCGGTCAGCCGGATATTTGAGACGTTTCAGGTTTGCGAACCAGCACCGGAGCTGCAAGGCCGCTTCGGTTCGCAGGCAGCGCACCAAAAGCCGTTATATCGCGCAATCGCCCCGGGCGGCTGTTTTGCCGGACGGGAAATAGTTTCCGCACCGCGGCGGCTGCTTCCTTATCCACAGAAAAACCCTGAAAATCGGGGAAAATCCCTTGACTTTTCCCGAAAAAGCGGTATACTGTTATAGTATGCGATTTTCGCGTACCAATAACTTTCTTGCTTTCGCGGAAGACGAAAGCCATTTGTCCATAAGGAGGTGCAATCACATGGCAAAGGTTTCTGGTAAGTACGAATCCCTCTTCATCATCGATGCAAGTCTGGGGGACGACGCGATCGCCGCGCTGGTCTCCAAGTTCAAGGCTCTGGTGGAGCAGAACGGAACCCTGGGCGAAGTGAATGAATGGGGTAAGCGGCGTCTGGCCTATCCCATCAATCACAAGACCGAGGGTTACTATGTTCTCATGACCTTCACATCCGCGCCCAGCTTCCCCGCTGAGCTGACCCGTAACTACAACATCACCGATGGTATCATCCGTTCCATGGTGGTGGAGCAGGCGGAGTAAGGGGCGTCTGAGATGTTGAACAGAGTGATTCTTCAGGGCCGTCTGGTGGCAGACCCTGAACTGCGGCATACGCAGAACAATATCGCTGTCGCCACCTACCGCATCGCGGTAGACCGCAACTATGCTACCCGGGATGCCAACGGCAACCGGCAGACCCAGGCCGATTTTATCAACATCGTCTCCTGGCGGCAGAGCGCGGAGTTCGTGGCGAAGTATTTCACCAAGGGGCGTATGATTCTGGTGGAGGGCCAGCTTCAGGTGCGGGACTATACCGACCGGGACGGCAACCGCCGCTATGTCACCGAGGTCGTCACAGATAATGTTCAGTTCTGTGACTCCCGTCGGGATAATCAGTCCTCCGGCAGCTATGGCCAGTCCAGCTACGGCGCTACCACCGCCCCCAGTTCCTACGCGCCCCAGACGGCATCCCCCGCAAACGAGTTTGCGGAGCTGAATGATGATGACGGCGAACTGCCGTTCTAACAGGATGTATCATCCGATACTCAAAGAAGGAGGTTCCTACTATGGCTTTTGAGCGTGGCCCTCGCGGCCGTAAGCGCAGAAAGGTCTGCGCATTCTGCGTGGACAAGGTTCAGCAGATTGATTATAAGGATACTGCCAAGCTGCATCGGTATATCTCCGAGCGGGGCAAGATCCTTCCCCGCCGCACCACCGGCACCTGCGCGATGCATCAGCGCCAGCTGACCGTGGCCATTAAGCGTGCCCGTCAGATCGCCCTGCTGCCCTACGTTGCAGAGTAATCCAACTGTCATAAGCGTCTAAAAAGCCGTGCAGCCCCAGGCTGCGCGGCTTTTTTCTATGCAGTCCACACACAGGATTTTTCCTGTCTATCATAGGAAGTTTCGTGTTGGACTTATGAATCGTTTTGGGCTATGATAAGGGCAGATGAAACAGCAGGTACGCTGCACAAATTCACTTTGAACGCCGGGGCAACCTCCCAGGCCCCGGCCCATGCGAAAGGAAGGATTCATTTATGGTATATCAAATCCCTGAACTGACCGAAGCCGAAAAGAAGCTCCCCGTGGCGAAGTACTATTACAATTACCCCCTCCATGGGCCGAACCCCCTGTACAGCCAGCTGCTGGACCTGGGGGCCATGTCTCCTAAGGACGCGCTGCCTCTGGACCGGTGCTTTGACCTGCTCCGGCCGGAGGGCTATGACAAGGTGGAGTATGGCTACTGCATGATGCCCGACGGCAGCGGGTACATCGCCAACTACTCCGTCCTGTCCGACAGCGTCACCCCGGAGATGCGGATGTGGTACGTCAAGTGGCTGAACATCCACTCCAAACACCTGCCGGAGGGCGTGGGCAACATCCGTTACAAGCTGTGGAACCAGGTGGACCACATCGACCACGGCCTGGTGGACGGCGATTTCAAGAAGGGCATCTATACCCTGGAGACGCTGGACATGGGCCGGGGCAGCGAGGCCATCCGCTCCATCCGGCACAACTTCGACGTGCGGGATTACGGCTTCCCGGAGGACAAGTATCAGGCCCTGATGGACGCCCACATCGGCATCACCTCCTGCTGGGAGTCCTTTGACTGCCCCGGCTCCCACCTGGTGCTGTCCGTGACCCGGCCCTGCCCCCTGGGCGGCGTGGAGACCCTGTCCCGTGAGTGGATCGGCTACAAGGCGGAGAACGGGAAGTTCGTCCGTGACCCGGAGACGCCGGACTTCATGCTCTGCGAGCAGTATCTGCGGGACGTGCAGATTCACAACACCGTGGAGCAGCAGCACCTCTCCACCTTCCTGCCGGAGCTGTACGCGGAGTACCACGACAAGCCCATGGACGCGGATTGAAACTGCGGAACCGTCTGAGATAACATTGCCCCCGCCTGGCGTATGCCAGGCGGGGTTTTCCGTGTTATCCTTCACAGATCTGTGTTGTCAAATGATGTGGCCCCCGGCAGGAGGAGTACAAAACCTAAGAT
>JAJBUK010000005.1 GCA_020860385.1 Clostridiales bacterium
TTCTTTCCCCCATTTCTTGGCGGAGCAAGAAATGGGGCCCGCCGGGAGGGCAAGACCTGATTTCCTTTATCAATATTTGCCTAAGGAAAGAACCTTAAATTGATGACATTGCCCTGAAAGGGGAGGTGCCTCGGTCGGAGGCGGAGGGGGGTTCGACCTACTGTGTAGGGGCGGCCCTCGGCCGCCCGCCGGAAACCGCCTGCGTACCCAGGGCAGCCAAGGGCCGCCCCTACAGAGGGCGTGGGAACCTATCCGGGCGCACACCGTGCGCCCCCACGAACCGGAGGGAACGCTGCGTGCCCCCTCCTTCTACCGGCTACCTCCGGCGCTCCTCCGCCTGCCTGCGCAGCCGCTCCTGCTCCACCACCCGCTCCATGCCATGGGGGACCCGCTCCCCCTCCTGCCAGTAGTGCAGCAGAGACAGGGCCTCCACCTGCTCCGCCCCCTCCGGCGGGGCGGCCACCGTGGCCACACACCGGTTGATTTTGACCCCCTCCGCTGCGAAGCGGGCCTCGAAGTCGGTCATAATCACGTCCGGGTCGTCCCGGTGCAGGTCGTTCGTCACCTGGCTCAGAGTGTACCCCGCCAGGGGGAACTGGGTCAGGGAGAAGTCAAACAGCGGGCGGTTGTCCGTTTTGAAGTGGATCTCCGCCCCCGGCTTCAGGAAGGCCCGGTAGCTGGTCAGGAAGTCCGCATAGGTCAGGCGTCGCTTGGCGTGCTTCTTGCTGGGCCAGGGGTCGGGGAAGTTGATATAGAGGAGGTCTACCTCCTCCGGGGCGAACATCTCCCCCGGCCGGGCGGCGTCGTCACAGACGAACCGCACGTTGGTCACCCCTTCCGCCAGGGCCTTTTCCATCCCCATCACCAGGGCGTCCGCCACCCGCTCCACCGCCACAAACAGCACCTGGGGGTAGCGCTTCGCCGTCTCCACGGTGAAGGTGCCCTTGCCGCAGCCGATTTCCAGCCGCAGCTCCTCCGCCCCAGGCAGGGCGGCGCGCCACTGGCCCCGCTGGGCGTAGGGGTTTTCCTCCAGCAGCGCGGCGGCCCGCTCCATGCGGGGGCCGAGGTTCTTTTTCTTTCTCATTCTCATGGCAAACGCCCTCCGTTTTGCTCCGCTTGATACAGAAGCATTGTAACACGATTCCGGGATGGGGGCAAGATTGGTCTTGCTTTTTTCCGCCCGACTGTGTATAATTAAGGTTGCTTGTCGGGGTGTTGCGCAGTTGGTAGCGCGCCTGCTTTGGGAGCAGGAGGCCCGGGGTTCGAGTCCCCGCACTCCGACCATATCGCCCGAAAAGGCTCCCCCAATGGGGGAGCCTTTTCCGTTTGCCGCAGACAGGGGCGGCCGCCCTCCGCGAAATCTCTCCTTTCCCGTTTAAATCTGGAAAAACCTGCATAGAATAAAGAAACCCTATGAGGAAAGGATGAAGCGGTTTGAATTGTGATTTGACCTTCCGGGCTCAGGAGTCCCTGCGGCTGGCCCAGGCGGAGGCCGGGCGGCTGGGTCACGGCTATGTGGGCAGCGAGCATCTGCTGCTGGGACTGATGGAGGAGGGCCAGGGGGTGGCCGCCCGCACCCTGGCCTCCGCCGGATTGAAGGAGGAGACGGTGCGCGCCCTGGTCTCCTCCTTTGTGGGGGTGGGGGCCTCCGGCAGTCCCCCCTCCCAAGGAATGACCCCCCGCCTCAGGCGCATCGTGGAGCTGGCCGCGGCGGAGTGCTGCCGCAGCGGGGCGCGGTATGTGGGCACCGGCCATCTGCTGGCGGGCATTTTAAAGGAGGGGGACGGAGCCGCCGCCCGGATTCTGGGGGGCAGCGGCATCGACCTCCACACCCTCTACCGGGAGGCCTACGCCTCCGCCGGGGACAGCTCCTCCTCCTTCCGGGACAGGAAGCCCCGGGAGGGGGAGGGCCTGCGGGAGAGCCGCCTGCTGGAGCAGTTCGCCCGGGACCTGACCCGCATGGCGGAGACCGGCCAGCTGGACCCGGTGGCGGGCCGGGAGGAGGAGCTGGACCGGGTGATTCAAATTCTGTGCCGCCGGACGAAGAACAACCCCGTCCTCCTGGGGGAGCCCGGCGTGGGCAAGACCGCCATCGCCGAGGCCCTGGCCCAGCGCATCGCGGCAGGGACGGTGCCGGAGGGGTTAAAGTCCAAGCGGCTCATGTCTATCGACCTGACCAGCACCGTGGCGGGGACGAAGTACCGGGGCGAGTTCGAGGAACGGGTAAAGCGGCTCATTAAGGACGTGCAGCGGATGGGCAACGTCATCCTCTTCATTGACGAGCTGCACACCATCGTAGGGGCGGGCAGCGCCGAGGGCAGCATCGACGCTGCCAACATCCTGAAGCCCGCCCTGAGCCGGGGGGAGCTCCAGGTGCTGGGGGCCACCACCCACGAGGAATACCGAAAGTATATCCGCAAGGATGCCGCCCTGGAGCGCCGTTTCCAGCCGGTGACGGTGGAGCCGCCGGACGAGGCCACCGCCCTGTCCATTTTGAAGGCGCTGCGGCCCAAATACGAAGCCCACCACCGGATGAACATCACCGACGAGGCCCTGACCGCCGCCGTCACCCTGAGCCAGCGGTACCTGCCGGAGCGGTACCTGCCGGACAAGGCGGTGGATTTGATGGACGAGGCCGCCGCCCGGGCGAAAATCGCGGCGGAATCCCTGCCGCCGGAGCTGGCCGCCCTGGACCGGAAGCGGAAGGAGGCAGTGCAGGCCCTGGAGGGGGCCATCCGGGCCCAGGACTTTGAAAAGGCCGCCCTCCTCCGGGACGTGGAACAGAGCTTCCGCCAGGAGCTGGAGGAGGGCAAGGCCCAGTGGCGGCAGCGCTCCGGCCCCCGCCAGGGGAACGTCACCGGGGAGCACATCGCCCAGGTGCTGTCCCTGTGGACGGGGGTGCCCGTCTCCGCCCTGACGGAGGACGAGACCCGCCGCCTCCTGACCCTGGAGGACACCCTTCACCGCCGGGTGGTGGGGCAGAGCAGCGCCGTCTCCGCCGTGGCCGCCGCCATCCGCCGCAGCCGCTCCGGCCTGAAGGAGGAGAACCGGCCTGTGGGCTCCTTCCTCTTCGCCGGGCCCTCCGGGGTGGGCAAGACGGAACTGTGCCGCGCCCTGGCCCAGGCCCTGTTCGGTAGCGAGGACGCCCTTCTCCGGCTGGACATGAGCGAGTTTATGGAGGCCCAGAGCGTGGCCCGGCTCATCGGCTCCCCGCCGGGGTATGTGGGCTACGAGGAGGGCGGCAGGCTCACCGAAGCCATCCGCAAGCGCCCCTATCGGGTGGTGCTGTTTGACGAGCTGGAGAAGGCCCACAGCGAGGTGTGCAACCTGCTGCTCCAGCTGCTGGAGGACGGCATCCTCACCGATAGCCACGGCAACCGGGCGGACTTCCGCAACGCGGTCATTGTCATGACCACCAACGCCGGGGCGGAGGCTCTGGCCCAGAACACCCATCCTCTGGGCTTCGGGGGCGGCACCCCTCAGGACGGGGAGCGGGCCGTCCACGCCGCCCTGCGGCAGATGTTCCGGCCGGAGTTTCTGAACCGCATCGACGAGGTCATCTGCTTCCACAGCCTGACGGAGGGGGAGATTCTCCAAATCGCCGGGCTGCTGGCGGAGCAGTGCGCCGGGCGGCTCCGGGGCCAGGGGGTGGCCCTCCGGATGGAGCCGTCCGCCCTGGCGCTGGTGGCCCGGCAGGGCCACGACCCGGTGTACGGCGTGCGGCCCATGCGGCGGTATCTCCGCCAGCACCTGGAAAACCCCGCATCCCAGCTGCTGCTGAGCCGCAGCCTGGGGCGGGGGGATACCCTCCAGGTGACGGCGGAGGGGGAGGCACTGGTGCTGACGCCACGGAAGGGAGTAGCATCAACTTAGGGGGATTACACTCCTTAGGCAAGGATGGATAAAGGAACAACGTTCTTGCCCAACCGGCAGGGCTGATTTTCCTTAGAGATGGTTCGCTATAGAGAATTTGTCCGGTCTTCCCTTGCCAGGGAAGCGGGGGCCTGCTTTTCTCGCTCCGCCGAGAAAAGCAGCAAAAGAGGGCGGCTTAAGAGGGAGGCCGGTGGCCCCCCTCTTAAGAATCTCCCCGTATCAGACAACCGGCTTGCGCCTTGTCTCTGCCGTTCCGTGGTTCCACAGAAAACAGACGATGGAACCCCTACGCACCAAAGCTGCCGCCGATGGCGGCTGGGGTGGGATTGCCGCCCACGTCCCTCGCCGTCAAGCGGCATTTCCGCTGCGCTCCCTAGCCTACGGCGGGACGGGCGGCAATTTTGTTGGCCTTTGGTCGTTGAAATCTGGCGGTACCATCAGGATATAGCCTCTGACGAAAAAACAATGGCGCATTACGCTTTTCAATAAAAGGTAGTAACCTTGCTGCACATCCAGATGTTATCCATCACAGGATAATAAAATTGCACGTTCCGCCCGCCTCCGGCAGGGCGGAACGGCAATCGTACCCCAGCCGCCATCGGCGGCAGTCTCACCAGTGAGAAGTCACATCGTCTGTTGCCTGACAGACCACCTGATTGAGGGACAAGGCGCTAGCCGCCAGCGGGATAGGGGGAGGGTT
>JAJBUK010000130.1 GCA_020860385.1 Clostridiales bacterium
GGGCCTCGCCCCTCCCTAAGAACCCTCCCCCTATCCCGCTGGCGGCTAGCGCCTTATCTCTGCCGTTCCGTGGCAGCGCAGGCAACAGACGATGTGACTTCTCACTGGTGAGACTGCCGCCTATGGCGGCTGGCAAACTTTCCTGTTATCATTTGGTCGAGGAAATCTGACTGTACCGCTGCGCTGTTCTCCTTAACCCAGGATAGATTGCATCCTAGGTGGTTGACTTGAAACAGTATGCGCCTATTCAGGCATCCTTATACGAGACGGAGGAACAAAAATGCCATATTCAGTCCTGCTGTTTGACCTGGACGGGACGCTGACCGACCCCGGCCTGGGCATCACCAACGCGGTGATGCACGCCCTGACGGAGCTGCACATCCCTGTGCCGCCCAGGGAGGAGCTGTACCGGTTCATCGGCCCGCCGCTGCACACCTCCTTCCAGACCTGGTACGGCCTGAGCCGGGAGGAGACCGACCGGGCTATCACCAGCTTCCGGGCCTACTACAACCCCATCGGCGTGTATGAAAACGCCCCTTACCCCGGCGTGGCGGAATTTTTGACCAACCTGAAGGCGGCGGGGTACACCCTGGCCGTGGCTTCCTCCAAGCCCCAGCATCTGGTGGAACAGGTGCTGGAGATGTTCCACCTGACGGAGTATTTCACCGCCATCTGCGGCGGCAGCCTGGACGAGCGGCACTGCGTCAAGTCCCTCATCGTGGCGGACGCCCTGGCCGCCTGCGGCGTGACAGACCCCTCCTCCGCCCTGATGATCGGCGACCGGAAGCACGACATTGAGGGGGCCAAGGCCAACGGCATCGCCGCCATGGGGGTGCTTTACGGCTACGGCAGCCGGGAGGAGTTCCTCCAGGCCGGGGCGGACTACATCTGCGGGGATTTTGAGGAGATGCGCAGCATCCTCCTTCCCAAATAGCACCAAAAAAGAGAGAGAGAAAGGAAGCGAAGCAGTATGGCAAAGTCGGAAAGCAACCAAAGCGCCAATCTGGGGGAGGGCAACGTGGGCAGGCTGCTGCTGCGGCTGGCCATCCCCTCCGTGGTGGCCCAGCTCATCAATATGCTCTACAACATTGTGGACCGCATTTACATCGGCCATATGCCGGAGGACGGCAGCCTGGCCCTCACCGGCGTGGGGCTGTGCTTCGCGGTCATCATTCTGATTTCCGCCTTTGCCTCCCTGGTGGGGGCGGGGGGCGCGCCCCGGGCCGCCATTTACATGGGCAAACAGGACAACAAGACGGCGGAGAACATCATGGGCAACTGCTTCACCGCCCTGATTCTCATTGCCGTGGTGCTGACCGTGGTGTTCCAGGTCATCGCGGAGCCGATGCTGCGCCTCTTCGGGGCCAGCGACAGCACCCTGCCCTACGCCCTGAGCTATATGCGCATTTACGTTATGGGGACGCTGTTCGTCATGACTGTCCTGGGCATGAACGTGTTCATCACCGCCCAGGGCTTCGCCCACTTCAGTATGCTGACCACGGTCATCGGCGCGGTGTGCAACATCATCCTGGACCCCATCCTGATTTTCGGCCTGAACATGGGGGTGCGGGGCGCGGCCACCGCTACCATCCTCAGCCAGGGGGTCAGCGCCGTGTGGGTGCTGCGGTTCCTGCTGGGGAAGAAAACCGTCCTCAAGCTGAAAAAGGAGCACCTGCCCATCCGGGGCGACGTGCTGCTGCCCTGTATGGCGCTGGGGGTCTCCCCCTTCGTGATGCAGAGCACCGAGGCCATCCTGAACGTCTGCTTCAACTCCAGCCTGGCCAAGTACGGCGGGGACGTGGCCGTGGGTTCCTTCACCATCATCAGCAGCTGTATGCAGTGCCTGAGCCTGCCCCTGATGGGGATGTGTCAGGGCGCCCAGCCCCTGATGAGTTTCAACTTCGGGGCTAGGAAGAATGACCGGGTGCGGCAGACCTTCCGGTACCTGCTGGCCATCTGCGTGGCCTTCTCCTGCCTGTTCTGTGTGGTGGCGGAGCTGGTGCCCACGGTGATGGCGGGCATCTTCTCCTCGGATACGGAGATGATCAGCTACACCGCCTGGGCCATGCGCATTTACATGGCGGGGGCCTTCTCCATGGGCGTGCAGCTGGCCTGCCAGCAAAGCTTTATGGCCCTGAGCCAGGCCAGAATCAGCCTGCTGCTGGCCTGCCTGCGAAAAATCATCCTGCTGATTCCCCTCATCTACATTCTGCCCAACTTCTTTGGGGATAAGGTGTTCGGCGTGCTGCTGGCCGAGCCGGTCAGCGACATCCTCGCCGCCGCTGTGACGGCCATCATGTTTTTCACCCACCTGAACGGCATCCTGGAGAAAGGGCCAAGCAAGTAAACAAAACTCCGAGACAAAACAGTGCGCCGCACCACGGTTTACCTCGTGGTGCTGCGCTGCTGCGCTGTTACAGGGTGTAGGCGGCCTTCACAAAATACTGGCCGTCCATCAGCCGCCACTTCTCCGTAAAGCGGGGGTTCAGGGGGCTGCTTTCGATGTACGTCTCCGCGACGTGGACGAAGCGCTGCTGCGCTCCCTCCTCCACCAGGTAGTAGGCCGTCTGGTCCGTGCAGACATCCGCCAGGTGGAACACCCCCGGCTGGGTCAGGAAATCCAATATCTGCTCCGTTTTACTCAATTTCTTGCGTCGAATCAGCGGGATAATGCGCTCCGCGTTGGGGAAGTGGGCCTTTACCGCCGCGTCCTGCCGGGCGTGATACCGCCCGGTGTCCTCATACTGCGCAAGGTCGAGCTCCTCCCGCAGGACGGAGGACGCAATGGAATCCTCTTCCCGCAGCAACTCGTCCACGGTGACGCCGAACAGCGCCGCGATGCGCTGCAAATTTTCCACGTCGGGGAGTCCCCCGCCGCACTCCCACTTTGTGATGGCCTGGCGGGAGACGTGGAGCTTTTCCGCCAGCGCCTCCTGGGACAGCCCGGCCCGCTTCCGGCAGTCTCGCAATTTTTCACCTAACGTCATGGTCAAAACCTCCAGTTCGGTTGTTCTGCCCTGATGATAAGTCTCCCACCGGAAAAGCGCAAGCAACGGGCTGTGGCGCGGGCGCTACGCTTCGTAGCATCCCGGAGGGAACCGGCGCTACAGCGTGATCCAGTACCGCTCCAGCGTCCTGCCCTCCCTGGGCTCCGTTACGGTGGAGTGGTGCACCCCGCCGCAGGCCAGGATGGTGCGGCGGCTGGCCTCGTTGCCCGCCTCGCAGGAGAGCAGCACCCTGTCCAGCCCCTTGGCCTTGCAAAGGGGGAGCAGCGCCCGGAGCATGGCCTTGGCGTAGCCCTTGCGCCGCTCCGAGGGCCGGACTGAATAGCCGATGTGTCCGGCGTAGGTCAGGTAGTCGTTCAGTTCCCACCGGAGCTGAATCATTCCCAGCAGCCTGCCGTCCGACTTGCGGACATAGGCGTACTGGGTGGAGGGCACCATTCCCTCCGGCACCGTGTCCGGGCGGCTGAAGCGCTGGCAGTCGTCCAGCCAGTCCAGGGGGTCCTCCCGCCGCCGCAGGGAGCCGCAGCCGTCCATGCCGCTGCCCGCGTCCAGCAGTTCCTGCCGGTAGGCGGCGATTTCCGCCCCGTGGCAGACGTTGGGGACGCACAGCACCGCCTCCCCCGGCTCTGCCAGGGCGGGCACCAGCGGCTTCAGGGCCTCCCACAGCTGGGGTACGCCGGTATAGTGGATGCCGTCGATGCCCGCTTCTGCGGCCCCCTGGAGGTTGCCCACATTGTCGTCGATCATCACGGCCTCCTCCGGGGCCACCCCCCGGCGCTCCAGCAGCAGCCGGAACAGGGCGGGGTCGGGCTTCACCAGATGTACCTCGCTGGAGATGATGATGCTGTCAAAGGCGGTGTAGAGATGCTCCCGGTTCAATACCCGATGGAGGTACCCGGCGGGGGCGTTGGACAGCAGCGCCACTTGGCAGCAGGCCCGGAGTCGGGCCAGGAGGGGCAGGATGTCCCGGTGGAGGACGGCCAGCTCCATCCAGTCCGCCATGATTTGCCCCGGGTCCTCCCCGGTCAGGGCGCTGAGGCGGCAGAAGTACTCCGTCTCGTCAATGTCCCCCCGGTCGGCGGGGATACACAGGGCCGCCTTCCGCCGGTCGGCCTCCTCCGGCGGGAAGTACCGCCGGAACCACTGAGGGGCCACCTCGGAGGAAATGACGCCGAAAAAGTCGAAGATGATGAGTTTCTTATCCATGATATTACTCCTTCTTGTGGGCCAATGACATCAATTTATGATGCAATCTATCTTGGGTTAGGGGGGTAACGTAGCCGTACAGTCAGAGTTCAGCGATGAAAGGATGACAAAATTGACGCCCGTTCCGCCGTAAGGCGGGAACGTGGGCGGCAATCCCCGCCAGCCGCCATCGGCGGCAGCTTTGGTGCGTAATAAGTTACATCGTCTGTTGCCTGATAGACCACTTATAGATTGGATAGCGCGAAGCCCCAGTGGGATAGGAGGAGGGTTCTTAGGCGGATTTTGCGTAAAAAATATGCCGGGGGCATATTTTTAGCAAAATCCTGAGCCAG
>JAJBUK010000086.1 GCA_020860385.1 Clostridiales bacterium
TTTTCGCGTTTTTCGTGAGTTTTCTACACGGGGCCGGGTGGGTCAACGGCTGCCCTGCCAATAGACGCTTGAAAGCCCTCCGAATCAACGCTGCCGCGCTGATTCGGAGGGCTTGATTCATCAAATCTTATTTCCTGTAAAGGTCTGCCAGCTTACGGAACACAGGCAGCGACCGGCGAATCTGCTCTGTCGGCACACAGTAGGCAACGCGAACGAACCCGGGGCAGCCAAAGCCGCTGCCCGGCACCACCAGCAGGTCCAGGCTCTTGGCCTTCTCCGCAAAGGCCACATCATCCGGCTCCAGCGTTTTGGGGAAGGCATAGAAGGTGCCGCCGGGGGTCACGCAGTCAATGCCCATCTCCCGGAAGCCGTCCAACAGCAGGCGGCGGTTTTCAGCATAGACAGACAAGTCGGAGGTGTCCTCACAGCAGCGAGCCGCCACCCGCTGAAGCAGGCTGGGGGCGCAGACATAGCCCAGCGCCCGGCCCGCACCGGCGACCGCGGCAAAGACCAGTTCGGCATCCGCGCATTCGTCGGGCACCAGCACATAACCGATGCGCTCGCCGGGAAGGGACAGGCTCTTGGAGTAGGAGTAGCACACCAGCGTATCATCATAATACTTGGTCAGGTAGGGAACAAACGCGCCGTCAAACACGATTTCCCGATACGGCTCGTCGGAAATCAAATAGATGGGATGGCCGTATGCCTGCTCCTTGGTGCGGAGCAGCTGGGCCAGCGTCTGAATCGTCTCCTCGGAATAGACCACGCCGCAGGGGTTGTTGGGGGAGTTGACGATGAGGCACTTGGTTTTGTCAGTGATGCGCTCCTCCAGCGCCGCGAAGTCGATTTGGAACGCCTCCGTGTCAGCGGGCACCAGCACCATTTTTGCGCCGGTATGCTCAATGAACACCTGGTATTCCGGGAAATAGGGGGCAATCACGATCACCTCGTCCCCAGGAAGGCACAGGCCGTTCAGGGAACAGGTCAGGGAGGCCGCAGCGCCGCAGGTCATGTACAGATTCTTGCCGGAGAAGCTGGTACCCTGGCGGCGATTGATGGAAGCCGCGATGGCGTCCCGCACATCCTGGGCGCCCGGCGCACTGGTATAGCCATGGAGCAGGACGGGGTCGCTGGTCTGCACCAAATCCACAATGGTCTCATTCACGCTGGCCGGCGCGGGTACACTGGGATTGCCCAGGGAAAAGTCAAACACGTTTTCCCGCCCCACCACGGCGGCCCGCTGGTTGCCGTATTCAAACAGTTCACGGATGACGGAGCGGGCAGTGCCCAGCCCTACCATTTTTTCATTTAACATAGGGATTGCCTCCTAAGTGAAACCTGCCTCCCGGATTTGGAGCGCCGGTTTTTTGATTCTGATGGCATTATAACACTTTATACCCCAGAAAAAAAGCGTCTTGCCCAATTTTCCCAAATTTTTACCCATCCGGCGGGGCAGATAAAAGGGAACCCCTTCCCTATCGGCATCCGCGCAAACCGCGCGTCGACTGCCGCAGGGCAGAGGTTCCCTGATGATTCACTTTGCGCGCTGCATCGGCTTATGTACAGGCGCTTTGCGCAGGCTGCGCCGCCGAAGCCATAGTTCCATGACATTATTCAGTATCATTGTCAGCGCGACGCCGCACACAACGTCTACCGCGGAATGTTGATCCAGCAGCACGGTAGCCAGGCAGATACTGACCCCCAGCAGCCAAAGGCCGTACTTCGTCCAGCGGCGGGGGCGCAGCCGCTCCGAACGTCTGACCTCCGCCATCACCGCCACTGTGCTGGCCACATGAATGGACGGGCACACATTGGTTGGCGTGTCCACCATCCGAATGAACAGCACAAGCTGATTGCAAATGCCGTCCCCGCTGACCGGCTGGCGCAGATAGATGCAGTTGGGGAAGACCAGATAGAACAGCAGGCTGATCGTCATGCCGCCGAACAGCAGCCAGCACAGCTCATAGTAGCACTCCGGTTCCCGCTTCAAAAAGTAGAGCAGCGCCCCGGGGATCAGCAGAAACCAGCACAGATAGGGCACTACGAACGCCGGGCAATAGGGCAGAACATCGTCCAGCGCACAGTGAATGACGTGGTACTCCGTCACCGTCCGGTGCTCCAGGTAAAAAAACATGGGGAAATAGAACATGGCATACGCTACCGCGATGGAAAGGGGATGGCTGGATAGCCAGGCGGCAGCTTTCCGCGATTTTTGTCGAAAAGATTCACAAAATCTCATTTTATACCACCTTGATGCAATGATATTCGGTATTTATCCTGAACGTGTGGCCACTATTTTAGCAGTGATACCATTAAGATTCAAGGTGTATGATTCTTAAGATTTGCTTAAGTTTTCTGTTTCAGCCCGCCTTCCGCGGCGGTTCCCTGCAACAAAAGTAACTCTCCGTTTTGCCACTCAATGCTTGATACTTTCTTTCATTCGATGTATAATGATGTAAAAAAATCGTAAAGGGGATTTCGACCAACATGGCAGCAATGACCGAGCAGCAGAAAGTAGAACTCTTTGAACGAACGCCGATCCCTAACGCCGTGGTGAAAATGGCCATCCCTACGGTGGCAAGCTCCCTGGTAATGGTGCTTTACAGTTTGGCCGACACCTACTTTGTGGGTATGCTCAACGACCCGGTGGCAACGGCGGCCGTCACCCTGGCCTCGCCGGTGCTGCTGGCCTTCAACGCCCTGAACAACCTGTTCGGCGTGGGCAGCTCCAGCCTGATGAGCCGTTCCCTGGGCAGCAAGGACTATGACACCGTCCGCCGCACCTCCGCGCTGGGCTTTTACTGTGCCCTGTTTTGCAGCCTGCTGCTCTCTGTGGGCTGCACCGTGCTGAAAACCCCGCTGCTGAACCTTCTGGGGGCGGACGCCGACACCTGGTCCGCCACGTCCAACTATATGCTCTGGACAGTCACCTGCGGCGCAGCACCCGCTATCCTCAACGTCGTTCTGGCAAACATGGTCCGCTCAGAGGGGGCCGCAATGAACGCCAGCATCGGCACCATGAGCGGCTGCCTGCTGAACATTGTCCTGGACCCCATCTTCATCCTGCCCTGGGGCCTGAATATGGGGGCGGCAGGAGCCGGACTGGCCACCTTCCTGTCCAACTGCGTGGCGTGCCTGTACTTCTTTGTCCTGCTGTTTGTCCGGCGGGGGAAAACCTTCGTCAGCATCTCCCCCAAGGATTTGCGGTGGAACCGCCGCATCTTCCTCCAGATTTGCAGCGTCGGCATTCCGGCGGCCATTCAGAATCTGCTGAACGTCACCGGCATGACCGTGCTGAACAACTTCACCGCCGTCTACGGGGCGGACGCCGTCTCCGCCATGGGCATCGCCCACAAAATCGCCATGGTGCCCATGTATGTGGCCATGGGCGTCTCCCAGGGCATCATGCCCCTGGTCAGTTATAACTATGCCAGCAAGGGCTACCGCCGGATGAAGCAGGTCATCCTCTTTGCAGGGGGCATCTCCCTGGCGCTGATGGTGCTTGGCACAGGGGTCTGCCTCCTGGGCGGCGGCCCGCTGATCAGCCTGTTTATGGAGAACGAATCCGTCGTCGCTTATGGCAAGGTCTTTCTCCGGGGTATGTCGCTGGCAATGCCCTTCCTGGGCCTGGACTTTTTGGCTGTGGGCGTGTTCCAGGCCTGCGGCATGGGCCGGAATGCTCTGGTGTTTGCCATCCTGCGAAAGGTGGTGCTGGAGATTCCCGCCCTTATCATCCTGAACAGGCTCTGGCCGTTGTACGGTCTGGCCTACGCCCAGTTGGTGGCAGAGGTCGTACTGGCTGTTGCCGCCGTGGTCATGTTGGGGCACATTTTCCACTCCCTACAGGAGCCGGATGCAAACCAGTAAGGAGCCGGCGTATTGAAACGGGTGAAATGTTCGGAAATGCTGCCAAATAGCAGGTTTTTCCGCCTGAACACGCCCCATTAACGGGATAATGCGCAGCCTCCCGCTTTACGCCGCGGCGTAAACCCTATGCGGTGGCAGAACCGTTTGTTATGCGATGAAAAGTGAGGAAATATGGCAATTTTCCCTCTATATGTGTACCAAAACCGGCTGCTGGAAAATTTTTAGAAAAAATTTGCAAATTTCCCCATTTTCTCCTTGACTTCTTTCAAAAAGCTGGTATACTTATTGCTATGGAAATATCTGCAAACAAACTGTTCGCCGCAGGAGAGCGTGTTCATGGCTTTTGATTCTACCGGGCTTTCTGATGAAGCGCTCTGTGCGTCGGCACAGGATGGAGACCGCGCTGCGGAGGAGGCTCTGGTGCTCCGTTATGAGCGGCTGGTCACCCGGCTGTCCCGTCCGCTGTTTCTGATGGGCGGGGACACGGAGGATTTGATTCAGGAAGGTATGCTGGGCCTCATCAATGCTGTGCGGGATTATGATGCAGACCGCGGCGCCCCATTCCAAAGCTTTGCAGAAATTTGCATTAGAAACCGGCTGTTCTCCGCTGTGCGCAGCGCGGCGGGCAAGCAGCACACCCCACTCAACGATTCCGTTCCCATCGAAACCCCTCTTTTAGACACGCAGATTCAGCTTTCCACTTTGCAGGTGGTTGATCCGGAGGATCAACTGATTTCCCGCGAGACGCTGGAAGAAAAGATAGCCTCCCTCTACGGTAGGTTATCCGGTTTCGAAGCAAAGGTGCTTGACCTCTATCTCAGTGGCCTTTCCTACTCGGAAATCGCAAGTCAGGTTGGACGCCCTCAAAAATCTGTGGACAACGCCATTCAGCGTGTGCGCAGGAAGTGTTCCCTGATGAGTTCTCCCCAGGCGTTCTCAGCGAAAGCTGACCGCATAAATTCTGTCCAGAAGGACGCAAAATGTCAGAAAAGAGAGGGTATCAGTATGTTCGAAGATAAGACCTTAGTCTGCAAGGAATGTGGCAACGAGTTCGTGTTCACCGCCGGTGAGCAGGAGTTCTACGCCGAGCATGGCTTCCAGAACGAGCCCCAGCGCTGCAAGTCCTGCCGCGATGCACGGAAGAATTCCGCCCGTGCACCCCGTCAGTTCTTCACCGCTGTCTGCGCCAAGTGCGGCGGCGAAGCCCGCGTGCCGTTTGAGCCGAAGAGCGACCGCCCCGTTTATTGCAGCAACTGCTTCGCACAGATGCGGGAGGGCCGCTAAGCAAGCCGCCCATCCTGAAACAAAAGACGGAAAGAGGGCAGGAACCCCAAACTGGTTCCTGCCCTCTTTTTCTGTGCTATTTTGCCGTGAACGATGGTTCAGGTGTTCAGGTTCGTCTGCCGGAATTGCTTCAAATTTCCGGTCTTTTCGCTGCGGCGCTCCAGTTCGTCCGCCAGGGCATCCATGGGGATGCCCTTACACAGCATCGTCGCCAGCAGATGGTAGAGCAAATCTGCCGCTTCGTAGGCGACGGCCTCTCCGTCTCCGTTTTTGGCCGCAATCAGCAGCAGGCTGCACGCCTCGCCCACCTTTTTCAGGATTTTGTCCAGCCCTTCGTGGAAGAGATAGGCTGTGTAGGAGTCCCCTTCCTTCTGAACGCTGCGCTCCAAAATCACCTGGGACAGTTCATCCAGCGTCTTGCCCTCCGACGCGCAGCGGATGTTCAGCTGCTCCATCACATTGTCCAGCGGAACGTCCAGGGCGCAGAGCAGCACTGTCAGATGGTACAGCACATCGTTCAGCTCGCCTACGGTGTCCCCTTCGTCGTCCCCTTTTGCGGCAATGACCGCTTCAAAGGTCTCCTCGCCGCACTTTTTCAAAATTTTGTCCAGCCCCTGCCGATAGAGGTAGCAGGTGTAGGATTTCGGGTCTCCCCCGCTCTTCCGGGCCAGCGCCACCTGATACTGGCAGTCCACGGCCTCCTGTACGCGCATCATTCTGTATCCTCCCAAATGTCATTGAAGAAGCAGCTCCTGGCTCCGGTGTGGCAGGTGGGGCCCACCGGGTCGCAGAGATAGAGCAGGGTGTCCGTGTCGCAGTCGGTAATCATTTTTTTCACATAGAGGTAGTGTCCGCTGCTCTCTCCCTTGTTCCACAGGGTTTGACGGCTGCGGCTCCAGAACCAGGCGGTGTGGGTTTTCAATGTCAACTCATAAGCCTCCGCGTTGGTGAAGCCCAGCATCAGGATGTCTTTCGTTTTTCTATCCTGAATGATAACCGGAATCAACTCGGATTTCTGAAAGAGGTCTTTCGTCTCTATCATATGTTCCCCTCCCCTGTTCGCACAGGAATGCCCTCCTGCCGCAGATAGGCCTTCACCTGGGGCACCGTCAGCTCCCCGTAGTGGAACAGGGAGGCAGCCAGAGCCGCGTCCGCGTCCGCCTCCCGGAACACCTCCGCAAAGTGGGTCAGCGAGCCGCAGCCGCCGGAGGCGATAACAGGGATGCTGACCGCATCGGTGATGGCCTTCGTCATCTCCAGGTCAAATCCCTGCTTTGTCCCGTCCGCGTCCATGCTGGTCAGGAGGATCTCGCCCGCGCCCAGGGCTTCGCCCCGCTTCGCCCATTCCACGGCGTCCAGGCCGGTGGGGGTGCGCCCGCCGGCCACCACCACCTCATAGTCGCCCTCCGGGCGGTGGCGGGCATCGATGGCCAGCACCACGCACTGGCTGCCAAAGCGCTCCGCTGCCCTGGAAATCAGGGTGGGGTCTTTCACCGCGGCGGAATTGACGCTGATTTTGTCCGCACCGGCCCGGAGCAACTCCTGAAAGTCCTCCAGCGTGCGGATGCCGCCGCCCACCGTCACCGGCACAAAGACCTTCTGCACCGTCCGGCGCACCACGTCCGCCACGGTTTTCCTGGCCTCGTAGGTGGCGGTGATGTCCAGAAAGACGATTTCATCCGCCCCCTGGTCGGAGTAGTAGGTGGCAAGCTCCACCGGGTCACCGGCGTCCCGAATGTTGACAAAGTTGACGCCCTTCACCACCCGGCCGTCCCGCACGTCCAGGCAGGGAATAATTCGTTTCGCTAACATAGCTTCCTCCCATCAGGGCTGGGCCTGGCTGCCGCCGTCTGCCACGGCCTCCGCCAGGTCGATGGTGCCCGCATAGTAGGCCTTGCCAATGATGGCTCCGTACAGCCCCATGGCGGCCAGCGCCCGAATATCTTCATTATTATGGACGCCGCCGGAGGCTACTATCTGACAAGTAGTAGCCCTTTGCAGCTCCTCCAGCGCCTGGAAGGAGGGGCCGGACAGCATCCCGTCGGTGTCAATGTCCGTGAAAATCAGGGTTTGCACCCCAAGGGCTTCCATCTGCCGGGCAAAGGTCAGGTAGTGCAGGCCGCTGCCCACCTCCCAACCGGCGGTTTTCACCTCGCCGTTCTGGGCGTCCACCCCCACCGCGATGCGGGGGCCGTAGACCTGCACCGCCTCCGCCACAAATTCCGGATGGGATACCGCCGCCGAGCCGATGACGAAGCGCCACACGCCCAGCGCGTCCAGCTCCCGCAGGTCTGACATGGAGCGGATGCCGCCCCCCAACTCCACCAGCAGGCCGGTCTCCTGAATGACCCGCCGGACAATGGCGCTGTTGACACGCTGGCCGCTGCGGGCACCGTCCAGGTCCACCATATGAATCACCCTGGCCCCGGCGGCGGCGTATTCCTGCGCCACCGCCACCGGGTTCTCCGCCACCTGATGAACGGTGGCGAAATCCCCCTTGTGGAGCCGGACGACCTTCTGTTCCTTCAAATCAATGGCAGGTTCGATGATCATTTCGTCAGCCCTCCAAAGTTTTTCAGCATGGTGAGGCCAATGTCGCCGGACTTCTCCGGGTGGAATTGGGTGCCGAACACCAGGCCATTCTGCACCGCCGCCGTCACCGTGGTACCATAGTCCGTGGTGGCGATAACGGTTTCGGGATCAGATGCCTTTCCCCAGAAGGAGTGGACGAAGTAAACGTAAATCTCCTCCGGCAGCCCGTCAAACAGCGGGGAGGGGTTGGGATAGCGGAGGCTGTTCCAGCCGATGTGGGGCAGCTTGTACGCCGTCTCTATCCGCTCCACGCTGCCAGGCACCAGGCCCAGCCCTTCACAGGGGCGCACCTCTGTCCCCCGCTCAAACAGCAGCTGCATCCCCAGACAGATGCCCAGCATGGGCTTCCGCCTGCTCTCCTGCCGAAGCACGTCCATCAAGCCGGTCACCTGCAGCTGCTCCGCCGCGTCCGGGAAGGCCCCGACGCCGGGGAGGATGATGCCGTCCGCCAATTCCAGTTCCCGCCTGTCCGACGTGACCTTTGTGGCAAAGCCCAGGTACTGCATGGCGTTGTTCACGCTCATTAAATTTCCTACGTTGTAGTCAACCACTGCAAGATAGCCCATGGTCGGCCCTCCTTTCAGCCGGTCACGCCTCTTCAAATCGGACGTGGATAGCGTTGGCGTGGGCGGTCAGATGCTCCGCCTGAGCGAACGTCTCCACCTCCTGGTGCATCGGCTCCAGGGTCTCCCTGGAGAACTCCAGTACGGACATGGTTTTCAGGAAGGAATCCACGCTGAGGGGGGAGAAGAACCGGGCCGTACCGCTGGTGGGCAGCACATGGTCGGGCCCCGCCAGATAGTCCCCCAGCGGTTCCGGCGCCCAGCTGCCCAGGAACACAGCCCCAGCGTTTTTGATGAGGGGCAGCACTGCTCTGGGGTTCGCTGTGCAAATTTCCAGATGCTCCGGCGCTTCCAGGTTTGCAAGTTCCGCCGCCCGCTCCATCGTGTCGCAGACGATGGCCGCGCCAAAGTCCCGGAAGGACGCCTCCATGATGTCCTTCCGGCTGAGATTGTCCATCTGGCGGACGATTTCCTTGTCGACCGCCTCCGCCAGCTCCATGCTGGTGGTGATAAGCATCGCGGAGGCCATGCGGTCATGCTCCGCCTGGCTCATCAGGTCGGCCGCCACAAATTTGGGGTTGGCCGTCTCATCCGCCAGCACCAGCACCTCGGAGGGACCTGCCACCATGTCAATGTCCAGCGTGCCGTAGGCCAGGCGCTTGGCTGCCGCCACATAGGCGTTTCCAGGACCCACCAGCTTGTCCACCTTGGGGATGAAGCCCGCGCCGTAGGTCAGGGCAGCCACCGCCTGAGTGCCGCCTACGCCGATGACCCTGTCTACACCGGCGATTTTGGCCGCCGCCAGGACAGCCTGATTCAGGTTACTGGTGGGGGGCGTCACCATGACGATTTCCTCCACACCGGCCACCTTAGCGGGCACCGCGTTCATCAGCACCGAGGAGGGGTAGGCCGCCGTACCGCCGGGTACATAGATACCCACACGGGTCAGGCCCCGCACAATGCGGCCCACCTGGCCGCCGTCCGGGCTGACCCACTCCTGGGTTTTGGCCAGCAGGTGTTCATTATAGTCCCGAATGTTGGCGGCGGCGTGCTCCATGGCCTGAATCAGCGCCGGGTCGCAGCCATCATAGGCCGCCTGCAGCTCCGCCTGAGAGAACTCTCTCGGCTCCGCCTTGTCAAATTGCAAGGAGTACTTGCGCACGGCGTCATAGCCATTGACGCGCACATCCTCCATGACGGCGGCGGCGGTGCGGTTGATCTCCTCCCCCGCCTGGGCCGCACGGAAACGCAGCCGCTCGATCAGCGCCAGTTCCGCCGCTCCATCCGCTTTTACGATTGGCAGCATTTACTTCTCCTCCAATTCCGCTTCCAGCTTGGAAATAAAATCCAAAATCTCGTTCTTATACAGCTTCATGCTGGCCGTGTTGACGATCAGCCGGGCTGAGATTTGGGCCACGTCCTCGATGGGTACCAGGCCGTTGGCCTTGAGGGTGGCGCCGGTCTCCACAATGTCCACGATGCCGTCCGCCAGCCCCAGGATGGGGGCAAGCTCCACGCTGCCCTCGATTTTGATAACGTCCACATCCATCCCCTTCCCGGCGAAGAACGCCTTCGTCACGTTGGGGTACTTGGAGGCGATGCGGCGGTGCTTATAGGTACCGTAGAAGTCGGTGCCCTCCTTCACCGCCAGGGCGAACCGGCACTTGCCGAAGCCAAGGTCCAGCACCTCATAAAAGCTGCCGCCCTTTTCCATGATGATATCCTTGCCGGTGATGCCCAGGTCGCAGGTTCCGTGCTGGACATAGGTGATAACGTCCGGCGCTTTGGACAGCACCGCGTCCAGCGGGTAGTTGGGGACGGCGTGGATGAGCCGCCGACCCGGATGCTGGATAGGGGTGCAGTCCAGCCCCGCCCGTTCAAATAGGGCCACGGACTGGTCCTGCAAGCGCCCCTTGGTCAGGGCGATGCGCAAACGATTGCCGCTCATACTTCCACCTCCCGCTGTCCGTCCTCGTCCAGGATAATGACCCGTCGGATGCCCTTTTCTCTGGCCAGGTTCATGGTGCCCTCCAGCCGACTGGAGGGGGATAGCTCACAGGAGCCCTCCGGCAGGGAGTCCACCAGCGCCAGGGCCTTCGCCAGCAGCGCCGGTTCGTAGTGAATCACGGTGTCCACAGCGGGAATCTCCACCCGGGGCAAGCAGCTGGCCACCACGTCCACGTTCACCGTAAAGCCGGTAGCCTGGGCGGGACGACCAAACGCCGCCACCAGGTTGTCATACCGTCCGCCGGACAGCACTTCCTCCCCGGCACCCTGGACATAGCCCCGGAAAATCACGCCGGTGTAGAAGTTCAGCCGATGCACCATGCCCAGGTCAAAGCGGATATAATCCCCGTATCCGGCGGCCACCAGCATACGGTACAGCTCCCGCAGATAGTCCAGCGTAGCGCTGCGTTTTCCCAGAAGCGCTTCCGCCTCGTCCAGCACCTCCGGCCCGCCGAACAGATAGGCCAGGCGGTTCATGGCCTTGGCCCCCGGCTGATGGCGGTAATCCTTCAAAAAGTCGTTCAGGGCGGCAAAACTCTTGCCCTCGATGAGTGTGCGCACCTGCTCCAACTCGTCCTCGTTCAGGTGCATCCCCTCGGCAAAGGCGCTGAAAATCCCGGCGTGGCCCAACTCGATATGGAAGTTCTCCACGCCGCAGACCCGCAGGGAGTCCACCGCGGCGGCTATCACCTCCAGGTCGGCCTTCATCCCCGCCGCGCCGATCAGCTCCACGCCGCACTGGGTCAGCTCGCCCCGCTCGTCCTTGTTCTCCGTGCTGGAGCGGTAAACCGTCTCATTGTAGTAAAACCGCCGGGGCAAAATGGTATCCTTCAGCTTGGTGGCGGCCACCCGGGCGATGGGGGTGGTTCCCTCCGGCCGCAGCACCAGAATCTTGCCGCTGCGGTCAATGATTTTCAGCATGGATTCCTGGGGCAGCGCACAGCCGCCCCGGCAGAATACGTCGTAAAACTCCACCTCCGGGGTCATGATTTCACTGTAGCCCCGCCTGCGGTAGAGCTTGGTCAGCGCCGACTGCACCTGGCGCAGCTCCCGGCATTCCCCCAGCATCCGGTCACGGGTGCCCTCCGGGGTGTTTGGAATATAGTTCATCCTCTCATTCCTCTCCTGTCACTTTAGCACGCTAATACACTACCATGAAAGAGGGTCGATGTCAACCGCTGAATTTCACAAATCCCGCCTTCGGTTCCATCCGCCGCACCGGCAATGTGCAATGCGTCCAACCGCTCAGTCGAATTGTGTCTCCCAATGGGCGGCGTTCTGGGCCTCCCAGCAGAGCCGGAGCTGCTCCGGCGTGGTCTTGTGGAGGTTCAGCTCCGGCAGCGCGTCCAAGGGGAAGTAGCCGCTCTCCGTGGTCTCGGAATTGGGCTGGAAGCTGCCCCCCAGCACGCGGCACAGCACGAAGTATTGCAGGCTGTGGAAAAAGGAGTGGGGGTTGTTGCGCTTCCGGTTGTCGTGGACGCACACCAGCCGCCACGGCTCCACTGTCAGCCCCGCCTCTTCCCTGGCCTCTTTGACTACGTTGGAGGAGACGGTCTGGTCAAAGTCGCACCAGCCGCCGGGCAGCGTCCACAAACCGTCATAGTCCCGCACCAGCAGCACCTCTCCCCTGCCGTTGAACATCACAGCGCGGGTACTGGTTTTCGGCGTCTGGTAGCCGTCATTCTCGGTGAACAGCGCCTGCACTTGTTCCAAGGGCAGCCCCGTCTCGCTGCTGGTCAGCTGGGCCGCAATGTCCCGTACCCGGGCGAACCGCTCCTGGTCAAACCGGTCTTTGGAATAGAGCAGCCCGGCGGAGGCGATGGCCTGGAGCTCGTGGGCAAGCTCCAATAGGGTTTTCTCTTCCTGGTTCATAATTCTCTCCTGAATGGTTAAAACAGTGTGATTTGGCTGGTATCCGGCAGGCCGTCCAGCGCCCCCATGTACTTTAGCTGCTCTAAGTGGGTGGCGGACAGCTTGTTGCAGGTGGTCTCCACCTCCTCGATGGAGATGAAGGGCGCGCCGTTCCGGGCGGCGATGGCCTCCACCGTGGCGTTGGCGGCGGCCTCCCCCAGGCCAGGGATGGAACAGAAGGGCGGCATCAGCGCGTTCTCCTCCCAATCCACCACATAGCGGGTAGCCTGGCACTTGGTCAGGTCCATTTTCAGGAATTTGAAGCCTCGGAGGTAGAACTCATAGCAGACCTCCAGGGTCACCAGTTCCTTCTCCTCCACATCGGAGAGCTTCTCCTTCCCGTTCAGCTCGTTCATCTTTTCCAGGACCTTCTCCTTGCCCAGGAACATACAGGTGGCGTCCACCGCCTTGGCCCGGACGCTGAAATAGGCCGAATAGAAGGCCAACGGGCGATGCACCTTGAACCAGGCAATACGGAAGGCCATCATCACATAGGCCACCGCGTGACCCTTGGGGAACAGGTACTTGATTTTCCGGCAGGACTCGATGTACCACTCCGGCACATCGTGGGCCCGCATCTCCTCCTCAATGCCCTCCGGCCAGGATTTGCCCTTGTGGATGACGCCCTTTCGGACGGCCTCCATCATCTTGAAGGAGCGCAGCGGGTCGATGCCCTTGGAAATCAGGTAGAGCATAATGTCGTCCCGGCAGCCGATAGCCTGGGTAACGGTGGCAGTGCCGCTGGTAATCAAATCCTTGGCGTTGCCCAGCCACACGTCCGTGCCGTGGGAGAAGCCGGAAAGCCGCAACAGTGTGCTGAAATTCTTCGGCTGGGTATCAATCAGCATTTGCCGGGTGAAGCCGGTGCCGAACTCCGGGATGGCGCAGGCTCCGGTGGGGCCGAGGATGGGGTCGTCCTCATACCCCAGCACCCGGGAGGAGCAGAAGATGGACATGGTATCCTGGTCGTCCAGGGGTATCTTCGTGGGGTCGATGCCCGTCTCGTCCTGGAGCATCCGAATCATGGTGGGGTCATCGTGGCCCAGCATATCCAGCTTCAGCAGGTTGGACTCCATGGAATGATATTCAAAGTGGGTGGTGATCATGTCCGAGTTGGGGTCGTCCGCCGGGTGCTGCACCGGGCAGAAGTCGTAAATCTCCTGGTCGCCAGGGATGACCACCATACCGCCGGGGTGCTGGCCGGTGGTGCGCTTGATGTTCACGCAACCGTTAGCCAGACGCTGCATCTCGGCGTGACTGGCGGTTTTGCCCCGCTGCTCCATGTATTTCAGCACATAGCCGTAGGCGGTCTTTTCCGCCACGGTGCCCACGGTGCCCGCCTTAAACACATGGTTTTTGCCGAACAGCTCGTAGGTGTAGCGGTGGGCCTTGGCCTGATACTCCCCGGAGAAGTTCAGGTCGATGTCCGGCACCTTGGTGCCGCCGTAGCCCAGGAAGGTCTCAAAGGGGATGTTGAAGCCGTCCTTGTCCAGCGGCGTCCCGCAGACGGGGCAGTTCCTGTCCGGCAGGTCCGCGCCGCAGCCGTAGACCTCCTCATCCACTGAAAAGTCAGAATACTTGCAGTTCGGGCAGCGGTAGTGGGGCTTCAGGGCGTTCACCTCGGTGATGCCGGAGAGGAAGGCCACGATGGAGGAGCCCACGCTACCCCGGGAACCCACCAGGTAGCCGTGATCCAGCGAGTTCTTCACCAGCTTCTGGGCAGACATATAAATCACGTCATAGTTCCGCTGAATGATGCCGGGCAGCTCCAGGTCGATGCGGTCCTGGACGATTTGGGGCAGCTGCTCTCCGTACAGCTCGTGGGCCTTCTTGTAGACCAGGTATTCCAGCTCCTTGTCGGAATCCTTCAAGGATGGGGCGTATAGGCCATGGGGCAGCGGCGGGAAGGTGTCGCACATCCGCTGGATGCGGTCAGGGTCGTCAATGACCACCTTCCGGCAGTCCTCCTCCCCCAGGTAGGCGAACTCCTCCAGCATTTCGTCCGTGGTCTTGAAGTAAATGGGCAGCTCCTTGTCCGCGTCGCTGAACCCGTTGGCGTTCAGCAGGATATGGCGGAAAATTTCATCCTCCGGGTTCAGGAAGTGGACGTCCCCGGTGGCACAGCAGGGCTTATCCAACTCCTTCGCCAGGCGCAAAATGGTGCGGTTGAAGTCACGCAGCTCCTCATCATCCCTGGCCGTCCCTGCGGCAATCATAAAGCGGTTGTTGCAGATGGGCTGAATCTCCAGGAAATCATACCAGGAGGCGATGCGTTTCAGTTCGTTCCAGTCCTTGTGGGCCACGACAGCCTGGAACAGTTCCCCCGCCTCACAGGCGGAGCCGATAATCAGGCCCTCCCGGTTCTCGTCAATCAGGCTCTTAGGCATAATGGGCCGTTTATAGGCGTAATGCTCCAAGTGGGACAGGGAAATCAGCTTGTACAGATTCCGCAGGCCGCTCTGGTTCTTCGCCAGCACGATAAGATGGCGGGGCTTCTGCTTGCGCTTGCCGGTTTTCCGCAGGTCGCGCATGGCGCCGTTGATTTGGTCGATGCGCTCCACCCCCTTATCCTTCAGCATATCATGGAAGGGGGGCAGCATATAGCCCACCATGCGGCCGTCGTCGCAGGCCCGGTGATGGTGAAATTCCGGCAGGTTCAGCGCCTTCGCCACGATGTCCAGCTTGAACTTGCTGAGTTGGGGCAGCAGGTTCTGAGCCAAAACCAGGGTGTCGATGGAGGTGTTGTTCAGTTCCCGGCCCATGCGCTGGCAGGCCATATGGAGGAACCCCATGTCGAAGTCCGCGTTGTGGGCGGCCATGGGGCGGTCTCCCACCCAGTCCAGGAAGGCGTTGACCGCCTCCGCCTGGCCGGGGGCGTCCCGCACCATATCGTCCGTGATGCTGGTCAGCTCCACCACCTCCCGGGGGATGGGCCGACCGGGGTTGACGAAGGTATCATATTCCTCGATGATTTTGCCGTTTTTGATTTTGACCGCGCCGATTTCCGTAATGGTATCCCGCTGGGCGGAGAGACCGGTGGTCTCCAGGTCAAAGCAGACGATTTCGTCCAGCAGGCTGGCGGTGCTGTCGCCATGCACCACCACCCGGTCATCCACGTCGTTCACGTAGTAGGCTTCCACGCCGTAAAGTATTTTTATTTTACCCCCAGCAGCGTTGTGGGCGTCCGGGAAGGCATGGGCCACGCCATGGTCTGTGATGGCGATGGCCTTATGACCCCACTTGATGGCCTGTTTGATGACCGCTTTCACATCGGTCAGGCCGTCCATGGTAGAGAAGCGGGTATGTAAATGCAGTTCGCAGCGCTTCTCCGGGGCCGTGTCCTCCCGCGGCTCCGGGGGCTGGGCGGGGGCGATGGCGTATGGACTCAGCTCGATGTCCCCGGAGTAGTGGGACAGGCTCAGCTTCCCTTCCACCGTCACCCAAGGCATCTTTTTCAGCGCCTCCATCAGTGGCTCCGCCTGTTTCTGCTCCAAAAATTTGGAGACGGTGACAGAGTTCGTCTCGTCCGTCATGTCAAAGCTGACGATCCAGGCGTTCCGGTTTTTCAGCTGGCGGCTGTTGTCCTGAAAGATGCGTCCGGAGACGCAGACAGTCCCCAGGTCAAGACTCAGGTCGCTCATGGGGATAACGTTGCCCCGAATCCCCTTCCCGTAGAGCAGGTTCCCGGAGGGGGCGGCGGCGGATTCCGTCCGCCTGGCTTTCTTCCCCGCCTTGGCGACAGCCGGTCGGGCCGCCAACGCCTTGCGCAGCTTTTCCTCCCGGGTGGGCGCTGCCGTGCGTTCGACGGCCTGAATTTGATGTAAAGCACTATCGCTTTCCACAGGATATTCCGCCGGAAAAGCGTCCACTTCCGGCACCTCCACCGGCGCAAACCCGTCGTCCGGCGGGGGCGGCGCAGCTTCCTCCGGCGGAGCCTCCGGGAGGGGAACCTCAACGCCAGGCTCCGGCGGCAGCGGCGCTTCCTCCTGGGGCTGCGGCTCCGCAGCGACGGTTTGCAGCAGCACGTCGGACAGGTCGTAGGCGCTGAGAATCGCACGCTCTAAAGCCCGCTGAATATCCGGGCTTTGCGGTGACCGAAAGGTCACCGCCAGCTCCACGGATCGGCGGGCCTGGTGGATGGTTGCGGATGAAATTGTACATTCCCTGGCTGCCGCCAGCAGCCGCCCCCGCACCGACAGGCGCGGGAACAGCTTCAGCAGCGGGATACTCGTTTTCTTTGGCATAGCAAACCTCATCCCATTTTCCGGAAACGTCGCCCTCATCGGGCAGCTGCATCAAAGGGTATCGATCAGTTGGAACAGCTCATCAACCAGCTGTTCCTCCGGCACTTTCTTCACAATTTCCCCGTGTTGAAACAGGAAGCCGAAGCCGTTGCCTCCGGCAATGCCCACGTCTGCGGCGCTGGCCTCTCCCGGGCCGTTCACCACGCAGCCCATGACGGCCACGGTGATAGGCTTCTGCACCGTCCGCAGGCGGGCCTCCACCTCCTGAGCCAGGGGAATCAGGTCAATGCGCGTCCTGCCGCAGGTGGGGCAGGAAATCAGGTTGGGGCCGTCCTGACGGATGCCCGCCGCCTGCAAAATCTGCTTGGCAACCACGACCTCCTCCACCGGGTCGGCGGTCAGGGTCACCCGGAAGGTGTCGCCAATGCCCTGGGCCAGCAGGCCGCCGATGCCGATGGCGGACTTGATGGTGCCCATCTGGCGGGTGCCGGCCTCGGTGACCCCCAGGTGCAGGGGATAATCGCTCTGCTCGTGCATCATCTGATAAGCGGCCATGGCAATTTGGACGTTGGAGGATTTCAGGCTGATGCAGATATCGTCAAAGTCAAACTGATTTAAGAGGCGAATGTGGCCGAAGGCGGATTCCACCAGCGCCTCCGGGCAGACCTTGCCGTACTTCGCCAGCAGTTCCTTCTCCAGGCTGCCGCCGTTCACCCCGATGCGGATGGGGATATTCCGCTGGCGGCAGGCGTCTGCCACCGCCTTCACCCGGTCCTCGCCGCCAATGTTGCCGGGGTTGATGCGCACCTTATCCGCCCCCCGCTCAATGCAGGCCAGAGCCAGCTTATAGTCAAAGTGAATGTCCACCACCAGGGGGATGTGGATGCGCTCCTTGATTTTGTCGATTGCAAAGGCAGATTCCTTGTCAGGCACAGCCACCCGCACGATTTCGCAACCGGCGGCTTCCAGCCGCAAAATCTGCTGCACCGTGGCCTCCACATCGTCCGTGTGGGTGGAGCACATGGATTGAATCGCCACCGGCGCGCCGCCGCCCACCGGTACGCTGCCCACCATGATTTGTTTCGTCATTTTCTCTCTCTCCTTTGTCCGCGCTACTGCGCGACGATGCGCCAAACATCCTGTACCGCTACGGCCAACATCAGCGCCAGCAGCAGCACCATGCCCACCGCATGAACGATGCCCTCATACTTTGCGGGAATCTGCCGGTGAATCACCAGCGTCAGCACTCCGTTGACCAGCAGGAAGAACACCCGCCCGCCGTCCAGCGCCGGGATGGGCAGCAGATTCATCACCGCCAGGTTGATGGCGATAAATCCGGCGAAATAAAGCAGGTTCAGCAGCGCGTCCGCCGTGCTGGCCGACGCCTCCCCCACCTGGGCCATGCTGTCCACAATGCCGATGGGGCCGCTCAGGTCGCTGAATCCGGCCTGACCGCCAATCAGCATTTTCAGGCTCCACCAGACCTGCCGCACACAGTCCACTGTGGAGGCAAACCCCAGCTGTATCCGGTCTAAGGGGCTGGCCTCCGCAGTGGAGAAATACAGGCCATACTTGGTCACCGTCTCGCCGTCCACCGTGTACTCCCGCAGGGTCAGGGGCAGCGCGTCAAAGTGAATCTTCTCGCCGTCCCGGAGGACTGTCATCTCCATCGTGTCGCCGCTGTTCAGGCTGAACAGTATCGTAACATCGCTGTACACCAAGACGCGGCTGCCATTGATGGAGTAGATGATGTCCCCCTCTTGCAGATACTCCTCGCTGTCACAGGGGTTGCCCTCCATGAAGCCGGAAATCTGTGGCGTCACATAACTCTGCACCGTGGAGTAGACGCACAGCATGATGAGCAGCCCCAGCAGGAAGTTGAAGCCGGAACCGGCAATCAAAATCAGGAACCGCTTCCAGCCGGGTGCGTTGCCAAAGGCCCGGGGGTCGTCGCTGGTTTCGTCCTCCCCTTCCATGGCGCAGAACCCGCCGATGGGCAGCAGCCGCAGAGAGTACTCCGTCTCCTTCCCCTGCTTGTGGAGGAGCAGCGGCCCCATGCCGATGGAGAACTCATTGACGCGGACGCCGCAGAGCTTCGCCACGCTAAAGTGGCCGAACTCGTGGACTGCAATCAGCAGCCCGAACATCAAAATTGCCAAAATTATATAGAGCATACTGTCTCCCGTCATGCAATTTTACCAACAAGGTAAACTGCTTTACAGTTTATATCGTGTCCTGTCACACCGCCGCTCATCAACGGATGCGGCTGTAGACCGCGTCCCGTGCGGCGCGGTCAGCCTCCATGATTTGCTCCAATGTGTCGGCTGGGCCTTCCGGTACCGTCTCCAAAGCGTACTGCACCAACTCGCCGATTTCCAGGAACCTGATTTTGTCCTCCAGGAACAGGCCCACCGCCGCCTCGTTGGCGCCGTTCAGGACGACGCAGGGCGTCCCCGGTTTGCGGGCGCACTGTAGGGCCAGTTTCAGGCAGGTGAAGGTCTCATAGTCCGGCCTATGGAACTCCAGCGGCGGGCAGGCAAACAAATCCAGCGGCTCCACCACCGCCGGACACCGGGCCGGGTAGGTCAGGGCGTATTCGATGGGGAGGCGCATATCCGGCACCCCCAGCTGGGCCAGGATGGCATTGTCCTGGAACTCCACCAGGGAGTGGACAATGCTTTGCCGGTGAATGGCGATGTCCACCTGGTCTGGTGAGACGCTGTAAAGCCGCATGGCCTCGATGAACTCCAGCCCCTTGTTCATCAAGGTGGCGCAGTCCACCGTGATTTTCGCCCCCATCTTCCAGGTAGGGTGTTTCAGGGCGTCGGCCTTGGTGTACCCGGCCAGCTCCTCCCGGCTCTGGCCGAAAAACGGCCCGCCGGAGCAGGTGAGAATCAGCCGCTTCAACTCGCCGTGGTCATGGCTGCCTTGAAGGCATTGGAAGAGGGCGGAATGTTCGCTGTCCACAGGGATGATTTCCGCGCCATATTCCTTCGCCGTCCGCATCACCAGCTCGCCGCCGCAGACCAGGGTCTCCTTATTGGCCAGGGCAATGCGCTTCTTCTCCCGAAGGGCCGCCAGGGTAGGCCGGAGGCCAACATTGCCCACCACCGCCGTGATGACGCAGTCCGCCTCCGGCAGGGTGGCCGCCTCCACTAGTCCTTCTATGCCGGAGGCCACGCGGGTATTCGTATCCGCAATGCGCACCCGCAGGTCGGCGGCGGCGGCTTCGTCCATACACACCGCCAGGCTGGGATGGAACTGGCGCGTCTGTTCCTCCAGCCGCGCCACGCTTTTATTTGCCGTGATGGCTGCCACAGACATTCCACAGGCGGCAATCACATCCAACGACTGCCGCCCAATGGAGCCTGTGGCGCCCAGCAGGGAAATCTTCCTCATACTGTCACACACTTTCCTCAGGGCACTTCTGAACAAATGTTCAGAGGTGCCCTCAACTTTAAAATTGGAAAAAGATCAGGTAATGTACCATAATAAAGGTAAACGGGGCGCAGAAAACCACGCTGTCAAAGCGATCCAGCACGCCGCCGTGCCCCGGCAGCAGCTTCCCGTAGTCCTTAATGCCATACTCCCGCTTGATATAGGAGAAAAACAAATCCCCCAGCTGGGCCAGCAGGCTGGCCAGCAGGCCATACAGCAGCAGGACGAAATAGTCCGCCTGACCGCCGAAGGCCAGCTCCACGATCAGCCCATAGACAAAGCACCCCAGCACAGAGCCTACAAAGCCCCCCAGGCTGCCCTCAATGGTTTTCTTCGGGGAGAGCTTCGGCGCCAGCTTGTGCTTGCCGAACAGCATTCCGGCGAACAGCGCAAAGGCGTCGCTGATGAAGGCGGAGACAAAGGGCAGCAGCACCAGGAATTTGGAATGGTCCTCATCGGCAATCAGCACCAGCGTGGACAGCATCATGGGCACCACCAGCCCAGCGAAGAAGGACAGACAAATCTGCTCAAAGGTCACCTCTTCGGCGCTTGTCACTGCGTCCAGCGCCACCAGCGTCAAAAACAGGAATACCGCAATCACGAACGCCATAACGCTGCCGTCAAAATAGTACCAGAATGGCACAAACACAGCTAAAACCCCCGCATAGACGACCAGCCGCTTCTGTTTCAACGCGCCGGTAGCCCAGAGCAACTCGTAGACACTCAGCACGTTCAGCACGCACAGCACGATGGGCAGACAGACCGGCGGACAGAACAGCAGCACGGCCACAATCAGCGGTATACCAACCACAGCAACTAACACTCGGCTCAGCATGGGTCAAACACCTCCAAATCGGCGGGAGCGCTTCTGGAAGGCGGCAATCGCTTTGTCCAGTTCAGCGGTAGAAAAATCAGGCCATAGCACATCAGTAAAATAATATTCGGAGTAGGCCGACTGCCAGAGCAGGAAGTTGGACGTGCGCAGCTCTCCGCTGGGCCGGATAATCAAGTCCGGGTCAGGTACTCCTTTTGAGAACAGATAGTCGGAGACCACCTGCTCCGTCAGCGCCTCCGGGTCCCGCAGGCCGGATTGGCAGTCCGCATACCACGCCTTCATGGCCCGCACCAGCTCATCCCGTCCGCCATAATTCAGGCAGATATTGACCTGGCAGCCGTCATAATGGGTGGAAATCTCCTGGGTGCGATCACACAGTTTCCGCAGCTCCGGCGTCAGGGGGGTCAGGTCGCCAAAGAAGTGCATCTTGACCCTGTCACGCTCCATCTGGTCAATGGCCTCCAGCAGGTACTTCTTCAGCAGGCGCATGATGGCGTTGACTTCCTCCTGGGGCCGCTTCCAGTTCTCTGTGGAAAAAGCATATACCGTTAAATATTGCAGGCCAATTTCCTTGGCGTAAGTCGCGACCTTGCGGAAATTCTCCGCTCCGGCGGCGTGACCTGCGGTGCGGGGCAGCCCCCGCTGCTTCGCCCACCTGCCGTTGCCGTCCATGATGATGGCGATATGCTGGGGCAGGTTGGAAAAGTCCGGCTCCGCCTGGGCTGTTTCCTTCTGAAAAAGTGCCATGTAACTTTGTTCACTCCAAACATGATTCACGGGGAATAAGGAATGAAACGGCGTTCCGCCGTTTCATCCGCAAAACGCGCCAAACAGTTCCGGGAGGCGGAGAAACGATTCCTGCCTCCCCTGAGAACCGGTTCAGACGCTCATCAATTCCTTTTCCTTGGCAGCCGTCAGCTGGTCGATTTCCTTGCAGCGGGCATCGGTAATGGTTTGCAGCTCCTTTTCCAGCAGCTTGGCATCGTCTTCCGTGATTTCGCTCTTTTTCTTCTGGGCCTTGATTTTGTCCATGGCGTCCCGGCGGATGTTGCGCACGGCGACCTTGCCAGCCTCGCCGTACTTCCGCACCTGCTTGGTCAGCTCCTTACGGCGCTCCTCAGTGAGCTGGGGGAAGGACAGACGAATCACGCTGCCGTCGTTCTGGGGGTTGATACCCAGGTCGGAGGTGTTGATGGCCTTCTCGATGGGCTTGAGCAGGCTGCGCTCCCAGGGCTTGATGACCAGCTGCCGGGGGTCGGGGGACGAGATGGCGGCCACCTGGTTCAGCGGGGTAGCGGTGCCGTAATAGTCCACCGTGATGCGGTCCAGAACCTGGGCATTGGCCCGGCCGGCCCGAACGGAGGCGAAGTCGCCTTTTACGGATTCAATGGTCTTGCCCATTTTCACATCATATTCTTTGGAAAATTCCTTCATAATAAACCTCCATGCTTCCTTTTCTTGAAAATTTTCTCAGCCTTTTCGTATGAAACAGCGGCTCAGCTGACGACTGTGCCGATATTCTCGCCCATGACGGCGCGGACAATGTTCTCCGGGTCTTTCAAGGCGAACAGCAGCACCGGAATGCTGTTGTCCATGGAGAGGGACGTCGCGGTAAAGTCCATCACGCCCAGCCGCTGAGCCAGCACATCGTCATAGGAGATGGCGTCGTACTTTGTGGCGGTGGGGTCCTTGGCCGGGTCGGCATTATAGACCCCGTCAATGTTCTTCGCCAGCAAAATCACGTCCGCGCCAATCTCTGCCGCGCGAAGTACTGCCGCCGTATCCGTGGAGAAGTAGGGGCAGCCGCTGCCGCAGGCGAAGATGACCACCCGACCATGCTCCAGATGGTTCACCGCCCGGTCATGCACATAGGTCTCCGCAATCTGCTGCATGGCAATGGCGGTCTGCACCCGCACCTCTACGTGCTTCTGCTCCAGCACGTCGGCCACAGCCAGGGCGTTGATCGTGGTGGCCAGCATCCCCATGTGGTCAGCCCGAACCCGCTGCATATTCTCGCCGCCGTCCTTCTTCCCGCGCCAGAAGTTGCCGCCGCCAACGACGACGCCCACCTGAACGCCAAGGTCAACGCATTTTTTGATTGCATCGCACACATTGCCAATGACTTCAAAGTCCAGCCCGGAATGTTTGTCGCCAGCCAACGCCTCTCCGCTGATTTTCAAAAGCACTCGTTTATACTTGGGTGTTTCCATACTGACAGCTCCTTTACTCCCTCTCCGCAGACGGGCAGAGAACTTTTATGATTCCACGCCTATTTTACTGCATTTCCCCCTATTTGGGAAGAGGGTTTCGTAAAT
>JAJBUK010000076.1 GCA_020860385.1 Clostridiales bacterium
GTCACATTCCCCCGCCTCCCCTCGTATATTGAACCAGGAGCCACAGGACTGCGGAAGAGGGGAGGCGGTTTTCTTGCGCCGCTGTAAGAAATGGGGCCAGTGCCTCATCGGATTGGGGGTCGGCGTGCTGCTGGCCATGGTGCTGCCGGTGGGCGTCATCATCTTTTGCACAGGGGTGGCGCTGATCGTCTTGGGAGTCACCTGGATGAAAGGGCCGTAGTCTGGGGAGATGTAGCAGGGAGGTGAGAGTGTGAAAATCGTCATTATCCGTTCGCCAAAGGTGCTGTCCGGCCTGCTGCGCCGGATATTTCACATGAAAAAGGCGGAGCAGTGACATAACGCCGCCGGACAGGGCATAGGATGTCTTATACCGGACACAGCCTGACCGCTGGGTCTGTATAAGACGGGCCTGCGGCCAGCCGCCGCAGGGGAAGGAGCGTATGCCTTGGAACTGGAATTACTTGATAACGGTTTTCCATACTGTGAAACGGTGCTGGAAACGGTGCTGACCCGGGAGGAGACGCTGGAGACCATCGTGCCGGACGCCTGCCCGGATATTGACGCCGTGCTGAGTACAGAGGCCCGCGTCTGCCTCCGGCAGCGGGAGGCGGACGTGGGGGCGGCCCTGTTTGGCGGGACGGTGCGGTGCAGCATTCTCTACCAGCCGGAGGGGCGGCAGGCCCTGGAGGCGCTGGAGACGGAGCTGGACTTCCGTTGCAGCGCGGAGCAGGAGGGCATCACCCCGGACAGCGGCGTCTTTGCTGTGCCGCGGGTGACCTTTGCGGAGACCCGCACCATCAACCCCAGGAAGGTGCTGGTGCGGGTGGGTATCGCCATCGAGGTGCAGGTCAGCCGGGTGCAGCGCTGCGCCCTGGCCTGCGGCGTGGCCGACCCGGACAGCTGGAAGCTTCAGCAGCTTTTGACCCAGAGAGAGGGCTGCTTCGCCCTGGAGTACGCCCAGCGGGCCTTCAGCTTCTCCGACGACCTGACGCTGCCTGGCAGCAAGCCGCCCATTGACGAGGTGCTGCGGCTACGCTGCGACCCCTTCTCCGGGGACGCCAGGGTGGTCGGCGGGAAGCTGATTTTCAAGGGAGGCGTGTCGGTGCATCTCCTCTACCGCACCCCGGAGGGCGAGGCGGAGGAGGCGGAGTTTGAGCTGCCCATGTCCCAGGTGCTGGATGTCCCCTCCGCGCCGGAGCAGGCCGCCTTTCAGCTGGAGCTGCTGGTGACCGACTGGAGCCTGAGCCAGCCCTCCCTGGATGGGCGGACGCTGGCCCTGGATTTGGAGCTGCTGGCCCAGGCCATCGTCAGCGAGACCCGGCAGCTGACCCTCCTCACCGATGTCTACAGCACCGCCTACGCCACAGCGCCCAGGGTGGAGCGGGTCTGCCTGTCCCAGCTGGTGCGCCAGGAGGTGCTGCACCAGTCGGAGCGGGCGCTGGTAGAGTCCGCCGGGGAGGTGCGCCGGGTCTGCGATACCTCCCTCCTGATTGGAGAGACCGGTGCGGCCAGGGAGGAAGGGCAGCTGGTACTCTCCGCCCAGTGCGCCGTGGAGGCCACCTATCAGGAGGCTTCAGGGCAATATGGGTCGGTGGCCCGGAAGCTGACGGTGGCGGTGCGCGTCCCGGCCCAGGAGGGGGCGGAGTGCCGCTTCACCGTGACGCCGGAGCGGGTGGACGCGGTGGAGACCGGCGGCGGCCTGGAGCTGCGGGCGGCAGTGGCCTTCCACCTGATGCTGCTGGAGCGGCAGCCGGAGATGGTAGTGACGGCCCTGACGGTAGAGGAGGCCAGCGCCGGAGCCGCCGAGGGCCAGCCCTCCATCGTGCTGCGGCAGGTGGGGGCGGGGGAGACCCTGTGGCAAATCGCCAAGACCTACTCCGCCACCCGGCAGGAAATCATGGACGCCAACGGCATGGAGGAGGAGACGCCGCAGGCGGGGCAGCTGCTGCTGATCCCCCGGAAGCGGTAAAGGAGGGGCAGTATGGAAACGGAAAAGCTGTATGAGGACATCGCCCGGCGCACCGACGGCGATATTTACATCGGCGTGGTGGGGCCGGTGCGGACGGGGAAGTCCACCTTCATCAAGCGGTTCATGGAGACGCTGGTGATACCCAACATCGACAATGTGTACCGCCGGGAGCGGGCCAGGGACGAGCTGCCCCAGAGCGGCTCCGGACGGACGGTGATGACGGTGGAACCGAAATTCATCCCGGAGGAGGCGGCGACGCTGGAGCTGGAAGGGGGCGCACGCTTCTCCGTCCGCCTCATCGACAGCGTGGGCTACCTGGTGAACGGGGCGGCGGGGCAGATGGAGGACGACCAGCCCCGGATGGTAACTACCCCTTGGTACGACCACGAGATATCCATGACCGAGGCGGCGGAAATCGGCACCCGGAAGGTCATTGCGGAACACTCCACCATCGGCATTGTGGTGACCACCGACGGCACCATCACCGAGATTCCCCGGGAGGACTACCTGGAGCCGGAGGAGCGGGCCATCCGGGAGCTACAGGAGCTGGGGAAACCCTTCCTGGTACTGCTCAACAGTGACGAGCCCACCTCCCCCCGGGCAGAGTCCATCCGGGCGGACATCGAGAGCCGGTACGGGGTGGCCTGCCTGGCGGTGAACTGCCTGATGCTGGAGGAGCGGGACATCACCAATATCATCCGGGCGGTGCTGTACGAGTTCCCCCTGCGGGAGATGGATTTGTTCCTGCCCCCCTGGGTGGACGCCCTGCCCATGAGCCACCCCATCAAGGAGGAGCTGTACGCCGCCATCCGCCAGCAAGGGGCTGCCCTCCGACGCATCAGCAGTGTCCAGGGGGCGGTCAGCGCCCTGGAGGGCTGCCCCTCCATCAGCAGCGCCAGCCTGACCCAGCTGAACCTGGGCACCGGCGTGGTGCAGGTGCAGATTGCTGTCCCCCGGAGCCTGTTCTACGCCACCCTGAGCCAGCAGTCCGGCTTCACCATCGGGGACGACGGCGACCTCCTGGACTTGCTGACCCAGCTGGCGGCGGTGAAGGCGGAGTACGACAAGGTGGCCCAGGCGCTGGCCGACGTGCGGGAGAACGGCTATGGCATCGTCATCCCCACCATTGACGAGTTGAGCCTGGAGGAGCCGGAAATCGTCCGCCAGGGCGGCCGCTACGGGGTGAAGCTGAAGGCCAGCGCCCCCTCCATCCATATGCTGCGGGCGGATATCGAGACGGTGATTTCCCCCATTGTGGGCAGTGAGAAGCAGTCGGAGGAGATGATCAACTATCTTCTGTCCGAGTTCGAGGGGGATACCCGGAAGATTTGGGAGTCCAACATCTTCGGCAAGAGCTTCCACGAGCTGGTGAACGAGGACTTGCAGGGCAAGCTCATGCGGATGCCGGAGGACGCCCGCAGTAAGCTGCGGGAGACCCTGGAGCGCATCATCAACGAGGGCAGCGGCGGGCTGATTTGCATTATCCTGTGACAGAAAAACGAAAATGCCCCTCACAGGGCGGCTTCGCCGCCCTGTGAGGGGCGTAATTTGTGGGTCAGATGGGCAATCGGTAAGAATTTCCTGTTGTTTTCCTGATTAGAGCTATGTTTCCGTTCAGAGAAGCAGATTTCTACGACCAAAGGACAATAAAATTGCCGCCCGTCCTGCCGAAGGCGAGGGGCGAGGCGGCAATCATTGCCAGCCGCCATAGGCGGCAGCTTTGGTGCGTATCAAGTTATATCGTCTGTAGCCTGATAGACCACTTGATTGAGGGGAAAGGCGGAGCCGCCAGTGGGACAAAGGGGAGGTTCTTAGGAGGGGACGTGCAGCGGCCCCACCTGAGCCGCCCTCTTTCCCCCGTTTCTCGACAGCGCGAGAAATGGGGCCCGCCGGGAGGGCAAAACGTATTTCCTTTATCCTGCCTCATCTAAGAAAAGCTGCGGCCGGGCGAATACTGGGAGAACGAAATCGTCCTTACAGCCGTGTATCGAACAGGCCGCAGAAGCTGTCGATGGGGTCGCTGCCCTTGAAGGCTTCCGGCCCGGTCATCAGGTCGTCAATCAGCGCGTCAAAGGTGTCGCTGGCGGCGTCATAGGTATTGATATAGGTGCGGGCCTGAGGGATGTCCGCCAGCATGGTGGGCTGGCCGCAGCCGATGGCCACGACAGGCAGCTCGAACACATACCAGGGGATTTCGCCGCCGCCCTTGGATAGGCCGAACACCGGCCGCCCACTGGACACGTCGCAGAGGGAGATGATCAAATCCTGGCCGCTGACGAAGTCGGCAATGGCGTTCTTTCCGGCGAAATAGATGTTCAGGCTGGGCTGCTCCCCCGCTTCGATTTGCTTCTTGATTTTGTCGATGGGGCTTTCATAGATGAAGGCGTCGAACCCCTTCTCAATGAGCTTATCCCGCAGCACCTCGGCGGCGCTCTTCTTGGGGGGTGCGCCCAGCAGCTTCATCAGGACGCTCATGCCGCCCTCCGCCGCCTTGATGTGGACGATCATAACGTGCTTGTACCGCTCCGGCGTGATGGGCAGCACGTCCTTGTCCTTGTACTTCACCAGGGTGATGGCGTCCTGGCTGATGGCCTTGTGCATGGCCTTGTACTCCGCCTTGCCCAGGGTGGCCTCCACCGTGGCCTGAGAGGGAACCAACTCGTCCACGGACTTCTTGTGCATCCCCAGGTGGGCCTTCAGGCCCAGGATACGGGTCAGGGCCTCGGTCATCCGCGCCTCGCTGATGGTGCCGTCCTGATAGGCGGCCAGCATGGTGGAGAAGTCCTCGTCCGGGTCGTTGAAGAACAGGAACATATCGCAGCCTGCGTTGATGCAGCGGGGGAGCATTTCCTTCCGGGTCATACGGTCGGTCATGCCTACCATGTGGGAGGCGTCAGTGACCACCATGCCGTTGAAGCCCAGCCTGTCCCGCAGCAGCCCCTGCATAATCTCCGGGCTGAGGGTGGCGGGCATCATGTCCTCATCCTGCAAATCTGGGTTGATGGCCTTGGCGTATTCCGGCAGCATGATGTGGCCGGCCATGATGGCGTCCAGGCCGTTATCAATGAGGGTCTTGTAGACCAGGCCGTAGGTGGCGTCCCACTTGTCCGGGGTGAAATAGTTGACGTTGTTGGACAGATGGGCATCCCGGAAGTCCTGGCCGTTGCCGGGGAAGTGCTTGGCCGCGCAGGCGAAGCCGGGGATGGTGTGTGCGCCCTGCACATAGGCGGCGCTCATCTTTGCCACCCGCTCCGGGTCGTTGCCGAAGGCGCGGGTGATGATTTCGGTGTTCTCCCAGTTATAGGCGATGTCGCAGACCGGGGCGAAGGCCATGTTGCAGCCGATGGCCGCAGCCTCCTCGTTGGACATCTTGCCCAGGGCAAAGGCATACTCCTCCTTGCCGGTGGCGCCGATTTTGACACCGGAGCCGATGGCGGTGCCATCCGAGCAGGCGCCGTCGCCGCCGGCCTCGGTGTTGCAGGCGATGAAGATGGGCACTTTGGCATAGGATTGCAGGATGTGGTTCTGCTCCTGCACCTTCTTGCCGGGCATACCGTTGTAACGGCAGCCGCCCAGGTGGTACTGCTCCATCAGGTTTTTCAGATAGGCTTCGTCCTGAGACTCTGTCAGCTGGAAGAACAGCTGGCCTACCTTCTCCTCATCGGACATGGAGGCGATGGTGTCCTCTACCCATTTGATGTCTTCGTCAGAGAGGTAATAGGGGTTGGCTTTCAAATCGACCATAATTGGCTCCTTTCCGCAGGCGTGCCGCCCGCAATGCGTATGGCTATGGTTGAAAACGTTCCGTTACGAGAGATTCTTGAAGAAGGCCGCAACCTTCTCCTCCTGATAGGCCCCGCCGTATTCGCCGCGAATCAGCTTATCCACCGCCGTCTCCCGGAATTCTACCCAGGATTCCTTCTCGTGCTTCACCAGGATGGGGTAATAGTAGACGCCGTTTTTGGTGGCAGCGTCATAGTCGCCGGGGGCGTCACCGGTCATCAGCACGTTGGCGGGGTCGTAGCCCTTTTTCAGCAGCTCCTGAATGCAGAAGGCCTTGCTGCCGGTGTCCTGGGCCAGCACCAGATCCACATGGTCCAGCAGCTTGTAAAGCTCCCACTCCTCCAGCACCGCCTGAAGGTTGGCGGAGGAGACGATGACCACATCCGCCCGCTGATTGGCGTAGGCGAGGCCCTCCCGCACGCCCTCGTAGGGCTTTTTCAGCTCAAAGGGCAGGTCGTTGATGCTCTCATTGACGCTCTTGGACCAGGAGAGGGCCTTTTTCAGGCAGACACTGTCCGTCTCCCCGATGGCCTTCTCAATGGCGCTGTTGGATAGCTCGTCACTGGTGGCGACCCAGTGCTCCAGCGTCTCCAAATCCTCGATTTTGGTGTAGGCCCCGTCGATTTCCCGCAGCATCAGCGCCAGCCCCTTGAACCGGTTGATGCCCCGGGTCATGGTGTAGAGGTTGATGTCGTTCCAGCGGGTGAGGATCGGTTCTGCCCACGCCTGGAGCCCCCACTCCTCCACCATGCACGGCCCAAAACAGCGGATGTGCTTGATGTCCATGGTGTCCATAGCGCATCCGTCCGAGTCCACGCAAATCAGGAAGTCTTTCTTCTTCTGGAAGGTTTCCAGCTTGCCGCCCATTGCATTGCCTCCTTACAGTCAGTTTGCAAAATAAAATGCTTCGCCTGCGCTAAAGAAAACTGCTTTTTATTTTGACTGTCTACATTGTAGTCTTTTTGCCCCATTTCGTCAAGTAGAATCGGCAAAATAATAGTGGGATGACACTTCGAAACTGGAATCAATGGGATGGAACAGCATATAGGGGTCAGAATCGAGTAAAAAATGCGCTCCGGCAAAGGAACTGCCTGACCAAAGGCAGCGTCCCGGTGGCAGCAGGTTCCCTAAGTGTATATATCCATGCAATCAAAACGTGGACGGAAATTTAGTATTTTCGATAATAAAAAAGAGAAACACCGTTCACAAGTATGGAAATTATCACGCAAATCCACAGCCACCTGGACATTGGCGACATGATGTCAATCAGCCCGGCCCAATCCTCGTGTAAGACGCTTTCCGCTGCCTCACTATAAAATGCACATACTGTGAGCGATGTAAAAGACAGGCTGCCGAACCGAAACCATTTTGAATCTTTTCTCCGAAGGCAGAATGTTAAATTAAGAACTGTGAAGGTAATCGCGCTTATTCCGAATAATAGCCACATTGTTTATGCTCCTTTTCGTGTAGCACTCCGCCTGTCAGAGCAACGGAGGCAGTCTTCGAAAATTCTCATTTACTTATTTTTTTCAAAGCATTCTTGTATCATCAGAAAAACTCCGGCGATTACAACAATAACAGAAATTATAAATAGTAATAGTACATTCATATCCATCATAGTTGTAAGCAGCCTCCCCGGAGGTGTCGTCCATTCGCTGGTCAGATTATTTCCAGCGATTATAACGAATGCCAAAGCCCATATACTTCCTGTTAAGGCTAAAAACCCGCCTGCAAGTATTCTCTTTATTTGTTTCTTACCTCCATAAATTTTAGGAAAACAGCGCGCCACAGCCCAACGCCATGACAGCGCAGGCGGGGATATAGATAATAAAGTGGGCAATATGTTCCTTTTTATTAAAACCAAACATCTGCGGACTCATAACATCCTTTATCTCCGGATAGAAATGGGGGAAGAAGTTGGAGTGACAGAGCAGATACCAGTCAAAAAAGAGAATGTCGTAAATCTCCATCCCATAGAGCATCGTGAGAAATCGGGTGAAGTATTGGAGCGGGCCGAAGTCATTTCTTGCGCCGTCCCAGATGCCGAGAACAAATGCGCCGATCAACAGCAGCGCGGCGACTGCGACGATTGCCCAGCCCACAATATGCGCGCCGCGGAACCGCTCTTTTTTGTCTGGAATCACGGCTAAATACTCCTTCGGTGCGGAGGAGAAAAGTCGTTTGTCCTGGACAAACCCAACCGCGCCGTACAGCATGAGAAAATAGCCGACCATAATCATAAGGATGGAAACGATTGTTATTATCATTTTACCCGCCCCTCCTCAACAAGCACCACAATTCTGTTTGACAGGTTACGCACGAACGGAATCCTCCCGATGATCTTATAAATGGGCGCTATGACATCCATACCCTCCACCAGACTGGTGCTCTTCCACAAACCCGAAATCTGGTAGCAGCGGGTGTCCAGGCCGTAGGCGAGGTTGATCACCACAGCACCCGGAGATTTTTGCAAATACTGCTTCACCATACGGTCAAGCACCAGCGTCCGGGCAATCACCCCGCTGGACATGGTTTTATCTTTTTCCGCAAGAGAAAAATCGTAATCCAGGCGGGAGACGAGCTCCACTGTCTTTTCATCCATAATTTTGTGGTTTTGCTTTTGCGTTTCCTGCGCACGGGCAAACACCGTTTGCAGCATGGTTTCCGGCACGCCGGTCAATGTGATTTTTTCCATATTCTATCCCCCGTCAACTCTCTTTTTCTGCTTTACGCACTCCGCATAGGCCAGCGTGATGCGGGCTGGCATTTCCTCCAGCATCACCACATTCGCCCCGCCGCCGCCAATTTCAAGGATGTCTGAATCGCTTTCCAATGTCAGTTGGGACAGTCCCCATTTTGCCAGCGCAGCGTGGCCGCCGATGTTCATGGTCGTCACCATGATTTTCCACCTAAGCCCTCCGGCTTGCAGGTGTTTTGAAAGAAACTCATACTGCTCCTCCTTATGCTTTTTCCTTAAAACAGTGATAACACCCATCCGTCTATGACAGCAATCGCCAAAAACAGCACGATTCCCCTTAAAAACGAGACAAAGTGCTTTCGGGGGTCGCGGTACAGGTCCGCCCGGTCCTCCGTTCCTGTGAGGCGGACCCGTTTCGTGTTCCGCCACCACAGAAGGTCAATGACAAAAAAGTCAAAGGCATTCAGCCCCTGTCCCAAAAGGAGAAGGTTGGAGAAATTCCCCGAAAAGCTGTCTGTTCTGATGAATACTCCGCAGAGCAGGAGCAGCGCCCCGAACAAAAGCAAATTGGACAGGAACGTCACCGCAGGCGGCGCAGCGCGAATTTTGTCCTTCCAAGCGGGATTTTCCCTGACCATGCGTTGCACCTCATCAGGATAGCAGCGGAAACTGGAGCTTCGGATATTTTTCTCATCGCTGCCGGTGCCCAGGTAGCAAATCAGGAACAACAACAGGCACAAAACAATCAGCTCGAACCACAGTAGCATTTGAAATCACCGTTCCTTCTCTCTCATTTCGTCCACTTACCAAATCCACGTTACCACCAGGGCAATAAGCACCCCTCCCACAGCAGACACCGGCACCATTGGCAGCATGGCCTTCACATGGAACCATTTCTGGTGATATTCCCTGTCCATGTTCTCCGTACCCGGCAGACGCACCCGCCGGATGTTGGGAAACAGCACCCAGTCCAGAAAGCAGGTGTCAAACGCCGCCAGCACGAGCATATAACCGTACGCGAACAGGAGCCCATCCACAAAGGTTTCCGCGCCCGCCTGATGCGCCATCCACGCAAACAGAAATAAAAATGCGATAATAGCGACGCTTTTCCGGAGAATTGTGAGGAATGTCATCCTTTCCTTTACTGCTTCCTTGTGTTGGGAAGCATAATATTGTGCCTGTATTTCCGGCGGATAGTCACCTACGAAGGAGACGGGATTGATCAGCAGCAGCCCGAAAATGAGCAGGCCGAACACAGCGCACAGCACAACGCACTGAATGACATAGGCAGAGACGTTCATCGGCCATACGCCCCCTTTCGGCAGATAAAGCAGGCCACCGGGGTGCCGGATAGTGTCCGCGACAGACAGTCTCGGTTTTCCGCCGGCCCCATGGCCCACGCCAGTCTGCATACGGCTTTGCCCGGCAGGGTGGAGCAGGTTATCATACCGTCATACAAGGTGGCCTCCTCGCCGAGTGCGCGGTATGCGGATTCGATTCTTTTATATCTGTTCATCAATGTGCCCTCACTTGCATATATGTTAGTTTAATCTAACTAACATTATAACAGCATGGAACTGGGAAATCAATACAATATTTCAGAAACCTCTGAATAAATGCAAACTTGCCGCCAGGCATCGCAGCTGCATTGATTCAGAGGTTCCTTAAAAACAGATTATAGCTTGTCAGCCGCCCTCCGGTCCAGGGCGTTAAGAAAACGGGAGAGCGCCCGGCGATTGTTCAGGACAGCCATTTTGCCCGGGTAAGTGTCCTGTACCCAGCGGTAGCGCCTTCTCCGCTGACGGTTGCGCCCATCCCAGAGCACCCACTTGACAAACGCCCAGTCCACCTTTTCCGGGCAGCCGGGGGCGGCGCTGTCCCGGCTCCGCCCCCGATAGGTGAAGTACCGCTTGTACACCCGGTACAGGCAGAAGAAGCGATTGTACTGGAAGGAGACGATCAAATCCGCCGCCTTCATTCTTTCGGCATAGTCGCACCCAATATAGTTCCCGTCGATGACCCAGCCCTCCGGATGGGCGGCACAAAAGGCCCGATAGTCTGCCAGCATATCCGACCTGGGCCGCTCTACCCAGCCGGGGACAAAGTGAATTGTATCCAAATGCAGCACGGGCAGCCCGTACCGCTTGCCCAGGGCTGCGGCCAGGGTGGACTTCCCGGAGCCACTGTATCCGATGATGGCGATTTTCATCAAAAAACCTCAAAAAAAGGACGGCCATCCGAGGATAGCCGTCCCATTTGTCTTTGCGTAGAAGAATTACTTCAGCTCGACCTTGCCGCCGACAGCCTCGACCTTCTCCTTGATCTCGTCGGCCTCTGCCTTGGCAGCGGCTTCCTTCAGAGTGGTGGGAGCATTCTCGACAGCAGCCTTGGCGTCGGCCAGGCCCAGACCGGTGATCTCGCGGACGACCTTGATGACCTTGATCTTGCCCTTGGGGTCAGCCAGGCCAGCCAGAACCACGTCAAACTCGGTCTTCTCCTCCACCTCGGGAGCGGCAGCGGCAGCGCCAGCGGCGGGAGCAGCCATGGAAGCGGCGGAAACGCCGAAGGTCTCCTCCAGAGCCTTGACCAGCTCGGACAGCTCGAGGACGGAGAGGGACTTCACTTCTTCAACAATCGCATTGATATCAGCCATGATAGTTAGCCTCCTAAAAATAGAATTGATTCATGTGTGGACAGTGCCTGTCCAAAAATGGGCCGAATGATTATTCGGCAGCGGGTGCTTCCGCCTCGGCGGCGGGCGCCTCCGCTTCAGCGGCAGGTGCTTCTGCTTCCGCAGCGGGCTCGTCAGGCTCGTTCTCCTTCTTCTCCGCAATGGCGGCGATGACGGCGGCCAGGGAGACGATGGGGGCCTGCATGACGCCCAGCAACTGAGCAATCAGGTCGTTCTTGGAAGACAGAGTGGACATCTGGGCGATTTCCTCCTGGGAGAGGATCTTGCCCTCCAGGAAGGCGGCCTTGATGTGGAACTTGGTGTCGGGGCCCAGTTCCTTGATGGCGTCGGAGATGGTGCGGATGGGGACGATGGGATCGTCCACGCCGATGGCCAGGGCCGTGTTGCCGTGCAGGACGCTGTCCAACTCATTCAGACCGGCGTCATCCAGAGCGCGGCGCACCATGGTGTTCTTCACCACGCTGTACTGCACGCCGGCTTCCCGCATCTTGTTGCGCAGGGCGGTGTCCTGGGCAACGGTGATGCCGCTGTAATCCACCAGAACGCCGGACTGGGCGTTCTTCAGCTGATCCTCCAGTGCGGAAACCACCGCCTTTTTGGACTCCAAAATCTTCGCGTTTGGCATAATGTGTTTCACCTCACAAAAGAAAAATCCTCCGCGTCGCAGGACAGGAGGACAGTACAGTAAAACCTTTGCAGTTTTATCAGCACTCTCGGCAGGCGGCATAAGCCATTAAACGGGGTGCCTGCTGTCTACGAACGCAACCATTATTATATGTGAGGGGAGGGGATTTGTCAACCCCCTTCCCCCACAAAAACGGAGAAATAATTACACCAGCTTGGCGGGGTTTACACGGACGCCGGGGCCCATGGTGGAAGCCACGGTGCAGGACTTGATATACTGGCCCTTGGCGGCGGCGGGCTTGGCCTTGATGATGGCGCCGATGAGGGCGTTGAAGTTCTGCTCCAGCTTCTCAGTGCCGAAGGAGGCCTTGCCGATGGGGCAGTGGATGATGTTGGACTTGTCCAGACGATACTCCACCTTACCGGCCTTCGCCTCGGTGACAGCCTTGGCGGCGTCGGGGGTGACGGTGCCGGACTTGGGGGAGGGCATCAGGCCCTTGGGGCCCAGCACCTTACCGAGACGGCCTACGAAACGCATCATGTCGGGAGTGGCGATGACCACGTCGAAGTCGAACCAGTTCTCCTTCTGAATCTTCTCCACCAGGTCCATCTCGCCCACATAGTCCGCGCCGGCGGCCTTGGCGGCCTCCGCCTGAGCGCTCTTGGCAAAGACCAGGACGCGGGCGTTCTTGCCGGTGCCGTTGGGCAGGACGATGGCGCCGCGGACCTGCTGGTCAGCGTGACGGCCGTCTACGCCCAGCTTGACGTGGAGCTCAACGGTCTCGTCAAACTTCGCCTTGGAGGTCTTGACCACCAGGTCCAGGGCCTCGTTCGTATCGTACAGATTGCCTTTTTCGATCAGCTTCAGGCTATCTTCATATTTTTTACCCATAGTTACAACCTCCTTAGTCGCCAATCGTCACGCCCATGGAGCGCGCAGTGCCGGCGATCATGGACATAGCGGCCTCCAGGGATGCAGCGTTCAGGTCGGGCATCTTGGTCTCGGCGATTTTCTGCAAATCAGCCTTGGACAGGACGGCGACCTTCTTCTTGTTCGGCTCACCGGAAGCGGTTTCGATGTTGCAGGCCTTTTTGATCAGCACAGCAGCAGGGGGGGTCTTGGTCACGAACGTGAAGGAACGGTCGGCATAGACGGTGATCACCACAGGGATGATCAGGCCCATGTCCTTCTTGGTGCGCTCGTTAAATTCCTTTGTAAAGGCGGCAATATTGACGCCGTGCTGGCCCAGTGCGGGGCCGACAGGGGGGGCGGGAGTTGCCTTGCCTGCGGGGATCTGCAGCTTTACATAGCCAGTAATTTTCTTCGCTTTTGCCACGAAGAACACCTCCTAAGAATAGTGAAATTAAAATAGTTGTTTGAGCCTCAGTCCGGTTCGATGAGCTCAACCTGATTCAAATCCAGCTCCACCGGGGTCTCCCGGCCGAACATGGAAACGTTCACGCGGACTTTGCCTTTGCTGACGTCAAGTTCGTCAACCACGCCGATGAAGGTGTTCAGCGGGCCGTCGGTGATGCGGACAGTGCTGCCCACCTCGTAGGCCACGGTGATTTCCTTCTTGTCCACCCCCAGGGCGGCGATTTCATCATCGGTCAGGGGGATGGCGTTGTTGCCCTCACCCACAAAGCCGGTCACGCCCCGGATGTTGCGGACGATGTGCCAGGTCTCATCGGTCAGCACCATTTTGACCAGCACATAGCCGGGAAAGACCTTGCGCTCCACCGTTTTCGGGCCGTTGTCCGTGATTTCGGTGACGGTTTCCATGGGGATGGAGACCATCTGAATCACGTCCTGAAGCCCACGGTTATCGACGTACTTGGTGATCGTGCTGGCCACCGCATTCTCATAACCGGAATAGGTGTGCACCACATACCACTTCGCTTCAAAACCCATCTGCGTATTATCAAGCATGACCGCTCACCTCAGCCCTGGAACAGGTTGACCAGGGCGCGGATGATGGCGGCTGCCAGCGCGTCAAAGACCCAGATGCAGACGCCCACCGCCAGGATGCAGACCAGCACCACCAGGCAGTTCTTCAGCAGCTCTTTCCGGGTGGGCCAGTGGACCTTCTTCAACTCCACGCCCATGTCGTGGCACCAGCTCTTCGCCTTCCGGAAGACGCGGACGAAGAAGTTGGGCTTCTTCTCGCTCTTGGCATCCTTTTTGCTGCTCTCGGCCTTCTTCTTGGCCTTGGTGGACTCTTCCACGGCTTCTGTTTCGTTCACAGTTTTGGTCTCTTCCGCGACCTCAGGGCTGGATGTGCCCTTGGCTTTTTTTGCGTTTTTCGCCACATTCATACACCTTTCTTGTGAATTACGCAGTTGCCGCTTACTTCGCTTCAACGTGCTCGGTGTGCTTCCGGCAGAAGGGACAGTACTTGTTCATCTTGAGACGGTCGGGAGTGTTCTTCTTGTTCTTCATGGTGTTGTAGTTTCTCTGCTTGCACTCGGAGCACCGCAAGGTGATCTTTTGCCGTGCACCAGCCTTCGCTTTTGCCATTTTCGGCACCTCCTTGGTTTCGTAATCTGTGTGGGTCATTAAAGGAACCTCTGAACAACTGCAACTGCGGCGTCTTGCGGCTAATTTGTGCCATAAATGCGTTGCAAAACCTTGAAATCCGTCAGGATTCCTGCGCTTTTGCGCCTTTTTCTGGCGCAAATTATCTCGCAATCCGATCTTGTTCACTTGTTCAGAGGTTCCTAAAAAAGCCGGAACTCCGGCAGGTTGACCCGTTACAGGGAATACCGCCGAACTTCCGGCCTGAACGCCGCAGAAAACCCCTGCGGCACAAACAGTCAAAGAAAGGTTCGGCAGAAACGCTGCCTCCCTGCTATGGCGCACCGGATGCGCCCCGCAGGAGCACCTTCATGCGTAAAAATGCGCACAAAAAGAAAACCCCTGCTCACAGGTAGTATTACTATACCACGGAGCAGGAGCGCTGTCAAGCGTTTTGCGGCAAAAAAATCCCACTGTTTCTGTGCTGTCAAATGATGTGACCACTGCTGGAACGTACGAGGGCGGCCCCGCCAAATACTCGGCGGGGCCGCTTGGTTGGGAAGCTATGACAAAGAGGGAAGCTCTTTGCTTGCGTTACTCGGCTTCAGCCAGTTCCTTCTTATAGCTGAGGAAGGTCACAATGGCAGCGGCGATCAGAATAACGGCCAGGACCGCGTCGGCCACATAGAACATCATCACCCAGGTGGCGGTAGAGCCGTCGTTCAGCTCCAGCGCATTGGAATTTGCCTGAGCATAGAGGTTCTCGTGGGCAGCTTCGCGCAGGGCAATCACCGTGTTGGCATCATCCGTATTGCTGACCAGGCTGGAATCAGCGGAGAAGGACAGGCCCTTGGTCAGCCCAACCCGGATGCCCAGGTTCAGATCCATATAGAAGTCAGCCAGCGGGTCCATAGCGTCGGTGATAACGGCGCCGTGGAAGCCCCATTCGTTGCGGAGCACGTCGGTCAGGAGGGCCTCGCAGCTGCCGGCCCACTCAGCGCCTACGCTGTTGAAGGAGGTCATAACGGCGGTGCTCTTGCCGTCCTTGAAGGCGGACTCGAAGGCCTTCAGATAGATTTCGCGGAGGGCCTGCTCGGTGGTCCAGGTGCAGATGCCGTTGGTACGGTTGGTCTCCTGGTCGTTCAGGACGAAGTGCTTCAGATAGACCATCACGCCCTGTTCGGTGGCTCCCTTGACCTCCTGACCGCCCATGATGCCGGACAGGGTGCCGTCCTCGGAGTAATACTCGAAGTTACGGCCGGAGAAGGCGCTACGGTGGATGTCCATAGCCGGGCCGTACCAGCCGGTGATGCCCAGCTCGTTGGCCTCAATGCCCATCTGCGTGCCGCGGGCATAGGCCAGCTCCTGATTCCAGGTGGCGGCAATCATGGTGGCGCAGGGGTAGGCGGTGCCGGTGTTGTCATTGTAGTTGCTGGTCAGGCTGGCGGGGCCGTCAGAATCCACGGACTGAGGCGCGTCGATGGAGGCCATGGCGGTGCTCTTGAAGCCGCCGTCGGTGACCATATTCACCATCTCGTCCACGGTGAGCTGATCCAGCAGGTCATCCCACAGGGCATCGTCATAGTCCAGGCCCACCATATCCGCCAGGGTCAGACCGTTGTCCGCCCCGGTGGTGGGCATCTCAGCGTCGGGATCGTCGTACTCGGACAGATCGTTGGTGGCCTTGCTGGTGTAGACAGCGATCTGCTCTTCGCTCATCTCATAGTTGGTGGGAGAAGCGGTGGCCTCCGCATAGTTGGCGAAGCCGTCCGCACGGCTCAGGTAGGTGACATCGCCGCGGGCCTGATCGAACTGGTTGGTGGCGGCGGTCTCGTCGCTGGAACGGGCGCCATCGTTCTCGTCGTTATAGATCACATCGTCCTCCACAGAGATGGTCTCGGAATCTAGGACCGTGTGGGAGTCGGCGTTCAGGCTGATGATGTAATCGCCCTCCTCCAGCACATAGGCGCCGCCCTCGGCCTTCACGCCGGTGTCATCATAGGAGGCCATATCCTCCAGCTCGAAGGTGATAGTGACCGTCTCAGAGGCTCCGGCCTCCAGCTCGCTGGTCTTGGCGAAGGTGAGCAGGTTGGTGCTGGCCTTTTCGATGCCGCCGTTATAATAGGGGGGTGTGTAATAAATCTCTACCACGGACTTGCCCGCAACTTCACCGGTATTCGTGACGGTCACCTCCATTGTGACGGTGGTGCCATCATTGGTGAACCCGGTGATTTCCTGGTCGAAGGTGGTATAGCTCAGGCCGTAGCCGAAGGGATACTGGACGGTGGTGTCGTAGTCAATCAGCCCCTCCACGGCGGCAGTCTCATAGAACTTGTAGCCCACATAGATGCTTTCCACATAGTTGACGAACTTGACCTCACCGGTGTCGCCGTTGATCTCGTCGGAGTTGGTGTAGGCATATTCTCCGAAGTTATTGGAGGTGGGGGTGTTCTTCAGGTCATAGACCCAGGTGTCCACGGTTTTGCCGGAGGGGTTGACCTCGCCGGAGAGGATCTCGCCCAGGGCTTCAAAGCCGTTGACGCCAGCACCGGCTACCCAAAGGACAGCGTTGATGTTGTCATACTCGTCTACCCAGCCCATCTCCATAACGTTGGAGGAGTTGATGATGACGATAACGTTGCTGAACTCACTGGTGACCCGTTCCACCAGCTCGATCTCACGATTGCTCAGTTCCAGATAGCTCTTGCTGGAGTCCAGGTCGTCCTCCTGCGTGGAGTACACCACGTCACCGCCCTGCTGGGTGGTGTTGTAGGTGCAGTCGGAGGAATAGGTATCGGGCAGGTCCATGCCCTCGCCGCCGGAGCGGGTCAGGACGATGACTGCCGTGTCGGAGAACTCTACGGCCTGCTCAAAGATGCCGGCCTCGTCGTACTCCTCCATGGTGGGCTGTACGATGGTCCAATCCTCGCTCATCATGCCGACCTCAGGGCGGTCAGAGCGATAGTCCACATAGAACTGGGTCAGGTCGTCGTTCAGGGTGAAGCCTGCGTCCTTCAGGCCCTGGAGCAGAGAGGTGGCCGTGGATTCGTCCACGTCGCCGGAGCCGCTGCCGCCATAGACGGGCTGGGTGCTGCCCCAACCAAAGACGTTCAGCTTGGTGTCCGTGCTGATGGGCAGGGCGTTGTCGTCGTTCTTCAGCAGGACGATGCCCTCGTCGGCGATGGTCTCCGCCAGCTCCAGGGAATCCGCCTGGGTCTCATCGCTGAGGGCCATTTCATCCGCCAGCACCTGGCTGAGCAGAGAGTACTCTGTACCCAGGCAGATCCAGTTGACGGCGATGGCAACCACCAGCACCATTGCCAGGAATGCCTCCCAGCGAATAAAGGAGCGCTTGGCCTCGTTCTGCTTGCGTACCACGATGCTGATGACGATGACCGCCGCCACCGCCACGCCGATGAGAACAAGCTGCGGCGCGCAAGCGGCGATATTGCTGTACACGTCCTCCATGGAGACGGTGACAGAGCCGCCGAACATCAGATTGTAGATGTTCACGCCGATGATGGCCACGACCACCACGAAAATCACCGCAAGAATCAGCGGTATCAGCCAGCGTTTTTTCTTCTTGTTTTTGTTCATACATTTTCCTCCTTAATGGTTTGTTTTTTGAGATTTCACAGGCCGCTCCGGCCGTTTCAACCCTGTGTTCTCAAGCAAGGTTACTATAACAAATAAAACACCTTTTTGGTAAAAATCGGCGCGAACGGTTAAAATGCGGCGCGAACGGCAAACGAAGTCCTCACCCTTGCAGCTGCTGCAAAAGGGTGAGGACATATCATTGCTCTCTTGATTTCAGCATCTTCTTACGCTTCCCGTAAGGGCAGGAGCGTTTGCACGACAAAATACCCGCTTTTCTCCTGAATTTCCAGGCTGCCGTCGCAGCGCTTCACCACCTGACGTATCATCCTCATTCCAATGCCATGGCTGTCCTGATCGGACTTCGTGGTGTGGAATCCGGGGTTTTCCTTCAACACGGAATGGTCGATTTTATTGCGCACTTCCAGGTAAAGGTACCCCTTTTGCTCCCGCATCGTGCAAAAAATATCCGGTGACTGGGTGTGTTGGGACGCTTCAATGGCATTATCCAGCAGATTGAACAGCAGGCTGCAAAGCAGCTGACTGGGTATGCTCAGTTCCTTCGGGAGCCTTACGTCTAACACGATAGGGATGTCCTGCTGACGGGCCTCCATCACTTTTTGAGAGAGGAGCATATCCACAAATTCGTTCCCTGTGGACACCAGCTCCTGCCGTTCGAACTGGGGCCAGATGACCTGCTCCAGGAACTGCTGCATTTCCTCATACTTTCCCTGCTGGAGCAATGATTCCAGGTAAAAATAGTTGTTTTTCAGCTCATGTCTGGCTATTTTTGTTTGTTCCAGCATAACCTGTGCATTGTCCATTTGTCTCACCTGGAACGCCAGGCTTTGATTGGTCAGCTGAAGCTCCATTTGTTTCTCCATCTCCCGCGCCAGCTGAACGAACAGGGCGTAGGCGGAGAAGCTGATGGCTAATAATATGGCGTTGTACGCCGCATCCAGCGCGAAATTGCCGCTGTTGCTGCCGCCTCTGAGCACATAGGAGCCTGGCTGCTCCCACAGCAGCAAAAGGAGCACCGGCACCAGCGCAGAAATGCACCAGTACAGATTGGAGATGGATGTGCGAATGGGATGCGTCATATATTTACACAGCAGGGCGGATAGCAGGATCATCACCGTTCCCACGAGTCGACTTACAAATTGGGCAAATGCACTATTCCCCAACAATGCCGCCCAGTTCTCCTCCATTGACTTGTACAGGAAGGAAACAAACAGGACGCAGTCCTTAAAAAACAGCACCGTTACAAAAAACTGCTGCCAATATCCCTTCAGACATATCAGGGCAAAGAAGAAGCCTGACAGCAGAATCAACAGAATATACAAGTTGAGGCGCAGCGCTGTGGACACGCTGTCATCGATTATATTGGCAGCAATGACCAACGTATTAGACAGGAAAAACACGATTGCTATGCCTGCCGCTATCAGCACCGTCCGCCTCCGGCTGTACTTCAGCGGAAAGATTGACATAAGTACACCCAGCATTGCGATGATTTCTATCAGGCCATCGTAGTCAAATATCTCGCTCCAAATCATGCTCACACCTCTCCCTTGCTCCAACGGAAATACGTGTCCTTAATCTTTTCGCGGCGCCTGCGGCTGAGCGGGACGGATTCCCCGGTATCCAGCAGGATAGTGTCCGCATCGATGCGATAAATATAGTACGGATTCACCAGATAGCTTCGGTGCGTTTGGATGAAGGAATGCTCCGTCAGCTGCTGAATCAGGGCTTGAAACTGCACCCTGACCTCCTCCGTTCCTTCAACCGAACGGAGCAGGCAGGTCTTGCCGCTGGCCTCCACATAAACCAGCTTTCGGACGTTGACAGAATACACCGTGCCGTCAGACTCGTTGGAAAAGCGCAGATACCAGTCGATCCGCCGCTCCAACTCCTGAACCAGCGCATGGATAAGGTCGTCGATCTCCTTCTGAAAGCGGCGCTTGCGGACAAATCGGAAGGGCTGCACCTCAAACGTCTGAAAGACCAGCTCCTCTTTGTTGGAGACAAAGACCACCAGCGCATCCTTGTTCGCACTGCGAAACCGACGGCACAGTTCAATGCCGTCCAGCTCTGGCATATCAATGTCCAGCAGTAAAACATCGTAGCAGATGTTTCCCTCCAGGCGGTTCAACAGCTCCTGAGGATGCAGATATTCGTCCACAGTCACCGGGATATGCTGTGACTGGAAGCGTTCCCGAACGACCTCGGCAATGTACTGCACAAAGACGCGCTCATCATCGCAGACTGCTATTGTATACATGAAAGCCAACTCCCCTCTGATTGCTATCCCCTGTCCTCCAGTATAACACGAGCAGAGGTGAAAAAACAACTATGGAACCGCTGAATAGCGGTGTAAAGATTGAAACCACGCGTGCAGTTTAACTGCACGCGCGGTTTCGTTTCTCCTTGCTATGGTACGGTACGGGATGACGTGGAAGCGCCGCACTTTGTTATGAAAAGAGCCGTTTGCCCACCTTTGCGAGGGGTTTGTTTATCTGCCTGGAAAGCGTCCCAACGAAAAGCGCCGCCGCAACTGTGCCTTCACGCACGCCGTAAAGACCGTGAAGAAGCACGAAGGACAGGATGCAGGCAATCACCACCAGCGTGACGTCGAACAGCACCTTCATCGTGCCAAATTTTACGGGCGTTACCTGGCAAATGGCAAGCACAAGGCCTTCCCCGGCAAGAGTCACAACATGAGCCGTCACCTCAAAGCTGACGCCCACCGCCACAAGGACGATCCCTATCCCGCAGAAAAGCCACGCCATGGCATAGCCGCTGCATTGCAGCGGGCTGAGCACCCATACGGCGAAATCCGTCATGTATCCGAAGACGATGGCTACGGCAAGCTGGAGCAGCTGTATCGGCTGTTCCTGTTTGCGCTGTGTGTTCCGTATCGTTTTCTTTTTTGCTCAAAATAGTCAGCCTCCTGAACGATAGGTAAAATGAGAAACTTGTGATTCGGCGGTCGCCTCCAGCGAGCGGCTCAGCTTTTCCAGAAGCAGCTTGAGCTGCGCCGCTTCCTCCGGCGTCAGGCCCTGCTCTGCGCGGCGATCCTCTTCGAGAAAGATCGCGTTGATTTCCTCCGCAGCTGCATTTGTTCAGAACTTTTCAGGAGGCAGCACCAAAACACATCCCACGCACGAGACTTTATGACATATGCCATAAATTGGGATAAGATAGCAACAGGAGGACCAAGGGGATGCGTTCCCTGTGCCTCTGGGTAGCGCCCGCGTCAGGAAGGAGAGATGTTCCATGCCGAGACCGATCAAATGCAGAATGATTTGCCGCATTCCGCAGACCCTGGAATTTGTTCCGGCGAAGGATGGGGATGGGAAAGGGGCGGTCATCCTAACCGTAGATGAATATGAGACGATCCGCCTGATTGATAAGGAGGGCCTGTCTCAGGAGCAGTGCAGCCAGCGAATGCAGGTAGCCCGAACCACAGCGCAAAAAATCTATGATTCCGCCAGGAAAAAGCTGGCGGCTGCGCTGGTGGACGGGCGTCCTCTGAAAATCCAGGGCGGAGAGTACCGGCTCTGCAGCGGCGGGAACCGGTTCTGCGGCGCAGGCTGCTTTAAGCAGGAGATCCATCAGATTTTTCAAAAATCGAAGGGAGACAATATTATGAGAATCGCAGTTACCTATGAAAATGGACAGGTGTACCAGCACTTTGGCCGCACGGAGCAGTTCAAGCTCTACGATGTTGCCGAGGGGAAAATCGTATCCTCTGAGGTGGTCAGCACCAACGGCCAGGAGCATGGCGCGCTGGCAGAGGTCCTGAACGCCTTGCAGGCGGACGCTCTGATTTGCGGCGGCATCGGAGCCGGCGCACAGATGGCGCTGGCATCGGCGGGGATTCAGCTGTACGGCGGCGTGACCGGCGACGCGGACGCCGCGGTGGAGGCGTTCCTTGGCGGGAAGCTGGCCTATGTTCCGGATGTTCAGTGCAGCCACCATGAGGGAGCGCATCACGGCGCAGGCTGCGGCGAGCAGCACCACGGGGAGGACCACGGCTGTCGGCATGGGCACTGCGGCGGCTGACTTCTGTGGCCAGCAAAAGCACAAATACTCCCCGCAGGGGACTCCCGTTGGCTGCGGCAAAGCGGGGTGACTTCAGAGAAAAATGACCCTGTCCGGTGTCCTGTTCCCGCACCAGCGGGGACAGGCAACGTTACAGGGTCATTCTGACGATGGAGCGGAAGACGAGGCTCGCCCTCGCTCCCTGCCCCGGAAAAGCTGGGGCTTTTCCGGGTACCGGGTACCTCTGATTGCAAAAATCCGCGCGACACGCGGATTTTGGTGGAGGTAGCGCGTTCGAGTGAAAAACATAGAGGACACTGCAAAACCGAAGCAAAGCCCAGC
>JAJBUK010000085.1 GCA_020860385.1 Clostridiales bacterium
ATGCCTAGATATGAAAAAGAGGCCAGCGAATATATTGAGAAGCTGGTCTATCTGAACCGCGTCAGCAAGACCGTCAAGGGCGGCCGGGTCTCCAAGTTCTCCGCACTGATGGTCATCGGTGACGGCAAGGGCAAGGTGGGCTTCGGCATCGGCAAGGCCGCCGAGGTCCCCGAGGCCATCCGCAAGGGCATCGAGGACGCGAAGAAGAACATGATTACCGTCGCCATGTCCGGCACCACCATCCCCCACGAGGTCATCGGTGAGTACGCGGCTGGCCGCATCCTGCTCAAGCCCGCTTCCGCCGGTACCGGCGTTATCGCCGGCGGCCCGGTGCGTGCCGTCATGGAGGCTGCCGGTATCACCGACATCCGTACCAAGTGCCTGCGCTCTCACACCGCTGAGAACGTGGTGGCGGCCACCTTCGCCGCGCTGAAGGACCTGCGCACCCCTGAGCAGGTCGCCGCCACCCGCGGCAAGCGCGTGGAAGAGATTCTGTAAGGAGGCTGACGACAATGGCAAACATCAATATTAAGCTCGTCAAGAGCCTGAACGGCAGAATCGCCGCCCACAAGGCGACTGCCGCCGCTCTGGGCCTGCGCAAGATTGGCGATACCACCGTGCAGCCCGACAACGCCGCCACCCGCGGCAAAATCGCTCAAATCGGTTACCTGCTCCAGGTGACCGAGGAGCAGTAAGGAGGACAGAACCATGGAACTCTACAACCTGTCTCCTGCCGCCGGTTCCACCAAGGTCGGCAAGCGGAAGGGCCGTGGAGCCGGTACCGGCAACGGCAAGACCGCAGGCCGCGGTCATAAGGGCCAGAAGGCCCGCAGCGGCGGCCATGTCCGCATCGGCTTCGAGGGCGGCCAGATGCCTCTGGCCCGCCGGGTGCCCAAGCGCGGCTTCAACAACATCTTCGCAAAACCCCTGACCGCCATCAACGTCTCCGCCCTGAACAAGTTTGAGGACGGGGCCACCGTCAACCTCCAGTCCCTGCTGGACGCCGGTGTGGTGACCCAGTGCAAGTACGGGGTGAAGATTCTGGGCAACGGCGAGCTGACTAAGAAGCTGACCGTCCAGGCCACCGCCTTCTCTGCATCCGCAAAGGAGAAAATTGAAGCTGCTGGAGGAAAGGCCGAGGTGATCTAAGTGATTGAGACGATTCGCACCGCTTGGAAAATTCCTGAGCTGCGTAAAAAGTTGCTCTTCGTCGCTTTCATCTTGCTGATTTTCCGCCTGGGCAATAACATCCCCGTTCCCTTTATCGACACGGCCAGCCTGCAAAGCTACTTCAACGCCCAGGGGAGTAACATCCTCGGCCTGTTGAACGTCATGAGCGGCGGCGGCTACGGCAGCGCCACCATGCTGGCCCTGAGCATCCAGCCCTATATCAACGCCTCCATCATCATCCAGCTGCTGACCGTTGCCATCCCCGCCCTGGAGCGGATGCAGCGGGACGGCGGTGAGCGGGGCCGGAAACGGCTGGAGCAAATCACCCGTTACACCACTCTGGGCCTGGGCCTGCTGCAGGCCTTCGGCTACTATATGATGATTCGGTACTATGGCTTCCTGTCCAACGAGAACGTTTGGGCCGGCATCGTCATCGTCCTGACCTTCGCGGCAGGCTCCGTGTTCGTCATGTGGCTGGGTGAGCAAATCACCGAGTACGGCGTGGGCAACGGCATCTCCATCATCCTGTTCGGCGGTATCCTCTCCCGGCTGCCCAGCGCAGTGTACTATATGTACACCGGTGTGGCCAACTGGGTAAGCGGCACCACTGACGAGGATGCCGTGGTGCTCCATCCCGCCTTTGTGCCGGTCATTATCATCGGCGTGGTGCTGATTCTGGTGGCTGTGGTTTACGTCTCCCTGGCGGAGCGCCGCATCCCTGTCCAGTACGCCAAGCGCGTGGTGGGCCGGAAGATGTACGGCGGCCAGTCTACCAACATCCCCATGAAGGTCAATATGTCCGGCGTGATGCCCATCATCTTCGCCCAGACCATTGCCTCCATCCCCGCAACGATTGCGGCCTTTGTGCCCAGCTTCGCCAACTCCGCCTTTATGCGGGTGTTCGACACTGACGGCGTGGTGTACTGCATCATCTACGCGCTGCTGATTGTAGGCTTCTCCTACTTCTACGCCATGATTCAGTTCAACCCCGTTGAGGTGGCCAACAACCTGAAGAAGCAGGGCGGCTTCATCCCCGGCTACCGGGCTGGCCGTCCCACGGCGGATTTCCTGCACAAGGTGCTGAACCGCATCACCATGTTCGGCGCCCTGTACCTGATGGTCATCGCCATCCTGCCTATCATCACCGGCAACATCTTCAATATCAGCGCCCTGTCCATCGGCGGCACCTCTGTGCTGATTGTGGTCTCCGTGGCGCTGGACACCCAGAAAGCGCTGGAGGCGCAGATGATGATGCGCCACTACAAGGGCTTTCTGAACAGCTGATGGGAGGCTACCTGGCATGAAACTGATTCTGTTGGGCGCTCCCGGCGCAGGGAAAGGCACCCAGGCTGAAATTATCAGCAAAAAGCTGAACATTCCCACCATCTCCACCGGCAACATCCTCCGTTCCGCTGTGCGGAACGGTACCCCGGTGGGGCTGAAGGCCAAGGCGTATATGGACGCCGGGGCCCTGGTGCCCGATGAGGTCATCATCGGGGTCATCGGGGAGCGGCTCCAGGAGGCGGACGCCCAGAACGGCTATATTCTGGACGGCGTCCCCCGCACCATCGCCCAGGCCGAGGCCCTGGAGAACGCGGGCATCCAGTTCGACGCGGTGGTATCCATCGAGGTACCCGACGCGGAAATCGAGCAGCGTATGACGGGCCGTCGCACCTGCCCGGCCTGCGGGGCCACCTACCACATCGTCGCCAATCCCCCCAAGCAGGAGGGCATCTGCGACCTGTGCGGCGAGGCCCTGGGCCAGCGCAAGGACGACCAGCCGGAGACGGTGAAGAGCCGTCTGGTCACCTACCATGAGCAGACCGAGCCGCTGAAGGGCTTCTACGCCCAGCGGGGCCTGCTGAAGGTGGTGGACGTCCGGGGCAGCGTTGAGGAAGTCAACGCCGCCATCATGAAAGTCCTGGGTGAATAAGCATGGCTGAGCGAATCGTCATCAAGTCGGAACGGCAAATCGAGCTGATGCGGAAGGCCGGAAGGCTCACCGCTGAGGCCAGGGCTTACGGCGCATCCCTGGTGCGCCCCGGCATTACGACGAAGGAACTTGACAAGGCCATGTACAAGTTCATCCTCGCCAACGGGGGCTATCCCTCCTTCCTGCACTTGTACGGTTTCCCCGGCACCGCCTGCATCTCGGTGAATGACGAAATCATCCACGGCATCCCGGGCAAGCGTCGGCTGGAGGAGGGGGACATCGTCTCCATCGACATCGGGGCCTGCATTGGCTACGAGGGCATTGACAAAAAGACGGGTCTGCCCATCGGGGGGTACCACGGCGACTGCGCCGGTACCTACCCCGTGGGGCAAATCAGTGACGAGGCGAAGCGGCTGATTGCGGTGACGGAGCAGTCCTTCTGGGCCGGCATCAAAAATGCCGTAGCCGGGAACCGGGTCAGCGACATTTCAAGAGGTGTGCAGACCTGTGCGGAGGCCGCCGGGTTTGGCGTGGTTCGGGAGTATGTGGGCCACGGCGTCGGCAGCAAAATGCACGAAGCGCCGGAGGTGCCCAACTTCGTCACGGAGCACCGGATGGGCGGCAACCCCCGGCTGGTCAAGAACATGACCATCGCCGTGGAGCCCATGATCAACGCCGGTACCCGCCACATCAAGCAGATGCCCGACGGCTGGACGGTGAAAACTGCCGATGGCAAGTACGCCGCCCATTATGAAAATACCATTCTCATCACCGAGGGCGAGCCTGAAATTCTCACCCGGTGCGGAGATTGATATGGAAGCTATCCACCCTTACGAAATCGTTCTCTCCCTGGCCGGACATGACAAAGGCCGCATCTTCTGCGTGTTAAGCGTGGAGGACGGCTACTGCCTGCTGGCGGACGGAAAGGAGAGAAAGCTGGACGCGCCGAAAAAGAAGAGCGTGAAGCATCTTCGGGGCGTAGGAACCAGCGCACATCCGGCAATCGTAAGATTGCAGAGAGGCGGCAAGATTTCTGACCGCGCCCTGCGCGCAGCCCTTGCAGCCTTCCGCGAATCAAGTCCCATATAAGGAGGCCGTTTTCTTGTCCAAAGAAGATATGATCGAGCTGGAAGGCGTGGTCGTCGAGGCTCTGCCGAACGCTGTATTCAAGGTAGACATTGGCAAAGGCCATACCATTCTGGCGAACATTTCTGGCAAGCTCAGAATGAACTATATCAGGATCCTCCCGGGAGATAAGGTGACAGTCCAGATGTCCCCTTATGACCTGACCCGCGGCCGGATTACCTGGAGAAGCAAATAAGCCCGGAACATTCATCATCCGGGTACCACGGAGCACGCCCTCTGGACAAGGGAACCCTCCGTGACCAGCAAAACAGGAGGTAAAAACGATGAAAGTGAGACCGTCCGTGAAGCCCATGTGCGAAAAATGCAAGGTCATTAAGCGCAAGGGCAGAGTAATGGTGATTTGTGAGAATCCCAAGCATAAGCAGAGACAGGGTTAAAGGAGGTGTATTGATTATATGGCACGTATTTCTGGTGTTGACTTGCCGAGAGACAAGCGTATCGAGGTCGGCCTGACCTATATCTATGGCATTGGCCTGACCAGCTCCAAGAAGATTTTGGCGGCGACGGGGATCGACCCCGACATCCGCGTGCGGGACCTGACGGAAGAGCAGGAGAGCGCCCTGCGTGAGGAAATCGGAAAGCACTACACGGTGGAAGGTGACCTGCGTCGTAACGTCGCTATGGACATCAAGCGCCTCATCGAGATTGGTTCCTACCGGGGCAGCCGCCATCGTAAGAAGCTGCCTGTCCGGGGCCAGAGCTCTAAGAACAACGCCCGGACCCGTAAGGGCCCCCGCAAGACCATGGCGAACAAGAAGAAGTAAAGGAGGGAACTTAAAACATGGCTAACAATAAGAAGAAGGTTGTGCGCAAGCGCAAAGACCGTAAAAATGTTGAGAAGGGCGCCGTGCATATTCGTTCCTCCTTCAACAACACAATGGTGACCATCACCGATATGCAGGGCAACGCGCTGAGCTGGGCATCTGCCGGTGAAATGGGCTTCCGCGGCTCCCGGAAATCCACTCCCTTTGCCGCTCAGACCGCCGCTGAGACTGCCGCCAAGGCCGCTCAGGAGTATGGCCTGAAGAGCGTGGAAGTGTATGTCAAGGGCCCCGGTCAGGGACGTGAAGCGGCCATCCGTGCGCTCCAGGCTGCCGGTCTGGAGGTCACGCTGATTAAGGACGTCACCCCCGTCCCCCACAATGGTTGCCGTCCTCCCAAGAGAAGACGTGTCTGATTCAAAGAAGGAGGAGTTATCGTTATGGCAAGAAATATGCAGCCCATCGCGAAGCGCTGCAAGGCGCTGGGCCTGTCCCCCGCTGTGATGGGTTATTCCAAGAAAGTGACAAACCGCAACCCCAAGGGCCAGATGCGCCGCAAGCAGTCTGAGTACGCCACTCAGCTGAACGAGAAGCAGAAGGTCAAGTTCGTCTACGGTGTGCAGGAGAAGCAGTTCCGTGCCTACTATGAGAAGGCCGAGCGTCAGACCGGCATCACCGGCGAGATTTTGCTGACCACCCTGGAGCGCCGTCTGGACAACGTCTGCTTCCGCGCCGGCTTCGCCATGACCCGCCGGGAGGCCCGTCAGGTCGTCTCCCACGGCCACCTGCTGGTCAACGGCAAGAGCGTCAACATCCCCTCCTACCTCATCAAGGCGGGCGACACCGTCGAGGTGAAGGACAAGAGCCGCTCTTCCGTGAAGTTCAAGAGATTCCTGGGCGAGGACGCCATCGCCGTCACTCTGCCCACCTGGATGGAGCGTCCCAACAAGGACGAGCTGAAGGTCGTCATCAACCGGCTGCCTGAACGTGCTGACATCGACTTCCCTGTGGAGGAACACCTCATCGTCGAGTTGTATTCCAAGTAATCCGTGGCCCTCGCATATTGGTGAGCTGTCAAACCAGGGTACTTTGGTACCGCTGACGAGGAGGGTAAAACTGAAATGGTAGAAATCGAAAAGCCACGCATCGAATGTATTGAAAATCCCGGTGACGCTTCCTATGGCAAGTATGTTGTTGAGCCGCTGGAGCGCGGTTATGGTACGACCCTGGGCAACGCCCTGCGGCGTATCCTGCTCAGCTCCCTGCCTGGCACGGCAGCCACTTCCATCAAGATTGCCGGCGTACAGCATGAGTTCAGCACCATTCCGGGCGTCAAGGAGGATGTGACGCAAATCGTCCTGAACGTCAAACAGATCATCGCCAAGCTGCACTGCACCGGCACCAAGCGGGTGTATATCCAGGCGTCCGGTGAGGGCGAGGTCACAGCCGGGGACATCAAGTCCGACGGCGAGGTGGAAATTCTGAACCCGGAGCTGCACATCGCGACGCTGGGGGCGGACGCCACCCTGAACATGGAGCTGACGCTGAGCCACGGCCGGGGCTACGTCCCCGCCGAGCGCAACAAGCCGGCCCAGACCATCATCGGCGTGATTCCGGTGGATTCGCTGTATTCCCCGGTGCTGAAGGTGAACTACACGGTGGAGAACACCCGTGTGGGCAACATGACGGACTATGACAAGCTGACGCTGGACGTTTGGACGGACGGCACCATCTCCGCCAGAGACGCCGTCTCCCTGGGCGCGAAGATCCTGTGCGATCACTTCGCCCTCTTCACCGACCTGTCCGACACGGTGGGCAGCCGTTCCACGGTGGTGGAGAAGCCGGAGGCCGCCCATGACAAGGTGCTGGAAATGACCATTGAAGAGCTGGATTTGTCTGTGCGTTCCTTTAACTGCCTGAAGCGGGCCAACATCAATACGGTGGAGGACCTGATTTCCAAGACAGAGGACGAGATGATGAAGGTTCGGAATCTGGGCCGCAAGAGCCTGGAGGAGGTCATGAACAAGCTGGCCGCCATGGGCCTCTCCCTGGCCAAGGAAGAAAGCAACTGAGTTCTGTACGACCGAATTTCAAAACTGTTTGCGTGAGGCAAACGTTCCGAAGGAGTGAATCAAATGGGTTATCGTAAACTGGGCAAGACGTCCGACCAGCGCAAGGCCATGCTCCGTCAGCTGACCACTGACCTGCTGGAGAATGGCCGCATCAAGACCACCGTCACCCGCGCCAAGGAGGTTCAGCCCATCGCTGAGAAGATGATCACCCTGGCAAAGAAGAACGATCTGGCCGCTTATCGTCAGACCCTCTCCTATGTGACCAAGGAATCTGTGGCGAAGAAGCTGTTCGACGAGGTCGGCCCCAAGTACGCTGACCGCAACGGCGGCTACACCCGCATTGTCCGCATTGGCTTCCGCCGCGGCGACGCTGCTGAAATCGCTTATCTGGAGCTGGTGTAACCGCCCGTTCCGGACAGGAATTTCATAACAACATGAAAAAACCGCGTGTGGCAGGAGGTTCCCGCTGCGCGCGGTTTTTGCAAAAACTGGAGCGGGGGAACGGGCCGCAGCCGGGCAAAGTAACGGTGTGTCCCCCGGCGGCGGCCCCGCATCGCGAGTTACCCTTGACTTTTCCACAGAATACGGTACAATGAAACTTATGGAGGGCCTGCCATGCTGCGTGATAATGAAAAATTTTATCTGCCCAATCTGCACCACTTTCAGAACGACAATACGTTTTACGGCTCCTTTCGCGGGCTGCGGTTCCGGGTGAAGTCGGAGCAGGTGGAGGACGCCGACGGGAAGCGCTGGACCATCGCGACCCTGTGCTGGTACGGGGACTACTGCCTGGAGGAGAGCGAAGTGGTGGCGGAAGCCCGGTTCCCCATGAGCGAGGACGGCTACGAACAGGTGCTGGACTGGCTGGAGGAGCAGTACCGGGCCATGCTGGAGCAGAGCGGCCCTGCTCCCCAATCCAACGATGAATCTTTAGGAGTGTGATGTTCCCTTTATGGACGACAGTCAAACAGGAAGTACCATCCTGATTTTAGTATTGCTGATTTTAGCATCCGCCTTCTTTTCCGGTACGGAGACGGCCTTTTCCTCCTGTAGCAAAATCAAGCTGAAAAGCTGGGTAGAGGACGGCAACAGGAAGGCGGAGGCGACGCTGGCCCTGGTGGAGGACTATGACCGGCTGCTGTCCGGCGTGCTGATCGGCAACAACATCGTCAATATTACCGCTTCCACCCTGGCTACCCTGCTGTTCACCAGTTACTGGGCCGCCTACGGCCCCACCCTTTCTACGGTGGTGATGACCGTGCTGGTGCTGCTGTTCGGGGAAGTGACCCCCAAGACCCTGGTGAAGCAGGCCCCGGAGCGGTTTGCTATGGCGGTGACGCCAGTGATTCGGGCCGTGCTGTGGGTGCTGACCCCTATCAACGCCGTGTTCCGCCTGTGGCAGCGGATGCTGAACCACTTCTTCAAGCCTGACGAAGGGGAGGGCATCACCGGCGGCGAGCTGATTACCATGGTGTCCGAAGCGGAGAACGAGGGCGGCCTGGAGGCGGGCGAGAGCAAGCTGATCCGCTCCGCCATCGAGTTTGGCGACCTGGAGGTGGGGGAGATCTTCGTCCCCCGGGTGGATATGGTATCCGCGCCGGACGACACCAGCGCGGAGGAGATGGACGCCCTGTTCCGGGACTGCGGCTATTCCCGCCTGCCCATCTGGCACGAGGATCGGGACCATATCTTGGGCGTGCTGAATGAGAAGGACTTCTTCCAGGCCCATTTGGGGCCGGAGGACGACTGGCATCACCTGATGACGGAGCCTCTCTACACCACCCCCTCCGAGCCGGTGCAGGACGTGCTGAGCAAAATGCAGCGGCAAAAGACCCATCTCGCCATCGTGGTGGATGAGTTCGGCGGCACCGAGGGCCTCATCACCCTGGAGGACATTCTGGAGGAACTGGTGGGCGAGATTTGGGATGAGCATGACGAGGTGGTAGAGAGCTTCAAAAAGCAGCCCGACGGCAGCTATTTGATTGCCTGCTCCGCCAATCTGGACGATGTATTTGAACTGTTTGACGTGCGTGGGGAGTGCGACAGCGACACGGTATCCGGCTGGGTGCTGGATGAGCTGGGCCACATCCCCAAGGCCGGGGACCGGTTTACTTATGAGAACCTGGAGGTGACGGTCACGGCCATCCGCCGGATGCGGGTGCTGGAGATTCGCGTGGTGGTCCTGCCGGAGCCCCAGGAGGAAGAGGAGCACTGGCGTCCCGCCCGCCGCGGCAGCGGGGAGGACGGAGAAGCGTCCGGCCAATAACAGAAAAAACGCCCCGTGTTGGCCTTTGTTGACTGACACAGGGCGTCTTTTGAAAACACTATCGGTTACAATCTATCCTGTAGATTGTAACCGATTTATTTAGTTTTTGGCATTGACGAATGACATACTTTGCTCCGTGAGAGGAGCCATCCCAAAAGACCATCACAAAATCGGCATAATTGATGATTTGCAAATTGCGCTTGAGGGGCGCACTTTTGCCGTATCTGTTGTATTCCGGCAGGAATTCCGTCAGCTTGATGTTGTTTGCAAGAACGTACTGTCTTGCGCAGGCATCGATTCCCTTGGCTCCACCGGAAACAATTTCCGTAATGCCTGAGGGAAGATAGCCTTCTAACTTAATGTTTGTCAGGCTGCGGGAACCGACGATTGCAACTTTCATAATAGCACCCCGATATGTCCTATATATAGGACATGATTTGATGCTTTCTAGTATACACTAATTTTGTCCTAAATCAAGACATTTTGGTGCTGCTTATGAAAAGAATCATTGATACAGAACAAGTCAACCTGATTGGCCCCCGCATCAAGGCGGCCCGTTTGGCCGCCGGCCTCAGCCAGAAGCAGCTTTCAGAGCGGCTGGAGCTGCTGGCAGTCTACACCTGCCGGGGTTCTATTTCCCGCATCGAGCATGGCAAGCGGGCCGTCACGGACATTGAAATTGCCGGCATTGCGAAAATCCTACAGGTTTCGCCCAACGAATTGTTTGGGTGGGAGGACGGAGAAGCGTCCGGCCAATAACAGAAAAATGCCCCGTGTTGCCTTTATGATAGACAGAGGGCGGCATATTCATTGGAAACAACAAACGCAACGGCTCGGAATCACCTTCCGAGCCGTTGCGCTTTTCGATTTATGGAAGCAAATTACATCCGCTTCAGCAGCCACAGGAAGCCGTACCCCTCCAGCGTTACCGCGCCGTAGGCGTTCACCTCTGCCCCGGTGCGGAGATCGCGGTAGGGCCCAGGCTCCGCCAGCCAGGCGGTCTGGGGCTCCGGGCTGAAATTGTACAGGCCGTAGAGCTTCTCCCCGTCCTTGTACCGGCCCAGGGTCAGCACGGCGTTGTTCCCGGCGTCCACCGTCCAGAAGTCCGCGTCCGCGTCAAAGACGGGGGCAGCCTGCCGCGCCTCCTCCAGCTGCCGCAGCCCCCGGAACAGCCGCCCCTGAACGGTGTCCGGCTCCTGCCGCAGCGCCGCTTCGTCCCACCGGAAGTCCCCCCGGTGAAGGTAGCGGCTGTCACCGGCCTTCTCTGGGTCAGCCAGGTAGCCCCAGTCGTTCCGCTGGCCCACCTCGTCCCCGGCGTAAAGCACCGGGATGCCGCTTTGGGACAGCATACAGGCGTGGAGCATCAGGTCCAGCGCCAGGGCCTGCTCTGTCAGCCCTGCGTCCCCCATCTCCAGGGCCGTCTCCAGGCCGCAGAGGGAGGCGGTGGTGCCGCAGAGCCGGGCGTCCCCCAGCCGCTCGTCGTCATTGTACAAGGCCCCCCGGCTGGCGCTGTAGGGCAGCTTCCCGGTATAGTAGTCGTTCAGGAACCGCTTGTGGGGTACCTCTCTCATGCCGAACTGGGCCAGGAAGGGGTAGTCCAGCCCCCAGCCGATGTCGTCATGGCAGCGGAGGTAGTTCTGGAAGGTGTAACCCTTGGGGAGGGCCGCCACCTGGTCCAGCTGGTGCCGCAGCAGGCGCACGTCATGTGTGGCCGCCGTGTGCCAGGTGGTACACATGGCCGTCACGTTGTAGAGCATATGGCATTCCGGCTTCTCCGGCGTGCCGAAGTAGGGGGCCACCAGGGCAGGCTCCATCACCACCTCCCCCAGCAGCAGCACGCCGGGGCAGACCACCTCGGTGACGATGCGCAGCATCCGCACCAGGTTATGCACCTGGGGCAGGTTGCGGCAGTTGGTGCCCAGTTGCTTCCAGATGTAGGGGACGGCGTCCAGCCGTATCACGTCAATGCCCCGGTTGGTGAGGAACAGCAGGTTCTCCGTCATCTCCCGAAAGACCACCGGGTTGGCGTAGTTCAAATCCCACTGATAGGGGTAGAAGGTGGTCATGACCACCTTTTGTATGTCCTCCTGCCAGGTGAAGTTGCCGGGGGCGTCGGTGGGGAACACCTGGGGCACTGTCTGCTCGTACTGATTGGGGATGTCCCAGCTGTCGTAAAAGAAGTACCGCTCCTGGTACTCCCGTTCCCCGGCCCTGGCCCGGCGGGCCCATTCATGCTCCTCGCTGGTGTGGTTCATCACGAAGTCCAGACACAGCGAAATGCCCCGCCGGTGACAGTCCCCGGCCAGGGCTTCCAAATCGTCCATCGTCCCCAGCTCCGGCTGCACCCGCCGGAAGTTGGAGACGGCGTAGCCGCCGTCGCTGCGGCCCTTGGGGCTTTCCAGCAGCGGCATCAGGTGGAGGTAGTTCACGCCGCACGCCTGGAGGTAGTCCAGCTTGCCTTCCACCCCCCGCAGGGAGCCTGCGAAGGGCTTGGTGTAGAGCATCATCCCCAGCTTGTCCCGCTGGCGGTACCAGCCGGGGTCGGCCTCCCTGGCCCGGTCGGACTGCTTCAACTCCTCGGACCTGGCCTGGTAGGCCGCCTCCATGGCGGTCAGCAGCGCGCCAAGGGTGTCCTCCCGGCCCTGGTACAGCTCACAGTAGAGCCACTTCAGCTCATCGTAGCGGGCGGCCAGCCTGGCCTGAAACTCCTCTGTCATGTTACATTGCTCCTTTGTTGATGGTTACATTCCCAGCTTTTTCATATCCGCCAAAATCTCCTGCTCCGTTTGGACGTGGCCCTCTGCCGGGGGTTCCTCCTCGGCCTGCTGCTCCAGATAAGGGGCGAAGGATTTCAGCAGCAGGCTGGCGTTGAACATGGTGACCAGGGCGAAGCCGCACAGCACCCACAAAAAGGCGTAGGTGGGCAGGTTCCCCCGGTCCAGATAAGTCACCGCCATAGGGGCGATGTTGGCGACGAGTACGGCGATGGTGGTGACAGGCCGCTTCACGGCGAAATACACCGAATCCATCAAAAGCTGTTTGAAGCTGACCTGGAAGGCCGCCATCACCGGGAACACATAGCATCCCAGAACGATAGCCGCCACGCCAATGGCCATCAGCGGATAGCGGAACAAGGCCATCGCCCCGTCAAACTGGTCGCACCAGCTCAGCTCCAGCCACAGCACCGCCCCCAAGGCGGCCAGCGCCAGCAGGCAGAGGGTGCCCTGTTTGAAGTTGCTTTTAAACCCCCGCCAGAAGGTAGAGAAGGGGTTGCAGCTCTTCTCCCGCAGGCAGGTCAGCAGGGTGAAGTACAGGGCGGCGTACCCCGCCCCTGCCGTCACCACCGGCAGGAGGGTGAGGACGAACAGCAGGTTCGCCGCGATGAGGATGCCGCAGCGGGTCATCAGCTGCCCAAAGGCGCTGTCGTTATCCATAAATCCGCGTAAAAATCGCATAAAAACCTCCGTTCCTGGCAATATGATTAAATTGAAAGGATTTTTTCTCCTTAGGCAAGGATACTATAAGGAAATAAAGCGTTTGCCCTCCCGGCGGGCCCCATTTCTTGCTCCGCCAAGAAATGGGGGAAAGAAGGCGGCTCAAGAAGGGGCCCTGTGGCCACCCCTCTTGAGAATCTCCCCGTATCCCGCTGGCGGCTTGCGCCTTGTCCCTACCGTTCCGTGGCAGCGCAGGCAACAGACGATGAGACTTGATACCTGGTGAGACTGCCGCCTATGGCGGCTGGCGGGGATTGCCGCCCACGTCCCTGCCGTTGGCGGGACGGGCGGCAATTTTATTATCCTTTGGTCGAGGACATCTGACTGTTCGGCTGCGCGTCTCTTCTCACTCCAGGATGGATTGCATCTCAACCCCCGCTGGGGAGTCCTTCGGTCGCAGCTGCATTGATTCAGCAGTTTCCTTATTCAGGAGAAGAGATATCTGAGAAACAGGGCGATTTGGTCGATATGGGGCGCGTTGGCGGAGACGCCCAGGGCGCAGCCGTCGCTGTAATACTCGTCCAGCCGGGAGCCGGAGAGGTTGATGCCCACCGGCACCTGGGTCAATTCCCCGTCATCCTCCAGGTCGGCCTCCACGGTGAGGATACGGTCGGCGTATTCCTCCGCCAGGGCGGAGACCCGCTCATCGGACAAATCCATGAGCCGCCCGGCCTCCCCTACCGCCAGCAGGTCGTCCGTCCCCATCACCACCACGTCCAGGGTGCCCGCGTCCAGATAGGCGGTCAGCAGCTCGTAATAGGCGCTGCCGGTGGTGGAGCTGGTGGCGGGCTTGCAGTAAATCTCGTCCTCGAACTGGAGGACGCCTTCCGTCAGGTCATATCCGGCGTACTCCGCGAAGCCGGTGTGCAGGTCGGAGCCCTCCCCCAAATCCGCCTCCACGTTGGCGAAGCAGGCGAAGAACCAGGTCTCCGAGGGGGTGGTGACGGCGTGATATGTCATGGTGACGGCGAATACCAACACCGCCGCCAGGGCTAAAATCCACAGTTTATAGTAATCCCAGATGTAGCCGGGCCGCTCCTTGCGGGGCAGGGCGCAAATCTTTTTCCACTCCGCCGCCATGCGGGTTCTCAGGGTATCCATCTCACTGCACCTTCTCCAGGTGGATTTGGACGCTGGGGCAGTCGCCATACAGCCGGGGGAGGACGAAGCCGCCGTACATCAGCGCCCCGCCGGTGTACTCCTTGCCCTCCTCCTGGGCGGCCAGGCCGCTGTCGCCGCTGTGGAAGGCGGCGAACTCCGTCACCCGGTAGACCCCGCCCTCGTCCAGCCCCCGGAAGCAGAGGTGAATCAGCGGGGTGGTGGCCCGGACGTGGGGGATGACGATGCTGACCAGCGCCTCGCCTCTGTCCGGCGAGACGGTCTGCCAGGCGGCGTAATCAGAGGTCTGCGTGAAGTCGGAGAGGCGGTAGTAGTCTCCCCACTGAATCAACTCATAGTAGCGGTGGAACCGCTGGATTTGGCGGCGGACTGCCGCCTTTTCCGCTTCCGTCAGCAGGTTCAAATCCAGCTCATAGCCGAAGGTGCCGTGCATGGCCACCACGGCCCGGGTGTCCAGGGGCACTGTCCGCCCGGTCTGGTGGTTGGGGCAGGCAGAGACGTGAGCGCCCATGGCGGACACGGGGTAGCCGAAGGAGGTGCCGTACTGAATGGCCAGCCGCTCCACGGCGTCGGTGTCGTCGCTGCACCAGATTTGGGGGCAGTAGGCCAGCATCCCGGCGTCAAACCGTCCGCCGCCGCCGGCGCAGCCCTCCAGCAGCACCTCCGGGAACCGGGCGGTGAGCCGCTCCAGCAGGGCGTACACCCCCAGCACATACCGGTGGGCCGCCTCCCCCTGCCGCTCCGGGGGCAGGGCGCGGCTGTAAATGTCGGTGAGGCTGCGGTTCATGTCCCACTTGATGTAAGCGATGTTGTGGGCTGACAGCAGGTCGGACAGCCGCTGATAGAGATATTCTATCACATCTGCCCGGCCCATGTCCAGCACCAGTTGATTCCGGCCCATGGTGGGGGCGCGGCCCGGCAGGGTCAGCGCCCAGTCCGGGTGGGCGCGGTACAGGTCGGATGCCTCGTTCACCATCTCCGGCTCCACCCACAGGCCGAACTGCATCCCCAGGCCGTTCACCTCGGAGATGAGGGCGTCCAGCCCGCCGGGGAGCTTTTCCTCATTCACGAACCAGTCCCCCAGGCCGTGGTTCTCATCGTTGCGGCTGCCGAACCAGCCGTCGTCCAGCACCAGCAGCTCCACCCCCAGGGCGCTGGCCTGGCGGGCGATGGAGACGATTTTCTCCGTGTCAAAATTGAAGTAGGTGGCCTCCCAGTTGTTGATGAGCACAGGGCGGCGGCGCTTCGCCCAGGGGCTGCGGCACAGGTTCTCCCGGAGGAAGCGGTGGTAGTTCCGGGAGAGCTGCCCCAGCCCCTGGTGGGAGAAGGTCAGCAGCACCTCCGGCGTCTGGAAGCTTTGGCCGGGGGCCAGCGTCCAGCGGAATAACTCGTCCTGGATGCCCATGACCACACGGGTGCCGCCGGTCTGGTCCCGCTCCACGTCCGTCCGGTGGCTGCCGGAGTAGACCAGCATCAGGCCGCAACAGTCGCCATAGTCCTCAGTGGCATCCCGCCGGGCCAGGATGACGAAGGGGTTGTGCTGATGGCTGGAGGCTCCCCGGCGGGAGGAGACCGTCTGGATGCCGCCGGTGAGGGCGGTGCGGGTCAGTTGCCGCTCCATGTTGTGCCGCCCCTGAAAGTGGATGAGGTCCCAGTCCCCAAAGGGGAAGTCCAGGCACAGGGAGGCCGCTTTGTCCAGCGTCAGGGCCGCCGTTCCGCCATTCCGCAGCCGGGCCGCCCGAGTGATGACATCCCGCTCCGCAAATACGCCGTAGTACAGCTCTACCTCCAGCCCTGTCACCTCGTCCGCCAGGGTGACGGTCAGCGTCTCTGCTTCCCCGTCCCCGGCGAAGGCGGAGGGCATCCCCTCCACCGCATACTTGCCGGGGAGGATGGCGTGGGAGACGTACCGCAACGCCGCCCCGCAGGCCCCGTCCTCCCCGGAGACGGCCAGGCAGCTGACCCGAAAGTCCCCGGTGTTGCAGCCGGTGTACTCCTGGGGCATGGTGTCCAGGCTGTGCTGGGGCGCGTAGCGGCTGGCGTAGGGGTTGGGGGAGAAGCCGAAGTCCGCCGGGCGGTACAGGTGCCCCAGGCTCCCCGCTGTCCGGGGGCCGTAGTACAGGTGGCACAGGTAGCCCAGGGGGTCGATTTGCATCTGGTAGGTGGTGTTGTGGGTTTGCAGGGTGAAAATGCGTTCTTTCTCCTGAAAAGAAATGCTCATGCCGGGTGTCCTCCGTGTGTGGTTTTATTCGTCCAGGGGGAGCAGCTCCCCCTCCGGGCACTCCAGATGCACCCGCGACTCCTCCGATTGCTGGCGGTATGCTCTGGGGCTGCAATGAAAGTGCTTGGAAAAGATGCGGCTGAAGGACTGGACGCTGGTGTAGCCCACCATGTTGGCGATGGTCTCCACTGGCAGATTGGTCTCTGCCAGCAGCCGCGCACCCTCCCGCATCCGCAGGAGGATCATGTAGTCCATGGGGGAGATGCCCATCTTCTGGGTGAACAGCTTGGTGAAGTAGCTGCGGTCAATGCCGATGGAGGAGGACACCTCTCCGATTTTCATGGACGCGAAGTTATTGCGTATATAGGTCAGACCATGCTGCACATAGTCATTGGGGTCATATTCTGAGTGAGCGCTCCGGGCCGCGCCGCTGCCGGAGCGGATGGCCAGGCCCAGGAACTGGTACAGCACCCCCAGCCGCCAAAGGTCGTGGGTCAGGTTCAGCTCTGTCCGGTCCAGCAGGTCGGAAATCAGGGAGCTGAAGTCGGCGGGGTCGGTGTTGCAGTCCCGGATGTTGACCCCCTCCGGAAATCCGGCCTGCTCCAGATAGTAGGGGGCCTTCTCCCCGCCGAAGGTGATCCAGCAGTAGGCCCAGGGGTTGGTATGGCTGGCCCCGTACTTCGTCACCTCATGGGGCTTTACCACGAAAATCTGCCCGTCGTGGACGGCGTGCCGCACCCCGTTCACCTCCACCCAGCCCTCGCCGGACATCACCACATGGAAGTGGTAGCCCGGCCGGTTGACAGGGCCGAAGGTGTAGTCGGGGCGGCACTTCTCGATGCCGCAGCCCATGAGATACAGGGACTCGGTCTGCCGGTTCCGATAGGTCATCTCGAACAGCCGGTACTGCCCCGCCTTGAAGAAAAACTGCATCTTTGCCATGAGGGCACCTCCTTGGGGCGGCGTGTGTGGTCAGTCGGAATGTCCTGCCTCCGGCAGAGGGGAAGCCACCGGAGGCAGGGGTGAAAGGAGAATGAGTTGTCAGGGAATCCTGGAAGGTTACAGCTTGCTGCCGGAGGTGGCGATGCCCTCAATGAACTGCTTCTGGAACACCAGATAGAGCACAATCATGGGGATGCAGGCCATCAGCGCGGCGGCCATCAGCTCAGGGTAGTTGGAGCTGTACTGGCCCTGCATTTTGGCAAGACCGGCGGACAGGGTGGTATGCTCCACCTCGGTGCAGACAATCATGGGCCACATCAAGTCCTTGTAGGCGAACACGGCGGTGAAGATGCCCAGGCTCACCATGGAGGAGCGGGTCAGCGGGGCCATGATGTGAAGGAACCGCTGGGGGATGTTGCAGCCGTCGATGGCGGCGGCCTCCTCCAGCTCCCTGGGCAGGCCCTGGTAGCCCTGCTTCAGCAGGAAGGTGCCGAAGGCGGTCACCACACCGGGAAAGACCAGACCGGCCACCGTGTTGGTCCAGCCCAGGCTGGTCACCATGACGTACTGGGGGATGATGAAGATTTGGCTGGGCACCATCATCTGAATCAGAATCAGGGAGAACAGGAAGTTCTTCCCGGGGAAGTTCAGACGGCCGAAGGCGTAGCCCGCCAGGGTGGCGGTCAGCACGGCGCAGACCACCCGCCAGAAAATCATCAGGATGGTGTTCTTGTAGAGGTACAGGAAATTGTAGTTCTTCCAGACGGAGACGAAGCTGTCAAAGTTCCAGCTGGAGGGAAAGATGATGAAGGGGTTCACTGACGTGGCCTCGGACAGCGTCTTGAAGGAGGTCAGAATCATCCACAGGAAGGGCACCAGCATGGTGATGGAGCAGAGGATGAGGATGACGTGAATCAGCGCCTGAGTGGCGCGCTGCTTTGCCTGATAGCTTTCCATGGGTACACCTCCTTAATTGTAAAAGACCCACTTCTTCTCGCTCTTCTGCAAGAGGAAGGTGATGGCCATGATAATTGCCAGCATACAGACCACAATGGCCGCGCCATAGCCCCGGTCTCCGTTGGTGAAGGTGTACTTATAGAAGATGTAGACCACCGACTGCACCGAGGACAACGCCTGGTTCGTGCTGTCCATCACCATGTAAATCAGGTCGAACACCTGGAGGGCGCCGATGATGCGGGTCTGGAGGATGAAGAAGGTGGTGGGGCTCAGCAGGGGGATGGTGATGGAGAAGAACTGCCGGATGCCGGAGGCCCCGTCGATGTCCGCCGCCTCATAGTAGTCATGGGGAATCTCCTGGAGGCCGGACAGGAACAGAATCATGTTATAGCCCACGATGGACCACACGCCGATGATGCCGATGGAGATCCAGGCGATGTTGGCGTCGGAGACCCAGGCCACATTCAGCCCGAACAGGTTGTTCAGCAGGCCGAACTGCTGGTTATACAGGAACTTCCACACCATAGCCACCGCCGCCGGGGCCGCCACCATGGGCAGGAAGAAGATGGTGCGGTACCCGCCCCGGAACTTGATTTTCCGGTTCAGCAGGACGGCCAGCACCAGGCCGAGACCGATGCCGAAGGGTACCTCAATAATAGCATATTTCAGGGTGTTCAGCAAGCTGCTCCAGAACTCAGAGCTGGTCAGAACGTTCTGGTAGTTGGTCAGGCCGATGAAGGTGTTGCCTCTGCCGAAGTCGCCGGTCTTGCAGAAGGACTGATAGATGGTGTAGACGATGGGATAGAAGTTCAGGACGATCAGGCCGAGCATGGTGGGGGCCACAAAAATCAGGCCCCACATGGCTTCGTTCTTTTCCGCCTTGGACATCTTCACTTTTGCTTCTTTAGCCATATGCGCTCCTTTCCATAGGGTTCTGTTCATAGGTGGCCGGGGCGGAGGGATGCCCCGGCCGGGGGAGAAAACTCAGGCAAAGGTCACTCCGTCGCCAGAATGTTGTTCATATAGGCGGCGCAGTCGTCCAGCACAGAGCTCATGGTGGAGGTGTCCAGCCAGGCGTTCACCAGCTGCTCCCGGTAGTAGTTCTGCCAGGTGGTGGTGTAGTAACTGTGGGGGTAGGAAATCAGGGTGGCGGAGTCGTTCATCACCTGGACGGCGGAGGCGTCGATGCCCTTGGCGGTGATAACGTCGGCATAGGCGCCGTCAGCCCCCACATAGCCCGCCAGGGTCACGCCCAGCTCGGCCTGCTTGACCTGCATATCGTAGCTGGAGAGCCACAGCACCAGGGCGGCGGCCTCGTCGGGATGCTCGGAGGCGGCGGAGGCGGACCAGGCCAGGGAGTTGTAGATGGTCACCCGTTCGCCGTCGTCGCACTGACCGTTGCCGTTGGCGTCGTAGTAGGGCAGGACGGCGGTGGCGTAATTCTCGGAGCCGTCATAGTCGGTGAAGCCGGCCAGGGTGTAGTTGCCCTGGCAAATCATCGCCACCAGGTCGTTGGTGAAGAGGCCACTGGTGCCGTTCTCGGACACCAGGGACTGGGGCGCGAAGGCGTCGTCCACCAGCTTGCCCACGAACTCCATGGCCGCCTTGGTGGCGTCGGAGTCCAGGGTGGAGGTAGTGCCGTCCTCAGAGATGACGCTGCCGCCCATGGCGTAGATGATGTTCCACCAGCCGTCCTGGTCGTTGGTGGTGTTCATGGCCGCGCCGTAGACGCTGCCGCCGCTGGCTTCGGTGATGCCTGCGGCCACTTCATAGTAGGTTTCCCAGGTCCAGGTCTCGTCGGGGTAGTCGAAACCGTACTCATCAAAGATAGCCTTGTTGTACAGCAGCACGTTGATGTCGTGGTCCTTGGGGATGCCGTAGTACTTGCCGTCATAGGTGAAGGTCTCCACAGCGCCCTCGTAGTAGTTGGCCATGTCGATGCCGTCGTCCGCCGCGATGTAGGAGGTCAGGTCCAGCAGGATGTCGTTGGACATATACTTGTCCGCCTCCTGGACGTGCATCCAGAATACGTCGGCCATCTCGCCGCCGGAAGCGCCGGCCTCCAGCAGCGTCCAGTAGTTGTCCCAGGTCACCACGTTGACCTTGACGGCAATGCCGGTGTCCTCCGTGAACAGGTCGCAGATCTCCTGAATGCCGTCCTGCTGGTCGGAGTCCCAGATCCAGACCTCCAGCTCGGCAGAGCTGTCCAGGGTGGCGGCGGAGCCGTCGGCATCTGCGCTGCCGGAATCGCCGGAGCTTCCGGAGTCGGACGAGCCGCCGGAATCGTCGGCGGAGCCGCAGGCGGCCAGGGCGAGAACCATGGCCAGCGCCAGCAGGAGCGCCATCAGTTTCTTGAGTTGTTTCATTACGGTGTTCCTCCTATAAAAATGTGAAATTTCCCGGAGCACTCATGTCTCAAGGAGATTACCATAAGTATACCCGCCGGAAAAACATTTGACAATGTTGCGGCGTGGGATAAACTTATCCGTTTGTGGAATTAGGTATCAAACTTGAATTTTGAAGAAAGCTGCCAGAAAATTCACATAAAACGAAGAAAACAGACAAAACAGAAACAAAATTTGCAAGATTTTTTCGCCGCCGCCGGAATGCCCGCCTGTCCTCTTAGTGAAAATCACAAAAACGAAGGCCGAATTACCCTCATTGGGAATAAATTTGCATCTGGCTATCCGCAAAAGGCGCAAAGGGACGGGGCAAAAACAAACAAACAGAACGCCTGCCGGACGCCCTGGGGCGTTGGCAGGCGTTCTGTTCTGCACAATAGCGGGATGTGAAATCTGAATCTTCACGTTTCTGTAGGGGCGGCCCTTGGCCGCCCGGGGTAAGCAGGCGGTTTTCGCGGGCGGCCGGGGGCCGCCCCTACACAGACGGTTGCAAAAATCGGAACAATTTGCCCGTCTGGGAAATACTTTGCAACGAACGGGAAATAGCCTTGTATCAGAAAAGAACCTATGTTATAATAAAAATATTAAGGTATCCCAAAAGTCCTTTCCTACTCCCGCGGGAAGATGCGCAGCGCCCCGCCCTGACTGATATAGGCCAGGAACACATCGCTTCGCCCCAGCTGCCGCCCGGTCAGCGCCCTGTCCAGCCACGGCTCATCGTGTCCGGCGGCCCGGAGGTTGCCGGACAGCACCTGCCCGTCTTGCAGTACGCTGAGGGGCAGGGTGGTCTGGTCGGGGGCTTGGCCCAGGTCGGCGGGGGTGGCCGGGCGCTGTCCCTCCTTGGGGAGGAAGCTCAGGGAGCCGTTGGCCTCCATCAGGACGGTGTCCAGCCCCTCCAGGTCGAACCAGCCCCCAATGCGGCACTGGGTTAGGAATTCGCTGACATCCAGCCGACACTTGCGGAAGTTCGCCGCGTTCAGCCTGCCGTTTTGCAGTAGCACCAGGGGGCGGCCGGTGATCCACCCCTGGAGGTGGATGGACTTGTTGGTGGCCACGCTGAGCAGCAGTGTCACCAGGGCGTACACCACCAGGGCGATGAGCCAACGCCAGAAGTCCTCCCCTTGGGCGGTGGCCAGTTCCGCGGCGATGGAGCCGATGGTGATGCCGTTGATATAGTCGAACATACTCAGCTGGGACACCTGGCGGCAGCCCATGAGTTTGGTCAGGGCGAACAGCGCCGCGATGGAAAGCAGCGCCGTCAGCGCTGTGGTGAGGTAGGACATGGCGGCCTCCTTATCTGGCGGTGGAATGGCGTTCCTTAGGCAAGGAAAGTGAAAGGAAATAAGGCGTTTGCCCTTGCCAGGGCGGGGCCTGACTTCCGCATTATAACATTTAATTTATCCTCCTCGGTCAGTGAGCCTTGCCAGCATAGCTGGCTGCGGTTTTCGGCTAAAAATATGCCGCTGGCATATTTTCTTAACGCCGCAAACTCGCTCCGCCGAGAAAAGTAACAAAAGAGGGCGGCTCAGGGAGGGGCTTCGGGGCCTCGCCCCTCCCTAAGAACCCTC
>JAJBUK010000138.1 GCA_020860385.1 Clostridiales bacterium
CTTTCCCCCATTTCTTGGCGGAGCAAGAAATGGGGCCCGCCGGGAGGGCAAGAACTGATTTCCTTTATCAATCTTTCTCTAAGGAAAAACCTTAAATTGATGACATTGCCTTTCAGGGTAGGGAGCAAAGCGGAACTGCCGCTTGACGGTGGAGGGGTGAGCCTTTTTAAACTGATGTTTCGGTCCAGCCCAGAGCGCAAAAACACCCCCGCCGGTGCCTGAGCACCGGCGGGGGTCGCGTGCGTTGTTACAGCTCCAGCAGCGTCCAATCTGCCCGGCCCGCCTCTGTAAAGAGGCTGTCCGGCCCGATGACGCAGACGGAGCCCTGAGCCGAAGCCTGCTCCAGCGGCTCCGCCAGCGCCAGAAGCCCGGCCTTGGTAGTTTCCAGCATTTCCCGGCGGCGCTGACGGCGCAGTTCGTGGGTGGTGCCCCGGAACCAGCCCTCAAAGATGGTCTGGGCCTTGTCCGCCGGGGCGCGCTGGGGTTCAGTGGCGGCTACCGCGCCGATGATCAGCGGCTCCAGTTCGTCCCCACCGTTGCAGAACTGCTCCAGGAACTCCGGCGCGGCCTGATAGACCTCCAGGGAGCGCAGGCCGTTGGGGTCCCGGTAGGAGTGGAAGGTGATGGAGCCATTCTCCCGCACCCGGAAGCCGGTGCCGTAGGCCCCGCCCTGGACCCGCACCTCGTTCCACAGGTACTGGTAGGACAGAATGGTGGACAGCACCTGCAATTCCCCAAAGTGGGCCTTCCCCACCTGGCCCAGATCAGCCCCCAGGGCGGCGTAGGACACCTGAGAGGGGATGACGATGCCCTCCCGGCAGGGGGCGGAGCAGGGATAGGCCGCCGTCTGCGGCACGGCTTCCCCGGCGGGGAAGCTATCCGCCAGCCCGGCCAGGTCAGCCTCCGCCACCGGCCCGGCCACCCCCAGGGTCAGCCGACGGGCGGTGAAGCACCGCTCAGACAGGGCGGAGAGCTGGGTCAACAGGGAATCCTTCCCATCCTCAAAGGCTCCCGCCGTCTCATGGAGCCAGCGGTAACAGGTGTAGCCGCTCTCGGCCTCCCGCACGGCCCCCTCCGCCGTCAGGTGGGACAGGGTGCGGAAGATGGCAAACTGGTTGCCGCTGGCGATGATGGACTGGCGGTAGGCCGTCTCCGCCTGGAGCAAAATCTCCCGGACGGGCCCGGCCTGGTCCAGACGGGTCTCCAACAGCACCTCCCGGATGAGCCGGACGGCGTGGGGCACCTGTTCCTCCAGCACGCTGCACGACACCACGAAGCAGGGGGTGCAGACCCCGTCCGCCTCCGGGCGGGAGAACACGTCCAGCCCGAAGGTCAGCTTGCCCAGGTGGGTTTTCAGTTCCTGCCGCAGCTGGGACGCGGTGTAGTGGGTGGTGGGTAGGTTGCCCAGGAGGCGGCTCAGCAGCCGCAGGGGAGGCAGCTCCTCCAGGGTGCAGTCCGTCAGGGCAAAGTACAGGTCAAAATACACCACGCCCTTAGCCAGGGAGGGATGGCGCAGCAGGGTGACGCCTTGCAGTTCTCCCACCTCCGGCTCCAGCCGCTCCGGCTCTGGGGAGACCTCCTTCAGCTGCAAATGGGGCAGGGCGGCCAGGGCCTCCGGGCTGTCCGGGGTCTGCTGCCACCGCTCCAGGGCGGCGGTCTGGGCAATGACCTCTGCGCGCTGCCCCTCGTCCCAACCGGCGGCAATGTCCGCCAGGCGGCGCTGCTCCGCCTGCTGAACCTCCCCGTTCAGGGTGGGGGAGGGCAGCGTAGTCAGGGTGACCAGATGCGCCTCGTCCAGCAGCGTCTCCCGCAGGAGTTGGGGGAAGTAGTCTCCCTCCACCTGCCGGTTCAGGGCGGCGAAGGCGTCCTCTGTGGTCAGGTACAGGGCCGGGTCGCCGCCGTAGTTCCAGGACTTCATGGCGGTCAGCCCCAAAATCACGCCTTGGGGTTCGTTCCGCTCCCGGTACCGGAAGGCCAGCCGGTTTAGGGAGGCCAGCAGCGCCCCCTTATCCAGCCCGTCCCGGGCCAAAGGCTCCAGGGTCTCCCGGAGGGCGGACTGAATCTCGCCGCACAGGGCCTGCTCCGTGTTCTCCACCTGGACGAGCAGCCAGGGCTGGAGCATATGGTCGCACAGCTCCATCTGCACGTTCTGGCCCAGACCCCGCTCCAGGATGGCCCGTTTCAGGGGTGCGTCGTTGGAGCCTGCCAGATAGTCGCACAGCACTTCCAGGGCGATCAGCGTTTCCTTGTCCTGCCAGGAGCCCACCACCTTGCCCATGGTGAAGTAGGTCTTTTGGGCGGTGTCCTCCGTGGGGGCCACGCTGTAATAGGCCACGGCGTCCTGCCGCGCCACCGGCTCCTGCCAGGTGAGAGAGAAGTCCAGCGCCTGGCGCTGGTAGTGGGAAAGATAGTCCCGATCAATGACCTCCAGCACCCGGTCAATGGGCAGGTCGCCGTCCAGGAAGATTTTCGCATTGGAGGGGTGATAGTACCGTTTGTGGGTGGCCAGGAACTGCTCGTAGCTCAACTCCGGGATGTGCACCGGGTCGCCGCCGGACACGAAGCGGTAGCAGCTGGTGGGGAAGAGCATCCGGTTCATCACGTTGGCGATCACCTCGTTCACCGAGGAGAAGGCCCCCTTCATCTCATTGAACACCACGCCCTTGTAGGTGGGCTGGGCTTTGCCGTCGTGCAGCTCGTAGTGCCACCCCTCCTGCCGGAAGATGTCCGGGTTTTCATAGATGGCGGGGCAGAACACCGCGTCCAGGTACACCGTCATCAGGTGGAAGAAGTCCGTCTCGTTCCGGCTGGATACGGGGTACACCGTCTTATCCTGGAAGGTGATGGCGTTCAGGAAGGTGTTCATGGAGGTTTTCAGCAGCTCCACAAAGGGCTCCTTGGCGGGGAAGCGTTTGGAGCCGCAGAGGACGGAGTGCTCCAGGATGTGGAACACGCCGGTATCGTCCTCCGGCAGGGTCTGGAAGCCCACCATAAAGGTCTTGTTCTCCTCCGGCCGCTGGAGCCAGGCCAGCTGCGCCCCCGTTTGCTCATGCTCCAGCTGGTAGAGGGTGCCCTCCAGTTCGTCCACAGGCTGAATCTGCTTCACCTGGAAGCCGTGCAGCCGTTCACCACAGTTCATTGTCATTGCTCCTTTCGTGTCGGGGAGGGGCGGCAAGGCCCCTCCCATACGGTTCCTGTCTGCTTCCTCAGTCGGCCTTGGAGACCAGGTTGCTGCGCTTCTTCCAAAGTCCGCTGATGTAGTACACAAAGACGGGGATGGCGGTGATATAGGTGGCCAGGCTGTATCCCAGGAAGAAGCCCATGGCCCCCATGTCCAGCACGATGCCCAACAGCCAGCACAGCAGCACCCGGCCCGCAAAGGCGTCCAGGAAGGCCACCGTCATGCTGAACTTCACGAAGCCCTGAGCGCTGACCAGGGCGTTGCAGCCGGGCATGAGGCATCTGCCGGGCAGCTCTATCACCAGCGTAAACATACACATTCCGGCATAGGCCAGCACCGCCTCATCCTGGGTGAACATCCGGAAGCACAGCACCGGCGTCAGGGCGAACGCCACCCCGAACAGGGCGTTGACGATGGTGGTGAACAGCAGGCACCAGTTGATGGTCTGGCTGACCCGCTTCTGGTTGCCCGCCCCCAGGTTCTGGCCAATCATGCTGCTGGTGCCCAGGCCCAGACCCTGGGTCAGCACGCCGGGGACGTTCCGCAGCTTCTGGGCCACGCCGAAGGCGGCGCTGACATCCACCCCCAGGGTGTTCACCATGCCGCTGACGAACAGGAAGCTGAACTGCACCGCCGCGCTCTGGATGGCCAGAGGGATGCCGATTTTGGTGATTTGTCCGGCGGTCTCCCTATGGGGACGCATTTCCAGAATGCGGAAGGGGAAGGGCAGCAGCTTGGGGTTGCGGTAGAGGTAGACCACGCTGAACACCACGCTGGCCAGCTGGCCCAGCACGGTGGCCAGGGCGGCCCCGGCCACATTCCACCCCAGCACTGCCACAAACAGCAGGTCCAGGATGATGTTGATGACCGAGGCGATGCAGACAAACAGCAGCGGGTGCCGGCTGTCCCCCAGCCCCCGGAAGATGGCGCTGAACATATTGTACAGGCCGGTGAAGATGGTGCCGCAGCCGCAGATGATGACGTAGTACCGGGCCTGCTCATAGGCCTCCACCGGGGTGTTCAGGGCGGTGAGCAGTACGTCGCACAGGGCGACGCAGAATACGCCCAGGGCGACAGACAGACCGGTCACCAGATAGACCAGGCTCTCCACGATTTGGCGTATCTTGCCGGTGTTGCCCGCGCCCACGGACTGGGCGATCAGCACCTGGCCCGCCGTGGAGAAGCCTACGCATATCATGGAAATCATCTGCATCAGCTGGCTGCCGTTGGAGACGGCGGAGAGGCCGCTGCTGCCCAGGCACTGACCGACAATGACGGTGTCCGTGGTGGTGTACAGGGTTTGCAATAGCGTGCTGACCATGAAGGGCAGCGAGAAGGTCAGCAGTCGGCTGGCCACGGGGCCGTGGAGCAGGTCACTGCCCACGGCGGCGGCTTGGGTGGACGGTTTCAAGGTTTGCCTCACTTTTCTCAGGGCGTTTCATCAGCCGCTTCGGGCGGCTGGACGTCAGGGTGGTTTTGTTCGTTTGTTTTTGATTTCTGTGTCGTTCGGTAGAGGTCAGTTGACCACCACGTTCTCCTCCCCCAGCAGGGCCTTCAACTCCCGCACCAGGGAGGTGTGAATCAGGCAGGGCTGGCGCTCCCGGACGCCGGTGTCCGCATAGTAGAAAATCATGCGGCCTGTGCCGGGGAACATGACCAGCATTTGATGGGCCTTTTTGGCCTCCGGCGTATCCTGGGAGGGGAAGCGGAGCCAGATGCGCTGGGCGTTGGGTATCACGCCGGGCCGGGCCGCCTGTTCCCCTGCCGGGGCCGGGGTGGGGCCGTCCTCCTGAGCCAGGGGGGAGATGGATTCCACCAGCAGCTGCGGAGGCTTCTCATCCCGGACGGAGAGGCGGCCCTCCGCCAGAATCGGCGCGCCCACCGTCAGGTAGTTGCCCGCCTGCTCCAGCACCCGGGCGAACACCAACAGCTCCATGGAGCCGGTGTCGTCCTCCAGGGTGACGTAGGCCATCAGCTTGTTGGTCTTGGTGGTTTTCGTCCGGGAGACGGCCACGATGCCCGCGATGCGCACCCGCTGCTCGTCAAAGAAGGTGGTGGGGCCGCCCTCCTGGGCGAAGTCGGACAGGATGGGGCCGATGCGTGTGGAGGCCCGGCGCTTCACCACCTCCCGGTACTCGTCTATGGGGTGGCCGGTGAGGTAGAGGCCGGTGGTCTCCCGCTCCATAGCCATCAGCTCCTGCTTGGAGAACTCCGGGATGTTGGGCAGCGGGGTCTCCGGCCGCTTGCGCGGCTCCCCGGTCATGCCGCCGAAGAGGTCAAACTGGCCCTCCAGGTTTTGCTTCCGTTCCAGGGCGATGCCGTCCAGCACCTGGTTCATCACCTGTAAAAGCTGGCTGCGCCTGACCCCGAAGGAGTCGAAGGCCCCGCAGCGAATCAGGTTCTCCACGGTGCGGCGGTTCATGTCGCTGCCGGAGGCCCGCTCGCAGAAGTCCTGGAAGCTCTGGAAGGGGCCATGCTCCGCCCGCTCCCGGGTCACGGATTCAATCACGCCCCGGCCCACCCCCTTCACGGCGGCCAGGCCGAAGCGGATATTGTCGCCGGAGACGGAGAAGTCCGCGTCCGACTCGTTCACATCCGGGGGCAGCAGGGCGATGCCCATGTCCTTGCACTCGGCGATATACTCCGCGATTTTGCTGCTGGAGTCCAGCACGCTGGTCAGCAGGGCCGCCATATACTCCTGGGGGTAGTAATACTTGAACCAGGCGGTCTGGTAGGCGATGATGGCGTAGGAGACGGCGTGGGCCTTGTTGAAGGCGTAGTTGGCGAAGTCGTAAATCTCGTCATAGATGGCCTGGGCGGTCTCCTCCGGGATGCCGTTGGCGATGCAGCCCTTGATGTTCCGGGCCGGGTCGCCGTAGATGAAGCTGTGGCGTTCCTGCTCGATTTGCTTCGCCTTCTTCTTGGAGATGGCCCGGCGCACCATGTCCGCGCCCCCCAGGCTGTAGCCCGCCAGCTGCTGGAAAATCATCATCACCTGCTCCTGGTAGACGATGCAGCCGTAGGTGCCGGACAGGATAGGCTCCAGCATGGGATGGCGGTAGGTCACCTTCTCCGGGTTCAGCTTGCACTGGATGAACCGGGGGATGGACTCCATGGGGCCGGGGCGGTACAGGGCCACGATGGCGGTCAAATCCTCAATGCTGGAGGCTTTCATCTGGACGCACACCCCGGTCATCCCGGCGGACTCCATCTGGAACACGCCGGAGGTGCGGCCCTCCTGGAGCATTTGGAACACCGCCGGGTCGTCCTCCGGGATGTTGTGGAGGTCAAAGTCGGGGACCTTTTTCCGAATCATCCGCTGGGCGTCGTCTAAGACCGTCAGGTTCCGCAGGCCCAGGAAGTCCATTTTCAGGAGGCCCAGTTCCTCCAGGGTGGTCATGACGTACTGGGTGACGATGCTCTCGTCATTCTTCGCCAGGGGCACATAGTCGTACACCGGCAGGCGGGTGATGACCACCCCCGCCGCGTGCTTGCTGGCGTGGCGGGGCATCCCCTCGATGGCTTTGGAGGTTTCAATCAGTTCATGCACCCGGGGGTCATTGTCGTACAGTTCCTTCAGCGGCTTGGACAGCTTCAGCGCGTCGTCCAGCGTCATGTGGAGGGCGTTGGGGATCTGCTTGGCGATTTGGTCTACCTCGCTGTAGCTCATGCCCATGACCCGGCCCACGTCCCGCACCACTCCCTTGGCCTGGAGGGTGCCGAAGGTGACGATTTGGGCCACATGGTCTGCGCCGTACTTGCGCTGAACGTAGTCAATGACCTCCTGGCGGCGGCGGTAGCAGAAGTCCATGTCAATATCCGGCATGGTGACCCGCTCCGGGTTCAGGAACCGTTCAAAGTACAGCCCGTACTTCATGGGGTCTACGTCGGTGATGCCCATGCAGTAGGACACCATGGAGCCTGCGGCGGAGCCGCGGCCCGGCCCTACGGGGATGTCCACGCTTTTCGCGTAGCCCACGAAGTCGGCCACGATGAGGAAGTAGTCCACAAAGCCCAGCTGCTGAATCATGTCCATCTCGTACTGGAGGCGCTGGGCGTAGCCCTCCGGGTTGGTGGGGTACCGTTTCTCGAACCCCTCCCGGCACAGCTTGGCGAACAGGCTGGGGCCGTCATAGCCTTCCGGGTACTGGAACTCCGGCAGATGGTAGTGGCCAAACTCAAAGGTGACGTTGCATTGGTCGGCGATTTTCTGGGTGTTGGAGATGGCCTCCGGAAACTCCGGGAACAGGGCGGCCATCTCCGCCTCCGATTTCAGATAGAACTGGTCGGACTCAAAGCGCATCCGGTCAGGGTCGTCCAGGGTTTTGGCCATCTGGACGCACATCAGCACGTCCTGGGCCTTGGCGTCCTTTTGCTCCAGGTAGTGGGCGTCATTGGTGGCCACCAGGGGGATACCCGTCTCCGCGTGGAGGCGGCGGATGCCGGAGATAACGTCCTGCTGCTCCGCGATGCCGTGATCCTGCAATTCCAGATAGTAGTTGCCCTCCCCCATGATGTCCAGCATGGTCAGGGCGTGGGCCTTGGCCCCCTCGTAGTCGTGGTTCACCAGCAGCCGGGGCAAATCCCCCGCCAGGCAGGCGGACAGGGCGATGAGGCCCTGGTGGTGTTCCCGCAGCAAATCCAGGTCGATGCGGGGCTTACCGTAAAAGCCCTCCAGGTTGGCCTGGGACACCATGTAGGACAGGTTCCGGTAGCCCTCATTGTCCCGGCACAGCAAAATCAGGTGGCGGCTGTCCCTGTCCAGGCCGGGGTCGCGGTCAAACCGGGTGCGGGGGGCCACATAGACCTCACAGCCAATGATGGGCTTTATCCCGGCGGCGTTGCAGGCCCGGTAGAAGTCGATGACGCCGTACATGACGCCGTGGTCAGTGATGGCCACGGCGTTCTGCCCCAGCTCCTTTACCCGCTGGGGGAGGGACTGGATACGGCAGACGCCGTCCAGGAGGGAAAATTCGGTATGAACGTGCAGATGGACAAAGGACATGGTGAGGCTCCCTCCTGTTTCAGAGTTTCATTGGGAAAACGCTGCTACGTCTCGTCCAGATAGACCTCCACCTGGGCGATTTGGTCGCGCCTGGCCTGGGCGAAGGCTTTGGACGAGCGGATGTACGCAAATATGGACTGCTCCAGCTGGTCGCTCCACACGGAGGTGGAGAGGAAGCGGTTCAGGGGGCTGGGCGGATAAAGAATGTCCAGATGAATCTGCACATATTCCTCGTCCTCATTGGGGAACTGCCGCACCAGGGAAATATAAAACATCGGCTTCCCGGTGAAGGAGAAGCGTCCCGTTTCAAACAGAATCAGGTCGTCCGCGATGGGAATACGGCACATCCCCTCGAAGGCGTCCACAAGTTCCTCCAGCGTCATGCCGTCGGTAATCACACGGTTCAGATAGTCCAGCACTTCCATGCTCCGTTCAGCTCCTCCGGCAGAAATAGGGTGGTCAATCGTTATCGCTGCAATTCGCCGCGTCGATGGCGATGGCGATCATCAGGCACAGCAGCTCATTGGCGGGGTCGGGGATGTGGAGGACGTAGGTGTCTCCCCAGTGCAGCGGCTCCTTGGTGATGTGGAGGACGTAGTTCCCCACGGCGTCCACCACGTCATAGTCCCAGCCCCAAACGTCCCCCTGCACCCGCCAGCCGTTGCAGTCCAGGTTGTAGCGGGGGCGGAAGAGGGTCAGCTCCTTTTTCAGCGCGCCCAGGGAGCGCCCGCCGATGACAATTTCAAACTCCGGCAGGAAGCGGAAAATCTTCTGGTGGATGGAGGCCAGGGGGCGTTCCTGCATATCGTAGAGGTAGATTTGATGGCCCAGGGTCAGGAACTCCGCCTTGACGAAGTAGAGCGGGCGCTGGTTTGCGTCGTATACGTCGTAGGTGTCCGTCCAGCTGAACACCCGCTGCTTGATGAGAAGCTCCATAGAAGGGGCCTCCTTTCCGTGTGTGGTGGGGAATCGCTTACGGCGCTTCGCCGCTCTGGCCCGGCTCCTGCGCCAGCTCGGTCAGCTTCCGCAGGCGGTGGTTCAGGCAGGACTTGCTCACCGGCGGCACGCACAGTGCCGCCAGCTCGGACAGGCTCAGTTCCGGGTGCTCCACCCGCAGGCGGGCGGTCTCCCGCAGCTTGTCCGACAGGTGGGGCAGGATGCCTCGCTCCTCCAGCCGGCGGATGGCGGCAATTTGCTCCTGGGCGGCGGCCACCGCCTTCTCCACATTGGCCACGTCGCAGTTGTACTGCCGGTTGACGCCGTTCACCAGGTTCTTCTCCAGCTTGGCGTTCATCACCTCCATGGCGGCCACCGGGGCCCCGATGGTGGTGAGGAAGTCGGCAATGGCGTCGCTCTGCTTGAAATAGGTCAGGTAGCTGGCCTTCCGCCGGGTCTCCCTGGGGGAGAGGTTCAGCTCCGGCGCCAGGGCCTGGAGCTCCCGGTGGACAGCCAGGTGGCTGGTGGACAGCTCCAGGTGGTAGCGTTTGGCGGGGTCGGTGACGCTGCCGCCCACCAAAAAAGCCCCCCGGAAAAAGGCCGCCTTGCAGCAGTCCTTTTCCAGCGCGGCGTAGTTGATGTGTAGGGCCACCGCCGTCTCCGGGCTGTAGCCGTAGGCGTCCAGCACGGTGCGGATGGCGGCGGGTTCGGTCATGCGGAAGGTCATCTTGTGTCCGGCCACGATGGCCTCCGGCAGACAGTCGAACTTCACGCCGAAGGCTTTCCGGAACAGCCGGGGCAGCCGCTGGGCCACGTCGGCGGACTGGGTGGTGATGCGGATCTCCTGAGGGGTGAAGGCGTTGCAGAACAGCAGCGCCCCGTAGGCCTCCGCCTGGGCGCAGCAGCTGCGGCTCAGCTTTTCCCGGCAAAGCTCTGCCTTGGTGTCAGAGGAAAAGGACATCTTGCTCGCCCTCCTATCGGTCCAGGATGTAACGGATGCCGTCTGCCGTGCTGACCCGCAGGCAGCGGTCCTGAATCAGGGCCATCAGCGCCTCGGCCAGCTTGATGGGGTCGTGCCGGGCCTGATTGGCCAGCTTCTCGTTGGACAGGGGGGCGGTCACCAGTTCCACCCCCATGGCCTCCACCGCCTCCCGGTCAATCAGCAGGGGGGCGGCGTTCTCCGTCTCGTAGCGGGCGGCCACCGGGCTGGGAATGGGGGCGGAGTTGGCCAGGCAGACATCCACCAGCTTCCGGCCTCCGGCGTGCTTGTGGAGGGCGGTCAGGTGGTCAGACAGGGTATAGCCCTCCGTCTCCCCCTCCTGGGTCATAATGTTGGCCACATACACCCGCAGTCCCCGGGACTCCGCCACGGCGGCGGATACCCCCCGCACCAGCAGGTTGGGGATGATGCTGGTGTACAGGCTCCCCGGCCCCAGGAGGATAACGTCCGCCTTGCGGATGGCCTCCAGGGCGTCGGGCAGCGCCTCCGGCCAGGCCGGGTCCAGGGAGACCCGGGTGATGCGGCAGCCTTGCTCCTTCTTGAAGGAGAAGATTTTGGACTCCCCCCGGACGGAGGTGCCGTTCTCGAACTCCGCCACCAGCTCGATGTTGGCGTTGGTGACGGGCAGCACCCGCCCGGTGATGGCCAGCACCTGGCTCATGCTGGACACCGCCTGGTCAAAGGAGGGGTAAATCTCGTTCAGCGCCGCCAGAATCAGGTTTCCCATGCTCTGCCCTTTCAGGGAGCCGTCATGGAAGCGGTAGGCGAACAGCTGCTCCATCACCGGCTCGCAGTTGGCCAGGGCCTGGAGGCAGTTGCGCACGTCGCCGGGAGGCGGCATCCCCAGGTCGTGGCGGAGCATACCGGAGCCGCCGCCGTCGTCCGCCATGGTGACGATGGCGGTGATGTTCTGGGTGTAGAATTTCAAACCCCGCAGCATGGTGGAAAGGCCCGTGCCCCCGCCGATGGCGACGATACGGGGCCCGCCCCCTACGGGAATATGATACATGGACATACGAACGGCCGCCTCACTTTCGATCCCGGGCGATGTCCCGGTGATGCTCGGTGACAGGGAAGCCCATCCCCCGCACCATCGTCGTGGCGCTGTGGCATAGGGCCACGCTGCGGTGCTGGCCGCCGGTGCAGCCCACGGCGATGGTCAGGGCGGTCTTCCCCTCCTTGGCGTACAGGGGGAGGAGGAAGGAGAGCATCTCCTCCAGCTTATCCAGGAAGGTCTGGGTCTCCGGGTACTGGTTCAGGTAGTCCAGCACCGGCTGGTCCAGCCCGGTCAGCTTCCGCAGCTCCGGGATGTAGAAGGGGTTGGGCAGGAAGCGCACGTCGAAAATCAAATCCGCCTCCAGCGGGAGGCCGTACTTGAAGCCGAAGGACATGACGCTGACGCTCATCCCTGTATTGGTGGTCTCCCCCAGCCGCTCCAGCAGGGTGCTGCGGAGCATGGCGGTGGTGGCGAAGTTGGTGGAGTCAATGATTTCGTCCGCCCGCGCCCGCACCGGGGCCAGCAGCGCCCACTCTTTCTGCATGGCCTCCTCCAGGGAGAGACCCTCGCCGGACAGGGGGTGGCTCCGCCGGGTCTCCTTATACCGGCGGATGATGGTGGGGACGGAGGCCTCCAGGAAGAGCAGCGTATAGTCGCACCCCTGCTCCTTCATCCAGTCCAGGGCGGTGAACAGGGCGGCGAAGTTGGTGCCGCCCCGAATGTCGCTGACCAGGGCCACCTTCTCGTGCTGGGGGGTCTCCTCCATGCACAGCCGGACAAATTCGGGGATCATCACCGCCGGCATATTGTCCACGGTGAAATAGCCCACGTCCTCCAGAAAATTGGCCGCCTGGCTTTTGCCTGCGCCGGACAGGCCGGTGATGAGAATGAACTTCATGGCAGGATGCCCCCTTTCGTAAACGTTGCGAATGCGTAAAGGCCGGTCAGCCCAGCCGCTTGATTTCCAGCTCCAGGGAGATACCGGTCTCGGCCTGCACGATGTCGTGTACCTGCTGGGCCAGGGCCAGCACGTCGGCGCAGGTGGCCCCGCCCTTGTTGATGATGAAGCCGCTGTGCTTCTCGCTGACCTGAGCGCCCCCTACCGTCAGCCCTTTCAGGCCGCACTGCTGAATCAGGGCGGCGGCGAAGCCGCCTACGGGCCGCTTGAAGGTGCTGCCCGCGCTGGGGTACTCCAGGGGCTGCTTGCTGCGGCGGCGCTGGTTCAGTTCGTCCATGCGGGCCTTGATGGCGGCGCCGTCCCCAGGGGCAAGCTGTAACAGGCCGCTGAGGACGATTTTATCCCCCCCGGCGAAGGCGCTGCGCCGATAGCCGAAGCCCTGCTCCTTCCCACGGAAGGTCTGCATCTCCCCGTCCAGGGTGACGCAGCGGGTCTCTATCAGTACGTCCTTCAGTTCCCCGCCGTAGGCTCCGGCGTTCATCACCGCCCCGCCCCCCAGGGTGCCGGGGATGCCGGAGGCGAACTCCAGCCCGGTGAGGGCATTCTTCTGGGCGAAGGCCGCCAGGCGGGACAGCAGCACCCCCGCCCCGCAGCGGATGCGGTTCTCCGGCAGCAGCTCCAGCGTATCCAGCCCGTCCAGCAGGCGGATGACGAAGCAGTCTATCGGCCCGTCGCTGCACAGCAGGTTGCTGCCGTTGCCCAGGGGCACCGGCGTAATCTCCAGCTCCCGGGCCACCTGCAGGGCGGCCAGCAGCTGCGCCTCCCCCTTGGGGAGGGCCATCACCGCCACCGGCCCGCCGATGCGGAACGAGGTGTGGCGGCTCATAGGTTCATTGCGGCGCACCTCCAGCCCGGGGCAGGCGAGGCGCAGCGCATCTTCTAACTGATCAAAGCGGTTCATTGGGTTCCTCCGCAATTTATCAAAATTTACATACATATTCAGTATAGCAAATTTTCACGGAAAATAGAAGGGGGCAAATGCAAATTCCGGCGAATTTTTCTGGAGCGATAAATCGCCGGAAATTTGCGCGCTGCCGATTGAGAATCCCAACCGAATGTGGTATGATGTTCCGTAAGAACACCTGTGCAAAGTGGGGGAGCGACCATGACAGAAAACGAACAGAAAGCCGCCGCGAAAGCCTTTGCCGCCCAGTGGGCGGGCCACGGCGATGAGAAGCAGGAGACCCAGGCGTTCTGGCTGACTCTGCTGCAAACGGTGTACGGCCTGGACAATCCGGCCCAGCACATTCAATTCGAGCTGCCGGTGAAGCTGAGCCATACCAGTTTTATCGACGCCTACCTCCCTGATACCCGCGTGCTGATTGAGCAGAAGGGGATGGACATCAACCTGCGGAAGGGCTACAAGCAGTCGGACGGCTCCCTGCTGACCCCCTACCAGCAGGCCCGCCGCTACGCCGGGTACCTCCCCCACGACCAGAACCCCCGCTGGATCGTGGTCTGCAACTTCCAGACCTTCGAGATTCACGACATGAACAAGCCCAATGACGAGCCGGAGGTGCTGCGCCTGGCCGACCTGCCCAAGGAGCCCCATCGGCTGAACTTCCTGGTGGACACCGGCAATGAGGACATCCGCCACGAGATGGAGGTCTCCATGGCCGCCGGTGAAATCGTCGGCCTGCTGTACGACGCCTTCGCCAAGCAGTACCGCGACCCCACCAGCCCCAAGGCCATGCACAGCCTGAACGTGCTGTGCGTCCGGCTGGTGTTCTGCCTCTACGCCGAGGACGCGGGCATCTTCGGGCGGCACGGGATGTTCCATGACTATCTGGCGGAGTCGGACACCCGCCATATGCGCCGGGCGCTGCTGGAGCTGTTCCAGGTGCTGGACACCCCGGCGGAGGAGCGGGACGAATATTTGCAGGAGGACAACCCGACCCTGGCGGCCTTCCCCTATGTGAACGGCGGCCTCTTCTCCGATGAGGACATCGAGGTTCCTCCCTTCACCGATGAAATCCGTGACCTGCTGCTGAACAAGGCCAGCAGCGGCTTTGACTGGTCGGAGATAAGCCCCACCATCTTCGGCGCCGTCTTTGAAAGCACCCTGAACCCGGAGACCCGGCGCTCCGGCGGGATGCACTATACCTCCATCGAGAATATTCACAAGGTCATCGACCCCCTGTTCCTGGACGACCTGAAACGGGAATTTGCGGAGATTTGCGCCGTCCCCGTGGCAAAGACGAAGGAGCGGAAGCTGCGGGAGTTTCAGAAGAAGCTGGCCTCGGCGTCCTATTTAGACCCCGCCTGCGGCAGCGGCAACTTCCTGACGGAATCCTACCTGTCCCTCCGGCGGCTGGAGAACGAGGTGCTGCGGGCGCTGAATCAGGAGCAAATCAGCTTTGGTGACGTGAATCACAACCCGATTCAGGTGTCCCTGAGCCAGTTCTACGGCATTGAAATCAACGACTTTGCCGTGACGGTGGCGAAAACCGCCCTGTGGATTGCGGAGAGCCAGATGATGAAGGAGACGGAGGAAATCGTGCTGATGCACCTGGACTTCCTGCCCCTGAAATCCTATACCAACATCGTGGAGGGCAACGCCCTGCGGCTGAACTGGGAGAACGTGGTGCCGAAGGGGAAGCTCAGTTATATTATGGGGAATCCGCCGTTTGTTGGCTATACTTATCAATCGAAGGAACAGAAGGCTGATTTGCAGAATATAGCCCAGGGCATTGGCAAAAATATTGACTATGTGGCCGGATGGTATTTCAAGGCGGCAGAACTGATGCAGGGAACGGACATTCGCGCAGCATTTGTGTCCACCAACTCCATCACCCAGGGCGAACAGGTTGCCGCAGTTTGGAAGCCCCTTTATGACCGGTTCCAGATTCATATTGACTTTGCACACCGCACCTTCCGCTGGGACAGCGAAGCCAGCCTGAAAGCCCATGTGCATTGTGTGATTGTGGGATTCAGTATTGCGCCGAATGAAAAGCCGAAAAAGCTATACGATTCAGATAGAGCGCAGATTGTCGATAATATCAATGCGTATTTGCTAGATGCGCCGAATGTTTTTATTTTTGATAGAAAAACACCTCTATGTAATGGTGTTTCTATTATGAATAAAGGAAGTCAAGGAACAGATAATGGGCTATTTTATTTTACACCTGATGAGTATGCTGAATTGACAAAAAAATATCCTGATATAAACAAGTTTTTGCGACCAGTTACAAACGGTCAGACATTTTTATCTAATACAAAAAGATATTGTCTATGGTGCTATGGACTAAATCCTGCTGAACTTCGGAAGTTCCCTGAACTAATGGAACGAGTTGAAGGGGTAAGGAAATTTCGGGAATCAAGCCCAAAGAAAGCCACCAGAAAATGGGCGGAATATCCATATCTTTTCACAGAAAATCGGCAACCAACAAGCGGAGATTATTTATTGCTTCCGCTGACATCAAGTGAAAAAAGAAAGTATGTCCCAATAGGGTATTTACCTTGCACTGTAATTGCAAACAATTCGGTTCAAATGATTCCAAATGCAACTTTGTATGATTTTGGGATATTAAATTCCAATATCTTTATGGCGTGGATGAAATCTGTATGCGGGCGACTGGAAATGAGATATAGAATTACCGTTACCAACGTCTACAACAACTTCCCCTGGCCCACCCCCACCGATGCACAGAAAGCCAAAATCGAGCAGACCGCCCAGGCCATCCTGGACGCACGGGCGCTGTACCCGGACAGCAGCCTGGCCGACCTCTATGACGAGCTGACCATGCCCCCGGAGCTGCGCCGCGCCCACCAGCAGAACGACCGGGCGGTGATGCAGGCGTATGGCTTCCCGAACAAGGGCGTAACGGAATCTATCTGTGTGGCGGAGCTGATGCGGCGCTATCAGGCGCTGGTCTCCCAGCCGGAAAACCGTTAGGCCGAAGGAAATCCCCGGAGGGGACGGCGCTCTGTCTTGCATTTTTGGAAAGCTGTGTTATACTGAAACTGCGTTTGAATGAAACGCCTGATTCTGATTTGCCGGAAGGGAGATTTGCGTGAATATGAGGCTGAAAAGATTCACTGCCGGGGCGCTGGCCCTGAGCATACTGGCGACGTTGCCCACCGCCGCCCTGGCCAGCGGCAGCGCCGCTTCGGAGGACACCGCCGGATACCTGATTTTGGGGGAGAACCTCAGCGACAGCCAGGAGGAAACCGTGCTGAAGCTGCTGGATGTGGACGACCTCTCCGATTACGAGGTCAGCTACACCACCCATGAGGAGGAAGAGGAGCTGTTCGGCAGCTACCTCTCCGCCTCCCTGCTGGGGACGAAGGCCCTGTCCTCCATCCTGCTGGTGCCCGCCGAGGAGGGCAGCGGCATCACCGTCACCACCTATAATATCAGCTACTGCACCGAGGAGATGTACCAGACCGCCCTGGCCGACGCGGGGGTGGCGGATGTGGAGGTCTATGTGGCGGCCCCCACCACCCTCAGCGGCACCTGCGCCCTGGCCAGCGCCTTTAAGGCTTACACCATTATGACCGGGGAGGAGTTGGACGAGGACGCCACCGACGCCGCCGCGGAGGAGATCGTCACCACCGGCGAGGTGGGCGAGGCCATCGGGGATACCGATACCGCCACCAAGCTCATCGCTGTCCTGAAGGAAAAGGCCCTATCCGAGGGACTGAACGAGGACGAAATCGGCGACACCCTGGACCAGCTCTGTGAGAACATGGGCGTCACCCTGGACGATGAGACCCGCCAGAAAATCATTGACCTTATCGTTAAGCTGCAAAACGCGGACATTGACCTGGACACCATCAAGCAGCAGGCCTCCGACCTCTACGACTCCATCAAGTCCGAGCTGGAGAAGCTGGACGAGAGCGGCGTCACGGACGGCAGCTCCAATGCGTTCACCGCGTTGATTCAGTCCATCGTGGACTTCTTCAAGAGTTTATTCGGCAACCTGTTCGGCTGAGGGGCTTCTGCGCGGATACCGGTTGAAAAAATGTGGCAAAATCCCGCCGGGAAGCGCATAAAATCTCTTTACGGGTTCCGATTTTCGTGGTACAATAAAGGTTGTGAACTGTTTTCATTGTCGGATATGCAGCAGCAGGGGAACGAAAAGGCCCACGCCACGCGGGTACGGCAAGAACCGTCACAGTCATTTGAAAGCGGGCTGCGCAAACCAGAGAAGCGCAGAGCGACCGCCCCTGCTGTAAAAGGAGCTATAGAGTATGGATTGCCTGCAAGAGTTAGAAGAACAGCGCAAACGGTTGGTAAGCAGCGGCAATGCCGACCGCCAGCACGCCAAGGGGAAGATGACCGCCGACGAGCGGCTGGCTTACCTCTTTGACAAGGATACCTTCCTGGAGATGAACACCTTCCAGAACCGGGGCCAGGGGCTGGAGAAGCCGGTGGCCCGGGACGGCGTCATCGCCGGCTACGGCAAAATCAACGGCCGCTACGCCTATGCCTACGCCCAGGACTTCACCATCCAGGGCGGCAGTCTGTCCGCCTCCAACGCCCGGAAAATCATCGAGGCCCAGAAGGCGGCACAGAAGGCCGGGGTGCCCATCATCGGCCTGATGGACTCCGGCGGCGCGAAGATTCAGGAGGGCATCGAGGCGCTGGCCCAGTACGGCAGCATCTTCTACAATAACGTCCAGTCCTCCGGCCACATTCCCCAAATCACCGCCATCATGGGCCCCTGCGCCGGCGGCGCGTCCTATTCCCCCGCCTTGCAGGACTTCATCTTCTTCGTAGAGGGCACCGGCGAGATGTTCGTCACCGGCCCCGGCGTGGTGAAGGAGGTCATCGGTGAGGACATCACCATGCAGGATTTGGGCGGCGTGGACGTCCATATGCGGAAGAACGGCGTGGCCCACGTCCGTGCCAAGGACGATAAGGAGTGCCTGGACAAAATCCGCGCCCTGCTGAGCTATCTCCCCCAGAACAGCAACGAGATGGCCCCCATCAATAAGAAGTTCAAGGCCCGCTGGCAGCGGGGCATCGAGAGCGTTGTGCCGGAAAACAAGCGTAAAATCTACGATGTGAAGCGGGTGCTGGACTATCTGGCGGATACGGAATCCCTGTACGAAATCGAGCCGGAGTTCGCCGCCAACATCGTCACCGCCTTTGGCCGGGTGAACGGCCAGAGCGTGGGCTTCGTGGCCAACCAGCCTGCCGTCATCGGCGGCTGCCTGGACGTGAACGCCAGCTGTAAGGCCGCCCGCTTCATCCGCACCTGCGACGCCTTCAACATCCCCCTGGTGACGCTGGTGGATGTGCCCGGCTTCTTCCCGGGCAGCGACCAGGAGCATAACGGCATCATCCGCCACGGGGCGAAGATGCTGTACGCCTACTCCGAGGCGAAGGTGCCGAAAATCACCCTGGTGCTGCGCAAGGCCTACGGCGGAGCCTACATCGCCATGTGCAGCAAGGGCCTGGGGGCGGACATCGTCTGGGCCTGGCCCTATGCCGAAATCGCCGTCATGGGCGCGGAAGGCGCGGTAAAAATCATCAACAAGAAGGAAATCAAGGCCGCCGGAGACCGGAAGGCCGAGGTGCTGAAGGAAAAGACCGACGAGTACACCCGCATCCACCTGAACCCCTATGTGGGCGCGAAGCTGGGGTATATTGACGACGTGATTCAGCCCCAGGACACCCGCCGTATGCTGGAGAAGGCCCTGGAAGCCTACACCGCCATGGGTATCGGCAGCGATAAGCCCCACCACGGCAATATCCCGCTGTGATGCAAGGTTATTCACTTGGGGAGTTGCGCTCCTTAGACAAGGAATGATAAAGGAACAACGTTCTTGCCCTCCCGGCGGGCCCCATTTCTCGTTCCGCCGAGAAATGGGGGAAAGAGGGCGGCTTAGGAGGGAGCTTCGGGGACTCGCTCCCCCCTAAGAACCCTCCTCCTATCCCACAACCGGCTAGCGCCTTGTCTCTACCGTTCCGTGGCAGCGCAGGCAACAGACGATGTAACTTCTCACTGGTGAGACTGCCGCCTATGGCGGCTGGATACGATTGCCGCTCACGTCCCTCGCCGTCAAGCGGCATTTCCGCTTCGCTCCCTAGCCTTACGGCGGGACGGGCGGCAATTTTATTATCCTTTGGTCGCTGAAATCTGACGATAAGGGTACGTTGCTACCCTTAACTCAGGATAGATTGCATCTTAAGGGAGCGACATTACCCTGTACCCCCATTCCAATAAGCAAACAAAAACCGACCCTGGAAAAATTTCCCTTCCAGGGTCGGTTTTTTTGATTGCACTCCCCAGCGGCCTGTGCTATAATGAAAGCACGATTTGCATAAGTCTTGTCAATTCAGCAGGAAACGGAGGGCGGCATGATGAAGCAGCGCAGGCAGTTCATTTTAATCGGGGCGCTTTGCGCCGTGCTGCTCCTGCTGCCCGGCTGCGGACGGGTGGCCACAAACAGCGACCTGCCCGCCCAGCCGGTTTCCGCCGTGACGCCCGCCTCCGATGCCTCCGACGTAGCGCCGGAAGCGGAGCCGGAGGAGGACCCCTATGAGGGCAATCCCTACCATATCAGCGGCCTGACCCTGACCCAGGAGGCGGCGGACAGCGCCAACGGCGACGTGACGCTGCTGGGGCGGCTGGCCCCGGATGCGGAGACGGAGGAGGGGTATTTCACCCTGTCCCAGCTCTACGACCTGTCGGACGGCAGGATAGCGGCGCTGTACTCCCTGTCCGACCGGCAAATCAACATCTCCGAGGGGGATGCGTGGGACGTTGCCAGCGTGCAGGACTACCTGGCCCTCTATGACTGGGAGACCGGCCAGGTGGAGCAGACTGTGGCGCTGCCGGAGGCCGACCAGAACACCTTCTCCTATGTGGAGCAGAGCGGGGACCTGCTGTGGAACTGGACGCAGTACTCGGACGGCACCATGACCGCCCTGTGCTATGACAGCGGCCTGAACCAGGTGACCCTGCTGGAGTGCAGCGGCGAGCTGTTCGGCTGCGTCACCCAGGACGGCGCGTGGCTCTACTATGTGGAGGACGGGGCGCTGATGCGCCGCGCCACGGAGGGCGGCGGCGAGGGAGAGGCGGTCTCCCTACAGCGGCACTTCTCCATCAGCTACCTGGACGGGCTTTTTTCCGGGGAGGACGGGACCCAGTACGCCATCCTGTACGGCATGGCCGGGGACTTGCAGTATTATGACGCCGTGGTGAACCTGGACACGGGGGAGTTTCTCTACCTCCGGGAGACCGGGGCGGCGACCCTGTACGCTGACAACGGCGTGCTGGTGGCCAACACCTCGCCCCTGGAGGGGGATGACGCCGTCTACACGGTCTTTACCGACCAGTCCTCCGCCACCTACACCTGGGACGGGGAGGAGGCCATCTCCCTGGAGGTGCTGGCCGACCGGCAGCTGCTGTTCTACGAGACGGAGTGGAGCGAGGCCGGGGCCACGGTGCGGCTGGGACTGTACGACCAGGCCCATGAACCGGTCAGCAGCACCAGCTTCTCCATGGAGGAGGACTATGTCTGGCTGTACGGCGACCCTGTGGTGCTGCCGGAGGAGAACGCCCTGCTGATTGCCATTCAGGGGGAGTCCCTGACGCTGTACTTTTACCGGTGGGATTACACCGCCGACGCAGGCGGCATGGAGGGGCTGGAGGTGTCCGAAGCGGTCTACGCCGACCCCCTGATTGCCGACGTGACGGAGAGCTGGGACCCCGCCTACTTCCAGCCCCAGGATTGCCCGGAGGAGCTGGCAGACCTGCGGGCCCAGGCGGACGCGTTGGAGGAGCAGTACGGCCTGACCATTTACCTCTCCGACGAGTGCCGCAGTTTCCTGGGCAGCTACGCCATCACCGCCCTGTCCGACCATGACACGGTAGACTATGCCCTGGAGATCGTGGCCGAGGAGCTTGCCAAGTACCCAGAGGGCTTCTTCCGGCAGTTCCAGGGCCAGTGGCTGGAGGGCATCGAGCTGTACCTGGCCGGGAGCATCATCGGCATTGGGGACGGCGTGCTGGACTATGCCGGCGGTCTGCAAACCACCAAAGGCAACGCTATCGTGCTGGCGGTGGACTGCTGCTACCCGGAGGACCTGCGCACCTCTCTGCACCATGAGATCAGCCATGCCATTGAAATCCGCCTGCTGTTCAGCGACACCGGAGGGGTGGACGAGGAAGTGTGGAACGGGTTGAACCCCTCCTCCCAGCAATTCGGGGACTGCTACACCTACTCCTATGACACCTTCGGCTACGAGGAATTTTACGGCTTCGTCTACGACCTGACCACCAGCAGGGATGTCTACTTCATCGACACCTACAGCCTGACCTTCCCCACGGAGGACCGGGCGCGGCTCTTTGAGAACGTGATGAGCGGCAACAGCACCGTGGATTGGGCTTCCTGCCCCAATCTCAGGGCCAAGCTGAACTACTACGCGGAATGTATCCGGGCGGGGTTTGACACCACCGGCTGGGAAGACGTTCCCTGGGAGGCCTGGCTGGAGGAGGACGCCCTGGACGGGGCGGCGTGAACGCCCACCCCGGCAAAAAAATTCCCCAGAAGCGCAACCGCCCCGCCCTTTTTGCGTCTGACAGAATGAGAGACTTCACCGGAGGGAGCGC